>NZ_DATIDM010000152.1:0-23559 GCF_035456225.1 Flavobacterium sp. | reverse complement strand
ATGAGGCAATCACAAATTTTGTTAATAAATTTGGGGATTCCTATATAGATAATGTTCCCACATCGGGTTTTGTCTCCTTAAAGTTTGAAGAAGAAGATTGGAAAAATATACAAAGAGGAAAAATTGTAAAAACGATTTTTCCGAGTCAGTTAAAATCATGAGTATTACACAGGAAAATAAATATATAGACAGAGAAAAAAGTTGGTTAGCCTTTAACGCAAGAGTACTTCAGGAAGCTGCAGACGAAACGGTTCCGTTATTAGACAGGCTTCGTTTTCTGGGTATTTTTTCTAATAATCTGGATGAATTTTTCCGTGTCCGTTATGCCGCCATCCGCAGATTAAATTCAGAAGGTATTTCCGGTGAGAAGATTCTTGGCGGGATTACCGCTGAACAATTACTCAAAGAAATTACAGAAATCGTTATTGAACAACAATCAGAAAGTTTAAGGACGTTGAGTGTTATTGAAAAAATGTTGGAAAAGGAAAACATTTTCATCATCAACGAAAACGAAATCAATAAGGAACAACAAAACTTTATTAAGGATTTTTTCATCCAGAAAGTCAGCCCCGAATTGATTACCATTATCCTTAACGATTTGGACGAATTCCCATTACTCAAAGATACATCCGGATATTTAGCGGTTAAATTGGTTATGAAACCGAAACCCCAAAACACGATTCTTTCCAAAATAGTTCAGAAGAAAGAAACGCGTTATGCGGTTATTGAAATCCCTAAAACGATAAATCGATTTGTAGTGCTTCCGTCGAGTTCAGACAAGCAATACATTATCCTTTTAGACGATGTAATCCGTTACAATCTGCATTATATTTTCAATATTTTCGAATATGAAAGTATTTCGGCACATATGATTAAGATTACCCGTGATGCCGAATTGGATATCGATGCCGATCTGAATAAAAGTTTCATGGAAAAAATTTCGTCAAGTGTAAAAGACAGACGAATAGGGGAGCCTGTGCGATTTGTTTATGATCAATCCATTGAAAAAGATACTTTAGCATTTTTCCTTACACGCATGGGAATCGACGCTACAGACAGTTTGATACCAGGGGGGCGTTACCACAACCGTCGTGATTATATGGATTTTCCAAATTTAGGACGTTATGATTTATTGAAGAAGCCGAATCCTCCATTGCCCGTGGTTGGGTTAAATCTGGAAGGAAGTATTCTTGAGAAAATTAAACATAAAGACTACCTGATTAATGCACCTTATCAGTCTTTTTCGTATGTGATTAAGTTTCTTCGGGAAGCAGCTTTAGATCCGAAAGTGGTTTCAATTAAAATAACCCTTTATCGTTTAGCAAAGAATTCACAGATAATCAGTTCACTTATCAATGCTGCGAAAAATGGAAAAAAAGTTGTGGTTCAAATTGAATTGCAGGCCCGTTTTGACGAAGCCAGTAATATTTCCTATGCAGAAATGATGCAGACGGAAGGAATCGAATTGATTTTCGGAGTAAAAGGCTTGAAAGTTCACAGTAAGATTTGTGTCATCGAACGAATGGAAGAAGGTAAAATCAAACGTTACGGATTAATTTCAACTGGAAACTTCAATGAAAGCACAGCAAAGGTCTACACAGATGTTACTTTGTTGACAAGCCATGTGCAGATAATGCGTGACATTTCAAAAATTTTCGAATTTTTCGATGTGAATTATCGTGTGTACCGTTACAAACATTTATTGGTTTCACCTCACTATACGCGTTCCAAATTCTATAAACTGATTGATCTTGAAATTCTGAATGCATTAGCCGGCAGAGAAGCTTACATTAAATTGAAAATGAATAGTTTATCTGATCTGAAAATGATTGATAAATTATATGAAGCCAGCAGGGCAGGAGTAAAAGTTCAATTGATTATAAGAGGAATTTGTTCTTTGATTCCGGGCGTTCCGGGTATGAGTGAAAATATTGAAGCAATCAGTATTGTAGATAACTATTTAGAACATTCGCGTTTGTATATTTTCGGAAATGATGGAAATCCGCAGGTTTATATTTCTTCTGCCGATTTTATGACCAGAAATCTCGATGCCAGAGTAGAAGTTACCTGTCCGATTTACGACAAAGAAGTTAAAGATGAATTATTGGATACATTTGAAATAGGATGGAAGGCCAACGTTAAAGCCCGTTTGCATTCTGAAAAATTAGATAATAAGTACAGAAAACAACCAGATCAAAAAATGTTCCGTGCACAACAGGAAATGTATAAGTACTATTGCGATAAATTAGAAGTTGTGACTGAAAACATATAATTACTTTACCAACTTATAATTTCTGAATATAGAACTACTGAATTAACAAAGATGATTTCAATTAAAAAATATGCAGCTATCGATATTGGTTCCAACGCCATGCGATTGCTTATAATGAATATCGTAGAACAAGCCGGAAAAGAAACACAGTTTAATAAAAGTGCCCTTATTCGTGTACCGATTCGTTTGGGACAGGATGCTTTTACAGTAGGTGAAATTACAGATGAAAATATCGATCGTATGATTGATGCCATGAAAGCGTTCAAATTATTGATGAAAGTGTATAAAGTAGAACGTTACATGGCATGTGCTACTTCCGCTATGCGTGAGGCATATAACGGAAAAGAAGTTACTGAAATCATTAAGAAAAAAGCCGATATAAAAATTGAAATTATCGATGGAAAAAAAGAAGCGGCTATTATCGCTTCTTCCGATTTACATCACTTTATAAAAACAGATCAGACTTATTTATACGTTGATGTTGGAGGTGGCAGTACTGAATTTTCATTATTCTCCGAAGGAAAAATGGTCGCTTCAAAATCCTTTAAGAACGGAACCGTACGTTTGTTAAACAATATGGTAAACGATGTTGTTTGGCTGGAAATTGAAAAATGGATTAAAGCCAAAACGGAAGCTTATGACGATATTACGCTTATTGGTTCCGGCGGAAATATTAATAAGATTTTCAAATTATCCGGTAAAGCACAGGACAAACCGCTTTCCTACATTTACCTCAATGCCGAATACCAAAAGCTGAATGCTTTAAGCTACGAAGAACGCATTGCCGAATTAGGATTGAACACCGACCGCGCCGACGTTATCATTCACGCTCTTCGAATTTATTTAAAAGCAATGAAATGGAGTGGAGCCAGAAATATTTACGTACCGAAAATCGGACTTTCCGATGGTGTTGTGAAAGCCATGTATAATGGGAGGATATAGGCAGGTTTTGAGTAGCTAAAGCACAAAAGTTTTGTAAAAAGCAGATATATTATTTTTTCGTCAAGAAAATCAAGCAAGAAAATAACAACAAAAGAATATCTAAAATAAAAATGACCACTCTAAAACTGTATTTTTCTTTCCCTAAAATGATTAAATTGTCAGTGATGTCAATTTTAATATTGATGATAGGACGCTATTGTTTGAAATCTGACATTTTTGCTGTTCAAATGA
This sequence comes from Flavobacterium sp., assembly GCF_035456225.1. GTDB lineage: Bacteria > Bacteroidota > Bacteroidia > Flavobacteriales > Flavobacteriaceae > Flavobacterium. Next base: position 20,114 of record NZ_DATIDM010000152.1, on the reverse strand, counting down.
TGGGGATTCTGGAAATTATTTTGGGTTTGGCAACTTTGTTTGTAGCATTGAAAGGCTTACTAAATAAACATCCACAGCTTGTTTTAAGTGAAACCGGAATTCTAGACAACAGGATTCTAAAAAAGGAAATTCCCTGGGATCAAATAGAGAAAACGGAATTGAAGTTTGTAACTAATCAGAAAGTTCTAAAGCTGTACGTATCCAATAAATTTAAAAATGAAAATTTTAAGTGGTTGTACACTAAAACAGCCGTGGTTAGACTAAAATCAAATACAAAAGAAGTATTAATTAATCTGGATTCATTGAAATGCGATTTTGATGTTTTGAGTGACTTCCTGATTTCTAAAGACATTAATTTTGGTCAGACCGATTTATTCAAAAAACTGACCGGTTGGAATAAATTTTTGAATAAAACACTTTATTAATTGAAATAAAACAAAATGACAATCACTATTTTTTTCGAAAAAGATATCTGAATTAATTTTCAAAGCATTAGCCTTTCAACACCTCAATACCTTAGCACCTTAAAACCTTAACTTTAAACATCTAAATCAAAAGTCCTGCGCAACAACTCCATTGCCGGATTGATAGACTTTAGTTTTTCGAATTTTTCAAGCGGAGTGAAAGCATATTTTGTTTCCGTAACTTCGTTTACATGCACATCAATTACAATATCGTGGTTGTGAAGTTTACCACGCAAGTAACCTAACAGCTCATTTTTATTGGCATCAAAATCTACTTTCGAACCTTCATTAGGCAATTCGAGTTTAATCGTGAAACCGTCTAATGTAGGATCATTGATGAGCATGTAAGTCGCCATGATTTTTTGGCCTTTATCACTCAGTTTTTGAGCAAAATTGGTCCATTGCAGAAGCATTTCTGTTTCTGTGAAAGACTCCTTGGGCAGTTCATCATAGTGTTTTACATTGGCTTTTTGCGAAGCTTCCAATTCACGTTTAGCTCTTATACTGGCTAATGATAAAGCGGAAACTTTAGTGCCGTTCATAGGCTCTGAAGCGATTGTCGGTTTAATTTCAGGAACAACAGGTTTAATCGTTTCAATTGCCGGAGCAGTATTTGAAATTTCTTCCGGTAATTTTTCGGTTACTTTATTTAATTCCGGATTTGGAATTTGTGTGCCATTTTTTGGAATGTCACCTTTAGGAGTAACTTCGGTAATAGAGTAAGCGGAATTTCTGTAATAAGTAGGCGGAATTATAAAGGACTCAGCTTTTTTTTTTTCTCCATCAAAAGTGATAGAGGCAAGCTGCATAAGGCAAAGTTCAACCAAAAGACGTTGATTTTGCGATACTTTGTATTTTAAATCACACTCATTAGCCAATTCAATTCCCTGTAAAAGAAACTCCTGTGATGTTTTTTGCGACTGTTCACGGTATAAATTTTGGGCGTGTTCGCCGGCTTCCAATAAAACCAAAGTCGCCGGATTTTTACAAACCCATAAATCCCTGAAATGAGAGGCCAAACCGGCTACAAAATGATGTCCGTCAAAACCTTTTGCTAAAATATCATTATAAGCCAATAATAATTCCGGTATTTTATTCTCCAGAATTAAATCGGTTACCTTTATATAGTATTCGAAATCAAGTACGTTTAGATTTTCTGTAACGGCTACACGCGTAAGATTGCTTCCGCAGAAAGAAACCACACGGTCAAATATCGATAAAGCATCACGCATAGCACCATCAGCCTTTTGGGCAATAATGTGTAACGCATCGTCTTCAAAAGTAATATTCTGACTTGCCGCTACTTCCGCCAAATGTTCTTTAGCATCTTTAACGGTAATTCGTTTGAAATCAAATATCTGGCAACGGGACAAAATCGTTGGAATGATTTTGTGTTTTTCGGTTGTAGCTAATATAAATATGGCATGACGCGGCGGTTCTTCCAAAGTTTTAAGAAACGCATTAAAAGCGGACGTTGACAACATGTGAACCTCGTCAATGATATATACTTTGTATTTTCCGGTTTGTGGTGGGATACGAACCTGGTCAATTAGATTACGGATGTCATCGACCGAGTTGTTGGAAGCGGCATCCAATTCAAATACGTTGAAGGTAAAGTCTTCATACGGATCATCATAACCTTCCTGATTGATTTTACGGGCAAGAATACGCGCGCAAGTCGTTTTCCCAACCCCACGAGGCCCTGTGAAAAGCAATGCCTGTGCCAGGTGATTATTTTCTATGGCATTAAGCAAAGTATTCGTAATAGCCTGTTGCCCAACCACGTCCTTAAACGTCTGGGGTCTGTATTTACGGGCTGATACGATGAATTGTTCCATAGAATTGTAATTGGACACAAATATAAAATTTTTGTTGCTTTTTAAATCCTACAATTCGATTATTTGGAGAAAAGTTATTCACAAAATCAGCTTCGTCTTTTTATTGTCAATTCCAGAAGGACTCTAGCTGCATCATTGTCTGAATTAGCAGAAAATCCAGCCACAAAAACACCTTTTTTACCGTTTTTCAAGGATTTTATTCCGTAAACTGTTGCTTCGTCATCGGGATCGGAGTCGCCTTCATATCGGTATACGTGGACAATCTGATAATTTTCAGGATGTTTTACAATATCATCTCCATGGATGTTGAAATCGTAAGTGAAGCCGTTTTCATGCAATTCGTTTAAAGCTTCGGAAACAGTTGCATATTGATATTGGTGAGCCATGGTTAAGGTGTTTAATTTATATGATGAGAAATAATTCTGAATGTAATGATGATAAATTGAAAACTAATAAGAACAATTTTTTATTTATAGTCCTTTTTTTGATTTGATTGACAACCCGATTAAATAGCGAGCGGAATCACATTCGGAATTGGCTGCAAAACCCGATACAAAAACCCCTTTTTTATTCTCTGATGATTTTGATCTTATGCCATACACTGTTGCTTCGTCATCAGGATTGGAATCGCCTTCGTACCTGTAAATGTGAACAATTTCAAAATCATGGGGATTGGTTTTAAATTCACTGTCGTTTATATTGTAATCAATCACAAAACCTAATTCTTTAAGTTCCTGCAAAGCCTTTGATGCACTGGCATAATTATAAGTATGAGCCATGATAATTGTAATAATTAGCATTTATTTAATGAGTACTAAATTTACGATTTTTATAAGCTATTCTTTCAGAAATTAATGTTAAAGTGTTTTTGTAAAATTTGATATCAGACAAATATTTGTCGTAAGTTTGCAACGCAGACCGCCTTATCGTCGTCCGTTATAGCGGAGGGAGGAAAGTCCGGACACCAAAGAGCAGCATAGCGGGTAACGCCCGTCCGTCGAGAGATGAGGACAAGTGCAACAGAAAGGATGTACAGGTAATGCTGTAGTGAAATCAGGTAAACTCTATGCGGTGAAATGCCAAGTATATCAGCAGTTTTTGGTTCGCCAGAATAAGAGCGGCTCGTTCGATGCTGAAGGGTAGGCAGCTTGAGTCTCTTGGTAACAAGAGATTTAGATAAATGATAAGGGTTTCGATTTATCGGAATACAGAATCCGGCTTATAGGTCTGCTTTTTTTTTAGATTAATTGGATTTTTAGAAATTTAGATTTTTGGATTGAAAATTGAAAGTCTTTAAAATTGCACCCTTCTCACTTTCAACTCCCAGCTCTAACTATCAAATTCATCATCATCACCATCTTCATCGATTTCTTCTTCATCTTCGTTGTGTTCATATTCGAAAAATGAAAACACGGAACCACCATAATTTCGGTTGAAAGAATGGTTTTCCAGATGATCCAGTTTCGTATGTTTTGAATGTTCTACGATCATCATGCCGTCTTCTTCCAAAAGTTCGTTTTCAAAAACCAATTCAATGATTTTTTCAAATTCTTTTTGTTCCATTCCGTAAGGTGGATCGGCAAAAATGATGTCGTAACTGGCTTTGCTTTTTTCCAGAAATTTAAACACGTCGCTTTTAATTGCTGTAATGTCAAAGTCGAATTCCTGTGCTGTTTTCTTGATAAAGCTGACACATCCCATGTCGCCGTCAACACTTGTGATGGGTTCACAACCGCGGGAAGCAAATTCATAACTGATGTTCCCGGTTCCGGCAAACAAATCCAATACTTTTAATTCGCTGAAATTGAAATAGTTGTTCAGAATATTGAACAAAGCTTCTTTCGACATATCCGTAGTCGGACGAACAGGCAGGTTTTTTGGCGGACTGATGCGTCTTCCTTTATATTTTCCGGAAATTATTCTCATGAATTCAGTAGGATATAATGTTGTAGTGCTTCTTGTTGGGAAATCGAATAATTGTATGCTAAAGTCGAAACATCCAACAATGAAATGTTGCGGATATAACGGTAAGCAATTTCAAAACACGGATTGTCTTCCGAAATTTTACCCAATAAAAATACCGAAACAGTTTCAGGATTAAGTTGTAATTGCTCTAAAGTGAAAAGCAGGTAATACACAAAGTCTTCCGGAGTTTTGTAATCGAATGAATTGTATAATAATAACTTTAGATTATGCGCTATAACAATTTCAAAATGAGTTTCCTGCAAATGAATATAAACTTGTTTTTCTACCTTGTTTTTGGATAACTCTAATAATCTGGAAACCAAAACTGTGTTGACATTTTTATAGTCAAACGAGCCAAACTGATCAATCAGGAAGTTGTTTACATTTACGAACGGAACATGAACATTGTTCATATCATAGGTATTCATTTCGTCGTAAGCAAAGAAATCGGATTCAAAAACCTTGGTATTATACTGTAAGTAACTCCCCAGGGAATCTTCTTCAAAAAGAGGTTTTGGAACAAACGTACTGAAACTGTTGTCATGTAAAACTACAATTTCATCGTAAGGTTTGGTTAGTTTAGAAAAATCCACAAAAGCACGCCATAACTGGTCTTCCAGTGATTGCGTATAATTGAATTTCACTTCCTGTATGTCGAGTACATTTCCATTCAAAGTATCGAAAACACAAAAAGACAGCCCGTTTAAGGCAATCTGAAGTGATAGTTTTTTATAATTTTTGGAAGCAATTGTAGCTGTAGTCATACGATTAATCCGATTAGGGCAAATTTACATTTTTTTTCATGCCGAAACCAAGATTGTGTTTAAATTCATTGTTATCTTTGGCTCGTTGCAGCTTTTGTGAGTTATTACGCCCTGATATACCTGACAGGTTTTTTAAACCTGTCAGGTATCGACGCTAAAAAGAAGCCAAAAGTTTTTCTTCAGCCCTGATTACCTCACTTGGATAATATCTATTTGGGGTTCGGTGAATGCAAAGCATTTGTAGCGGCATCCTTTTTATTTCGTTTTTACGGAACAAAAAGATATAGCGGAAAGCAGGAAAATGGATTAATTCATGCCAAAAGTTTTGCTCCAAAAATTCAAAGAAACAGATGATTTCAGCCAAGTTTTATTCCTTACTCAAACAAAATTTTCCTTTTCAGACCACATCGAAACAGGATATTTTTTTTCAGCAGATAGCGGATTTCGCGACCAATGAAAATCAGGACGAGATTTTTGTTTTGAGAGGATATGCCGGTACAGGAAAGACAACTGTGATTTCCACGATTGTAAACCAACTGATAGAAATCAATAAAAAGTACGTTTTACTGGCACCGACCGGTCGTGCGGCAAAAGTGATCGCGAATTATTCCGATAAGCCGGCACATACGATTCACAAACGCATATATTTTCCAAAAAAGAGTGGAGGCGGAGTGACCTTCACCATGCAGCCCAATAAATTTAAGAATACCATTTTCATTGTCGATGAGGCCTCAATGATTTCGGATTCACCCACAGAATCAAGTATGTACGAAAACGGTTCGTTATTGGACGATTTGATTATGTATATTTATTCGGGTCACAATTGTAAGATGGTTTTGGTTGGGGATACAGCTCAGTTGCCTCCGGTGGGGATGGATGTAAGTCCGGCTTTGGACATCAATAAACTGGCCATGAATTACAACATGGAAGTACCTCATATTGAATTGGATGAAGTTATGCGTCAGGCTGAAAAATCGGGCATATTGTTCAATGCGACCGAATTACGTGAAGTACTGAAATCTCATTTTATTGATACATTTCAGTTCCAGTTGCGCGGATTTAAAGACATTATCCGATTGGAAGACGGCTATGATATTCAGGATGCTATTCATAGTGCGTATTCGAATTACAGCATTGAAGACACTTGTTTTATAGTACGCTCCAACAAACGTGCTAACCAATACAATCAGCAAATCCGGCTGAAGATTCTGGATAAGGAAAGTGAACTTTCGGCAGGTGATTTTTTGATGGTTGTCAAAAACAATTATTTCTGGCTGAAGGATAACGAAACGGTTGATTTTATTGCGAACGGCGATATCATTGAAGTACTTGAAATCTTTAGAATTGTAGAATTATACGGGTTTAGGTTTGCCAAAGTAAAAATCAGAATGGTTGATTATCCTGACCAGATTCCGCTGGAAACAGTTTTGATTTTGGATACTTTGACCAGTGAATCTCCCTCGTTGACATATGAAGAATCCAATAGGTTGTACCAGGAAGTGATGATGGATTATGCCGATGAGACCAGCAAATACAGAATGTTGCAAAAAATCAAAAACAACGAATATTTTAATGCGCTTCAGGTTAAATTTTCTTACGCCATAACTTGTCATAAATCGCAGGGAGGTCAGTGGAATACCGTATTTATTGAACAACCTTATTTGCCAGATGGTATCGATAGGGATTATATCCGATGGTTGTATACCGCGGTAACCCGTGCGAAAGATAAATTGTATCTGATTGGGTTTAAGGATGAGTGTTTTGAAAGTTAGAGAATAGAAGAAAGAAGGGAGAAAGGAGAAAAAGTTAGTGACAAGTTATAAAATGTATAGTAATTCCAAATCATAACAACTGAAATGACAAAAGAAAATCCAACGTTTAAATTCAAAACAAATTTTAAGAAAAGAATTTTTGCAACTATTTTTGATTACGGAATTTTTTTTCTTGTCTTTTATACTTACATATTGTTATTTGGACATGAAACGGAAGAGGGTAACCAAGCTGTAAGCGGACTATTGGCTTTACCTGTTCCTATTATTTGGTTTGTTTACTTTGTGATTGTTGAATCATCTTATGGCGGAACAATCGGACATCAGTTTTTTGATTTAAAAGTGCTGACATTGAATCGAAGAAAAATTGATTTTACAGACGCATTAAAAAGACACTTACTGGACCCAATTGACATTTTTTTTTATGGAATACCAGCTATTATTGCAATAAAAAATTCGGACAAACATCAGCGTCTTGGTGATATGTGGGCTAAAACGTTTGTTGTTGATACTACAGACAATGAACAATATTTGGATAAATAAACAAGTATAATACCCGACCGATAAGGGTTTTGAATCAGATTTGAATTTCACTACAAAAGCCACTTGGCAACTTACCAAAAACTTTTTACCTTAGTCACTTTGCAACTTTAAACCTTAGCCACTTAACAAAAATGAAAATAATAGCCGTAATCCCCGCCCGATATGCTTCCACACGTTTTCCTGCCAAACTTATGCAGGATTTAGGAGGTAAAACAGTGATTTTAAGAACCTATGAAGCGGCGGTGGAAACCAAACTATTTGACGACGTATTTGTGGTAACCGATTCTGATCTGATTTACAGTGAAATCGTGAACCATGGCGGAAAAGCCATAATGAGTATCAAAGAACATGAAAGCGGCAGTGACCGAATTGCGGAAGCGGTTGAAAATATGGATGTTGATGTGGTAATCAATGTTCAGGGAGATGAGCCTTTCATCAACAAAAAACCTTTGGAACAGGTTATTGAAATCTTCAGAAATGATACGGATAAGAAAGTCGATTTGGCTTCCCTGATGTTCGAAATCAAAGAGAAATCCGATATTGAAAATCCTAATAACGTAAAGGTAATCGTTGATCAACAAGGGTTTGCGTTGTATTTTTCGCGTTCGGTAATTCCGTATCCCAGAGAAGAGAATGTGAGCGTTCGTTATATGAAACACATTGGGATTTATGCGTTTAGAAAAGAAGCGCTGATGGATTTTTACCGTTTACCGATGTTATCGTTGGAAGCTTCTGAAAAACTGGAGCAGCTTCGTTATTTAGAATATGGAAAGCGAATCCGAATGGTGGAAACCGAACATGGAAGTATCGGCATTGATACTTTGGAAGATTTAGAAAAAGCGAGAAAACTGGTTTAATCGAAAATAGAGGTTATTTCAATCTTTTGATCGTAAACAATTCGTTGTGATCTTCCACTTTTGGATACATCCTAACCGAATAATCAACGCTGAATTTTGAACGGTAAGCCATATTCCGATTCTTGTCATCTTCGTTTAATGTCATGGTATTGAACAGAATAAAACCATTAACATTCAGTAATGCGTTGATTTTTTCAATAAAGAAATTTTCAAACAAAAAGTTAGGCATTTTTGTATCCTGAAAGATATCAATGATAATCAAATCGTATTTATCTTTGGATTTCAGTACAAATTCAAATGCATCTTCATTGATGATTTTAAGGTTCGGAATCTGATTCAGACCAAAAAAGGTATTAGCGATTTCGATTACGGTAGGATCGAGTTCAACACCGGTAATACTTCCCTTGAACTTGATTTCATCAACCAGGGTTTTAACAACGCTACCGCCGGCAACCCCCAAAACCAATACATTTTCAAATTTTCGGATGCGTTCAAAACCTATATATTGCAGCCCTTTTCTGAGAATACGCTGCAAACTGCCATAAGAATAATTGGTGTTTTTGGAATCGAGTACCAGTTCACCGTTTGTCCAGGTTACTTCTAACGTTTTGTTTATTTCGGACTTTTTTTGGTATATATTTATAGGAACAAAATAACTTAAAATCTTTTTAATCATCGCACTTCGCATTTCTATTCGTAAATATAATGCTATTTTTGGACCAAATTATTTCTAATGAAGCAAATTCTTTACAAGTTTATATTCTTCAGACTGATGGGTTGGAAAATTGTAGGCACCATTCCCCCCGAAGTAAAAAAATGTGTACTAATCGTAGTTCCGCATACAAGTTGGCATGACTTTTATCTCGGACTTTTTACAAGAGGAATTTTGAATATGGATATTAATTTTGTTGCGAAAAAAGAATTATTTGCATTTCCTTTCGGGGCTTATTTTCGATGGATGGGAGGTGCACCGCTGGACCGTCAGAAAAATGAAAACAAGGTAGAGGCCATTGCAAAAATGTTTGAAAATAATGAAGTCTTCAGATTAGCGATAGCTCCGGAAGGAACTAGAAAAAAAGTGACCGAATGGAAAACCGGTTTTTATTATATAGCGCTAAAAGCAAATGTTCCTATTTTACCGGTAGCTTTTGACTGGGGTAAGAAAGAAGTGCGAATTTCAGAACCTTTCCTGCCAACCGGAAACAAGGAAGCTGATTTCAAAATTCTGCAGCATAATTATAAAGGAGTAATGGGTAAAGTTCCCGAAAATAGTTTTGTTCCTGAAAAATAATTATTCAGGTGAATAGCTTTTGAACGTTCCATTTTTATAAAAGACAACAATTCGATCAATTTCCTGGCTGTTTTGAGCCTCTTCCAAATTTCGCGTATTTGAAAAAAAATTATTTTGATTTTCAAATACGCGATTTTTTTCGATACTTGGTTCAGTCGAAAATAAATCAGTTTGTATTTCGCTTTTTGTTTGTTCAGATCCGATTTCAGAAAATAGGGTAGATGGAGGTGATGGATTTTCAACTCTGATAGTATTCTCCTCAAAATCATTTTTAGGAAAATTTCCTTTTCCGTTCAGAATCCAATATAAATCGACTTCGGGAAAAACCTGAATTATTTTCAGTATAAAATCCAAGCTTGGTTTGTTTCTGCCAGAGAGTAGGTGAGACAAACTGGACCGCTGCACACCAATTTTATCAGCGAATGATGAAGCTGATAAACTGTAATATTCCAGTACTGTTTCGAGTCTTTTTACAAAATCGTCAACGTTTACCATTGTAAATTGTATTTAATGGATTACTTAATTACAAATGTAAACATTTCGGTTCTATTTATCAATATTACAATTGTAAATAACTGTAATTAGTTAATTTTAAACTTTATTTAATTGATTATAACTAATTGATTTTTAAATACAAATAGCACGCAATTAACAGTTGTAATTTTTTACAAGCCGAAGGAGGTTTATGATTGTAATAGGGATATAGTTCATGTTTAGAAATGTAAATTTAATTCGATTCCCATATGTTTACAAATGTAAAAAATAAGATGTTTACTTTTGTAAATAGAAAAATAAGCCATGGATTTTACAATTATATTCGACAAACATAAAGAGGAAAAACTCTTCGGAAGGTATATTACCAACAAGCATATTGAACCTTTATTACAAAACTTAAATACTGATTTCGAAGTTTCTGTTGCAGGAAAATCGGTAAAGGAAAAACCGATTTATACTATTAAAGTCGGAAGAGGAAAAACTAAAGTTCACATGTGGTCACAAATGCACGGAAACGAATCAACTACCACTAAAGCACTGTTTGATTTTTTTAACGTACTTAATTCTGATTCGGATTTAGCTTCCGATTTGAAAAAAACGTTTACTTTTTTATGTATTCCGATATTAAATCCGGACGGTGCGGAAGCTTATACACGAATAAACGCCAATGAAGTGGATCTGAATCGTGATTCTAAAGACTTATCACAACCGGAAAGTCAGTTACTTCGAAAGCTTTTTGAGGATTTTCAACCGGATTTTTGCTTTAACCTACATGATCAGCGTACCATATTTGCAGCTGGGGATACTGCTAATCCGGCAACAGTTTCCTTTTTATCGCCATCTTACAATGAGCAGCGTGAGGTTAATGAAGTGAGACAGAAGGCAATAAATGTCATTGCTGAAATGGATGCCGAGCTGCAAAAACACATACCAAATCAAGTAGGACGTTTTGATGATTCCTTTAATATTAATTGTATAGGGGATATGTTCCAATCGTTAGGAGTACCGACTATTCTGTTTGAAGCCGGTCATTTTCAGGATGATTATCAGCGGGAAACTACACGAAAAATGATTTTCATATCGTATTTATCGGCTTTACAGGCTATTTCAGAAAACCGAATTCTTGTCAACAAAACAATCGAATATTTTAATATTCCTCAAAATAAACCTATTTTTTATGACTTTATTTATAAAAATGTCAAAATAGTACTTGATAATTTTGAAAAAAGCATTACTTTTGCAGCCCATTACAACGAAATCCTATTAGATAATAAGGTTGTTTTTAAAGCAACAATCCGACAAATAGAAGGTTTAGAAGGTAATTTCGGTCATTATACTTATGATTTCCAAAATCAATTGTTTGAAAATCAGGAAGGTATTTCACCGGTAATTGATTCTGATGCTGATTTTTTAATAGGCACGCATAGTAAAATTGTTAATGGATTGCTAAAAAAATAAAAAAATAAAAGTTTTATTGATAAAAAATTAATTTTTTATTCTTAATTTTGACTTTTTAAAACAAATAGATAAATCTTATTATGAGCAAGTTTCGTTTAGATGAAGTAGATCATCAGATATTGGATATGTTAATTGATAATACGAGAGTTCCTTTTACAGATATCGCAAAAAAATTGTTGATTTCTGCTGGTACAGTTCACGTTCGTGTAAAAAAAATGGAGGATGCCGGAATTATTCAGGGTTCTTCTTTAACATTGGACTATGAAAAGCTTGGTTACTCTTTTATTGCTTATGTGGGTGTTTTTCTTCATAATACATCACAAACTAAATTTGTATTGGAGAGAATCAATGAAATTCCGTTTGTTACTGTAGCTCACGTTACTACAGGAAAATTTAATATTTTCTGTAAAATCAGAGCACGTGACACTAAACATGCTAAAGAAGTAATCTACATGATTGATGATATTGATGGTGTATACAGAACAGAAACAATGATTTCTCTTGAAGAAAGCATTAATGATAAAAAACGTTTGATGCATACCATCTTTAAAGATCTTTAATCATCGAAAAAATAAAACCCGAAGTTAGTGCTTCGGGTTTTTTATTTAAATTTATTACTAATTTAATTCTGATATATGAGTCCAAAACAACTTACACCGGATGAATTCTCGCCTCATTACAAACCATATATTGATAAGGTTGAACAGGATACTGATTTATTGGATGAATTGGAAATCAGTCTGCACAAGACAATTCACTTTGTTCAGGATATTCCAATGGATAAATTTGATTATCGTTATGCGGAAGGAAAATGGACAATTAAAGAGATTCTTCAGCACATAATTGATTCAGAACGTGTCTTTGCTTATCGGGCATTGCGTTTTTCGAGAAGTGATGAAACTCCATTACCAGGTTTTGACGAAAATAAATTTGCGGATGTGGTTAATCCAACAGCAAACAAGCGTCATTTAAAAGAACTGCTTACAGAACTTGCAGCTGTACGTCATGCAACAATTATGCTTTTTAAAAGTTTTACGGAAGAAGATTTGCTTAAAAAAGGGATTGCTTCTAATAATGTAATGTCGGTCAGGGCGGCTGGGTTTGTTATAATCGGTCACCAAAACCATCATGTTGCTGTTTTTAAAGAAAGATATTTATAATAAAAAAGGAACTCAAATTGAGTTCCTTTTTTTATTTAGTCTTCATCGCTGTCTTCCTCTTCATCAGTAGGCTCGTCTTTCTGATCCTCTTCTTCATCATCATTATCGGCATTATCTTCGATATCCAATTCTTTCAATGCATCTAATGAATCTTCTCCTCCGTCAATATCGTCGTCTTCATCATCATAGTTTTCGATTCTGTCAGCTAATTTCATACTTACTTTTACAAGGTAGATTGTGTCTTCTGTGCGGACTTCTACAGCTTCAATAGTCTCATTTTTAGCGTTTTTGAAACGGACAATATCAGAATCATCATATCCGTCAGGAAATTTCTCAACCAAAAGGGTTAAGATCTCATTCGTTAGCTTGGCGTAATCTACAATTACTCTTTTCATTCGTCGTGTTTTAATCTTTGTAACTGGTCAAATGTAATAACCTAAATTCTATTTTTCAAATAAAAAATTCCTTTTTTTTCAAAAAATTACCAACCTAAAACATAAGCAAACATTAGCGGTGCCACGATAGTTGCATCTGATTCCACAATGAATTTAGGTGTAGTTATGTCTAATTTACCCCAAGTGATTTTTTCATTAGGAACCGCTCCGGAATAAGAACCGTAACTTGTTGTAGAATCAGAAATCTGGCAGAAATAACTCCAGAAAGGAACATCATGCATTTCCATATCCTGATACAACATCGGAACCACACAAATAGGGAAGTCACCGGCAATACCTCCACCAATCTGGAAGAAACCAATTCCTTTTCCAGCACAGTTTTTAGGATACCAATCTGCTAACCACATCATGTATTCAATTCCACTTTTCATTGTGGTGGCTTTGAATTCTCCTTTAATACAGTATGAAGAGAAAATATTACCCATTGTACTGTCTTCCCATCCTGGTACTACAATTGGTAAGTTTTTCTCGGCTGCAGCAACCATCCATGAATCTTTCGGATCGATTTCATAATATTGTTCCAATACACCAGAATTGATCATTTGGTACATGAATTCATGAGGAAAATATCTTTCTCCTTTTGAATCAGCATTGTTCCAGATATCAAATAAATGCGATTGTAAACGACGGAAAGCTTCTTCTTCAGGAATACAAGTATCGGTTACACGGTTGTAGTGGTTCTCTAATAAATCCCACTCTTCCTGCGGACTCAAATCTCGATAGTTAGGAACTCTTTTATAAGAATTATGAGCAACAAGGTTCATAATATCTTCTTCAAGATTTGCACCTGTACATGAAATGATATGTACTTTGTCCTGACGAATCATTTCGGCTAATGACTTTCCAAGCTCGGCAGTACTCATCGCACCTGCAAGTGTAATCATCATTTTCCCGTTGTCTAATAAATGCTCTTCATATCCTTTTGCAGCATCTACAAGAGCTGCGGAATTAAAATGAAGATAATGTTTTTCAATAAACTGACTGATTGGTCCTTTACTCATTTTGTTTCTATTATGAAATTATTTTTTCTTGTTGTATCCTAAAATTTCTAAAACTTCTTCTACTTTTTGCTGCTCTGAAAAAACTTCTGTTGCAAAAATTCCGTTTTTATCCTTATCGATAAGAATGTGTTTTGGCTGTGGTAAAATGCAATGGCTCAAACCTCCAAATCCGCCAATGGTTTCCTGGTAAGCTCCAGTATTGAAGAAACCGATGTATAAAGGTTTTTCTTTATTGTATTTGGGAAGATAAACAGCGTTCATGTGCTGTTCGGAGTTGTAATAGTCATCGCCGTCGCAGGTTAATCCACCTAAAAGGACACGCTCGTAAGTATCATTCCAGCGGTTAACGGCCAACATTACAAATCGTTTGTTGATTGCCCAAGTGTCTGGCAAAGTAGTGATGAAAGAAGAATCAATCATGTTCCAGTTTTCACGGTCATTTTGTTTCTTCTGATATAAAACCTGATATAAAGCGCCTCCTGATTCACCAACGGTAAAAGAACCGAATTCCGTAAAAATGTGCGGAACAGGAACTTCTGCTTCGTCACAGGCAATTTTAATCTGATTCAGAATTTCATCTACCATATATTGGTAATCGTAATCGAAGGCTAATGAACTCTTGATAGGGAATCCTCCACCTATGTTCAAACTGTCAAGGCTTGGGCATTCTTTTTTTAGTGCGATGTAAACTTTCATACACTTTAAAAGCTCATTCCAATAATACGCCGTATCACGGATACCGGCATTGATAAAGAAGTGAAGCATCTTAAGTTCCACTTTTTTATTGTCCTGGATTTGTTTACGGTAAAAAGGAACAATGTCTTTATATCCGATTCCCAAACGTGAGGTATAGAATTCGAATTTTGGTTCTTCTTCCGCAGCAATACGAATTCCGATTTTGAATTTACCTTCAATTTGTTCCTGTAACAAATCTAATTCTTCAAAATTATCGATTACGGGAATCGTATTTCTGTGTCCGTTATTGATTAAACGTGCTATGTTTGTAACATACTGATCACGTTTAAAACCGTTGCAGACAACAAAGGTATTCTTGTTTATTTTTCCTTCTTCCATCAATCGTTCCACAATATCAATGTCAAATGCAGAAGAAGTTTCAATGTGAATATTGTTTTTTAAAGCTTCATTTAAAATAAATTCAAAATGAGAACTTTTGGTGCAATAACAGTAAAAATATTTTGCCTCATAATTATGTTTCTCCATTGCATTTCTAAACCACATTTTGGCTTTATTAATGTTTTGGGAAATTTTTGGCAGATAAGTGAATTTTAAAGGCGTACCGTATTGTTCTACCAGTTTCATCAAATCGATACCATGAAACTGCAGATTATCTTTATTTAAAGTAAATTCTTCCTGAGGGAAATAGAAAGTTTGATTGATTAAGTCAAAGTATTTTGTATTCATTTGAATAATAAGTTGTTAGATTATAAAATTACTATTTTTTATTTAAAACAACTTGCTTTTCAAACTCTAATATTTGCATATATTATCTGAAGTTCGTCATGAAGTGGATTGGCGAACTCAAAAACATCAAAATTCTGAATACTTTTCACGGAAAACACAATGCGCTGTAATCGTAACAGTAGCCGGTTTTGTCTGCTGTTTCTATTTGTACGAAATTGTGTATTCTGTGTTTTTTTCATTGGCACAAATGTAAAAAAATATTAAAGTGTTTAAAAAAAGATTTTTATAAAAAAAAGTTACACTTTGTAATCTTCAAATGCCTTGAAAATCAGTTCGTTTGATGCCGATTCATTGATTTTTATATCACCGATTCCGTTTAAAAGGACAAATTGCACTTTTCCGAACTCGTTTTTCTTATCATGGATCAGTAATTTTATAATTTCATCGATGTCATTTTGCGAGAATTCAACAAAACCAAAAATCTCACTGATAACTGCTTTTATTTCGGCATATTCTTCTTTTGAAATCAAAGATTTTTCCATCGAAATATAACTTTCCAGTATCATTCCGACAGCTATAGCTTCTCCGTGGAGCAAAGTGTTTTTTTCTGTATTTTCCAACAGATAACTTTCGATGGCGTGACCTAAAGTATGACCAAAATTTAAAGCTTTTCTGATTCCGTTTTCAGTAGGATCCTGACTGACAACGTTGTTTTTTATTTGAACTGATTCATAAATTAAAGTGTCTAAATCGTCTGTAGTTAAATTACTTAAGTTTTTGAATTTATCCCAATACGATTTGTCCTGAATCAGTCCGTGCTTCAACATTTCTGCCAGACCGGAGCGCATTTCGTTTTGTGGTAATGTCGTCAAGAAATTAGTATCTATCAAAACAGCATTCGGATTGGTAATGGTTCCGATTTGGTTTTTGAGACTTCCTAAATCGACTCCGTTTTTACCACCTATCGATGCATCAACCATAGACAAAAGGGTAGTGGGTACATTTATATATTCGATGCCTCTTTTAAATGTGGAAGCCACAAATCCTCCTAAATCGGTTACAACGCCACCGCCAAGATTTATTACAATGCTTTTTCGATCTGCTCCGAGATCTGTGAAAGCCGACCAGATTTCAAAACAGGTTTCGATATTTTTGAATTGCTCACCGGATTCAAACTCGACGATTTCAATTGGAACTTCGGTAGCTAAATTGGCGATGAAATTCGGCAGGCAATATTCACTGGTTTTACTATCAACAACGATAAATAATTTGGAATAAACGTCTTTATCCAGAATTGAATTTAAGTAAATGTAAATGAATTCATTAAAAAAGACTGAATATCCGTTTGCAATTATTGTCTGCATTTTTTTAAAGAGTTGTTAATAATGGGGCAAAATAAGGTATTTTTTATCAATTATTATCAAAGCCTGCGTATATTTGTAAACCAAATTTATTAAATTACAATGGAAAAAATATTCAACAATACAGAGGTTGCTTTTGCCCTAAAAAGCAACAATGAATTAACCAGAGCACATTTTCTTTTTAAAATGATTGGAAATCCATCTTTGGTAAAAATAGGGACTTCATTGACTAATTTTGCTTTAAAATTTCATCTTCCAGTGGAAGGGTTAATCCGTGCGACTGTTTTTGATCATTTTTGTGGTGGAATCAGTGAAAACGACTGTTTGAAAGTTGTCGATAAAATGTACACTAAAAAGGTTTCGTCGGTTTTGGATTATTCCGTGGAAGGTAAAGAAGAAGAAGCACAATTTGATGCCGCTTTGCAAATGACCCTGAAAACAATAGAGTTTGCTAAAGCTAAAGATGCAATTCCGTTTGCGGTTTTTAAACCAACAGGGGTAGGGCGTATTGATTTATATGAAAAAGTAGGCGAAAAGAAAGCATTGACTGAAGCGGAAAAAGCAGAATGGGACAATGTAGTAGCACGTTTTGAAACGATCTGTAAAACAGCCTATGAAAAAGATGTGATGTTGTTGATTGATGCGGAAGAAAGTTGGATGCAGGATGCTGCTGATGATTTGGTTACCGATATGATGCGCAAGTACAATAAAGAGAAAACGTTGATTTTCAACACCTTGCAAATGTACCGTTGGGATCGTTTGGATTATCTGAAAAAACTTCATGTACAAGCTAAAGCGGAAGGATTCCACATCGGAATGAAAATAGTACGTGGCGCTTATATGGAAAAAGAAGCTGATAAAGCGAAAGCGAAGGGATACAAGAACCCAATTTGTGCTTCAAAACAGGCAACAGACGATAATTATGATCAATGTGTTGCTTATATGATGGATAACATCCAGACTATGGCGGTTTTTGCAGGTACTCATAACGAATTGAGTTCTTACAAATTGATGGAATTGATGGAGCAGAAGGGCATTGCTAAAAACGATAACCGTATATGGTTTGGTCAGTTATACGGAATGAGTGATAACATCAGCTACAATTTAGCAGAAAAAGGGTATAATGTGGCAAAGTATCTTCCTTTCGGACCTGTGCGTGATGTTATGCCGTATTTGATTCGAAGAGCAGAAGAAAATACTTCAGTGGCGGGACAAACCGGAAGAGAATTGATGCTTCTGGATACGGAAAAGAAAAGAAGAAAGTTGTAAAAATAAAAAAAGGGTTGTTTCAATAAAACAACCCTTTTTTATTCTTTCATGCTTTTGTGGAAATACTACCTTTAAATCATATTATTCCTTTATAAATCTTCTGTTTGTTTTGATTTTGTCGCCTATGCTCAAAATATAAATCCCTTTTGACAGATTATCAATTTTTATAATGCCGTTGAAATCGCTTAATTTTCCTTTCATAACTGACTTTCCCGACTGATCAAAGACAGTGTAAGGCAGATCCCGTATATTTTCAGTGATGTTTATCCGTATTTCACTGCTTGCCGGGTTGGGATAGATACTGATGGAATTATCCGGAATGCTATTTTCAATAATGGATTGCGTAGTAGCTGGTCGTTCCCCTAATGGCCCTGTTTTAACTATCCAGCCATCAATTTGGCCGTGAGTCCCAATGGAATCCGATCTTCCGGCAAATACACAGTCTCCCTCGGTAGTGACCTCCATTGAATACATCCAATCATCACCATTTGGAGTACCGTAGGTTTCTTGAAATTGTACCATTCCTGATTTAGACAACTTTACCAGCCAAACATCGGAAGGCATATAAGTAATATAATCCCAGCTATTGCCGGCAACGAGATAGCCAGCATCAGCAGTTTGTCTTATGATAACTGCATTTTCCCACCGAGAAGACCCTAAACATTTTTGCCACTGAATATGCCCTCTTTGGTTTAATTTAACAATCCACATATCGCCATTTCCATGGTTTCCGTTCACATCCCCATCATTTGATACTGAAGCCCCTGAAAATATATAGCCTCCATTTATTTGCTGGATGGAATAGGCCTCATCAGAAGCGGAACCTCCATAACATTTCTGCCATTGAATATTCCCCTTCTTATTCAATTTTATAATCCAAGCATCGATAGCGCCATGATTTTCGTTCACATCACCATCATTGGAGTCAGTCACACCCGCTATTATATAACCTCCATCCGTAGTTTGTTCTATGGAATTTGCTCTTTCATAGGCTGATCCTCCTAAACATTTTTTCCATTCGACGTGTCCTGAATCAGAGAGTTTTACAATCCATATATCCAAAGCACCATGATTTCCAGTCACGTCTCCATTGTTGCCTTCAGTCTCTCCTGCCAGTATATAGCCTCCATCCTTGGTTTGTTGTATCGAATAAACTGCTTCGCCTTCAGAACTCCCAAATAATTTCTGCCATTGGATGTTTCCGACGTAATCCAGTTTAACTATATGAAAATCACCGGCACCATGATTTCCCGGGAGCCCACCACCGCCACCTCCGGCTACTATATAACCTCCGTCATTTGTTTTTTGAATTTGGGGATAAAACATTTGTGTACTTAAACAATGCTGCCATTGGAGACTTCCTGCATGATTCAATTTAACGATCCATGTTTTTGCACTTTCGTTAGTATTGCACGCAATATTGTTAAGATCCCCATCGTTAGAAAAATACTGGCCCGTACATATATAACCTCCATCAGTGGTTTGTTGAACGGAATAAAAATTATCTTCTAGTGAACCACCTAAAAATTTTTCAAAATTTTGGGAATAACCAGAGATAAACGATGAGATTATTGCTAAAAAAAGTAAATATTTTTTCATGACTTCATGTGTTAATTACTTACAATAAAGTTACGATTTTCTCATCAAGAAAAACACATAAAGCATTGATTATTAATATTTTACTATATATTTTTATGCGTATTTGAAATGTTTTCTTGTCTGAATTTATAGATTAGGAGGGACCAAAAACATATAGTAGGGAGAATGTTTAAAAAACAGAAGTCTCATTTCATTTGATATGTTAAATGGAATGAGTCACAACATGAGTTACAATTGAGCTAAAATAAGCTATGATTTAGTGTAGCGTCTTTCTTCTGTAGCAAAGTAAACAGAAAGAGAATTGATGCTTCTGGATATGGAGAAGAAGAAAGTTGTAATAATAAACCCCGAAATAATTCGGGGTTTATTATTTATATGCAGCGAAGAAAAATCAGAATAACCG
>NZ_DATIDM010000151.1:0-9339 GCF_035456225.1 Flavobacterium sp. | reverse complement strand
AAATAATAAAAAAGGTTCTACGTCGAAAAAACCAAGCACCGGTTCGAAAAAATCAAACGGCCCGGCTAAGGCTACGTTTAAGAAAAATGACACGAAAACCGGTTTCCCAAAAGCAAAACCTGCTTTCGATAAAAAACCTAAAGCACCTAAAAAACCTGCCAATCCGGACGAAATCCGTCTGAACAAATACATTGCCAATTCAGGGGTTTGCTCGCGTCGTGATGCCGATATTTACATCCAGTCCGGAAACGTAAAAGTTAACGGGGAAGTGATTACGGAAATGGGTTATAAAGTACAGCTGAATGATGTTGTAAACTTTGACGGAACTATCATTACTCCTGAGAAAAAAGAATACATCTTACTGAATAAACCAAAAGGATTTACCACTTCCAAAGACGAAGACATGAATGCCAACAACGTATTGGATTTGGTTCGCGGGGCTACAAGAGCTAAATTACAACCTGTGGGAAGAATGGATAAAACAACTACCGGTTTATTGTTGTTCACCAATGATACTGACATAGTTCGTAAATTTACGATTCCAAACCAACGCTCTTCAAAAGTGTATCAGGTGTCTTTGGATAAAAACCTGAAATACGAAGATCTGGAGCGAATTGCCAGCGGATTGACCATTGACAATCACCGTGTTTTTGTGGAAGAAGTATCTTATATCGAAGATCAGCCGAAGAGTGAAATCGGGATAAAAATGAAGACTTCCAATGTAAAAGTGGTACGTTCCATTTTCGAACATTTAAAATATGATGTTATAAAAGTAGACCGTGTGGTTTTTGCAGGTCTGACCAAAAAGAACTTACCAAGAGGCAACTGGAGATTCCTGACGGAACAGGAAATCATCAATTTAAGAAATATATAAAAATAAAAAAGGCTAACGAAATGTTAGCCTTTTTTATTTTCGATGCGATCGATTATAATAATGCGTCGATTGCTTCAGTGTATGTGTTTTTAGGAGCAACTCCTACCTGACGTCCTACCACTTCACCGTTTTGGAAAACCAATACCGTTGGGATGTTACGAACACCATATTTTGCTGCAAACTCCTGATTCGCATCAACATCAACTTTCCCGATTACCGCTTTTCCGGCATATTCCTCACTGATCTGATCAATGATTGGAGCTACCATACGACATGGTCCACACCAAGCTGCCCAAAAATCTACTAATACCGGTTTTTCTGATTTCAATACCACTTCATCAAAAGTTGCATCTGTTATTGCTAAAGCCATAATTTCATTTTTTAAATTGTCTGACAAAAGTAGAATATTATTTTGAATTGTTAACCTATTAAAAATCAGTTTTAATTATGATTAAATTGATATTTTTTATCAGGAGCTATTTCCCGCTTTCGCCTCAAGTTGTCATTGCGAGCTTGCCGAGCAATCTCCCCATGCCAAGCTACCGGCTCTATCGGGACTAGGGCATCTGCTTTTAATTCAACTTGAAGTTAATCTGCAAACGTTCCAACTCACCTAACATCTCATTCGAAACCCCGATTTTGAGTTTTCGGCTTGGCATAGTAAGTTTCGTCACCACTTTAATTTCTTCCTTTTCTTCCGGTAGGGTTATTTCCACTTCGTCTAAACTTTCGTCTGCATCGCCAACCTCATCGGATTCGTTCATTTCACTAACTACAGGAACCTCAACAATAGTTTTAACACGCTCCAGTTCCATCACTTCAAAAGTAACCGTAGTTTCCCCGGCATTGGCTTTGAACAATTCGTTGAGTTCCATGATGAGCTGTTCCCCTAATTCGCTAATGGAGAACATTAAAATCAGCTTTTTGGCAAATTTCGACAACACATCCTGCAATTGCATCACCTCTATAAACTGCAAACGCGGATCGGATTTTTTTCCGGTTTCCCGATTTACCCAGCCTTCCTTTACATTAACCTTTATGTACACAAAATTATTCTGACCCAGATAATGACGGAATTTCAAATATTCCTCATCAAAAATCCGGAACTCGTAACTTTCATCGTAGCCTTCCAGATTAAATGTCGCCCATCCTTTTCCGTTCTTGGCGGTTCGGTGTTGCACATTGGTTACAATTCCTCCCAAAGCCACATTTTTCCCAACAAGCGAGTTTAAATCTTTCAGCGCTTCCAAACGGGTCGGACAGAAATACTTCATTTCATATTTATAATCATCCAACGGATGCCCGGAGATATAGATTCCCACCACTTCTTTCTCTTTGGCGAGTTTTTCCATGGTATACCATTCTTCACAAGGCGGTACGGTTGGCTCCGGAATCTGCACCTCGGAAGCATCTCCAAACAAACTTACCTGGGAAGAGTTTTCATTCTCCTGTGTTTTCGAACCGTAACGCATCGCTTTTTCCAAAAACGTAATGTTATCACCATCGTGATGGAAATATTGGGCACGGTGTGTATTGGTAAAACAATCGAAACCACCGGCTAAAGCTAAATTTTCAAAAGCTTTCTTATTGGCTGCACGCAAATCGATACGCTTGGCCAGATCGAATATGGATTTGTATTTCCCTTCTTTTCGGGTATCCACTATAGTTTTTACGGCACCTTCCCCTACACCTTTAATTGCCCCCATTCCGAAGCGAATCGCATAGTTTTCGTTTACCGTAAATTTATAGAACGATTCATTCACATCAGGACCTAATACGTCCAGCCCCATACGTTTACATTCCTCCATAAAGAACGAAACCTGTTTAATATCGTTCATGTTATTGGAAAGCACTGCCGCCATGTATTCCGCAGGGTAATGCGCTTTCAGATAAGCCGTCTGATAGGCAATCCATGCGTAACAGGTCGAGTGGGATTTATTAAACGCATAACTCGCAAATGCCTCCCAGTCCGTCCAAATCTTATCCAGCTTTTTTTCATCGTGCCCATTGGCCATTGCCTGATCGATAAACTTGGATTTCATTTTATCCAAGACATCTTTCTGTTTCTTACCCATCGCTTTACGAAGGACGTCGGCGTCACCTTTGGAGAAATTTGCCAGTTTCTGCGACAAAAGCATTACCTGCTCCTGATATACTGTAATCCCGTAAGTTTCCCCTAAATATTCTTCGCAAGCATCTAAATCATAGGTAATATCTTCTAATCCGTTTTTTCTGCGGACGAAAGAAGGAATGTATTCCAAAGGCCCCGGACGATACAACGCATTCATCGCAATCAAATCCCCGAAAACCGTTGGCTTCAGGTCCTTCATGTATTTTTGCATCCCGGCGGACTCATATTGGAAAACCCCAACCGTTTCTCCTCTTTGGAACAATTCATATGTTTTTTGATCGTCAATTGGGAAGGTATCCGGATCAAGCTGAATTCCGGTACGGTATTTCACCAATTTGACCGTATCTTTAATTAAGGTAAGGGTTTTTAATCCCAGGAAGTCCATTTTCAACAAGCCGGCACTTTCCGCTACCGAGTTGTCGAACTGGGTTACATACAAATCGGAATCTTTGGCTGTGGTTACCGGTACGAAATTGGTAATGTCATCCGGCGTAATGATTACCCCACAGGCATGGATTCCCGTATTTCGAAGGGAGCCTTCCAACATTTTTGCCTGCTGGATGGTTTCTCCGGCCAAATCTTCTTCGCCTGCAATGGCAATCAATTCTTTGACGCGGTCGAATTCTTCGGAAGATTTCAGCGCCTTTTTTACTTCACTTTCGTCTTCAGCCAGAAAACGCGCCAGATTCCACTTGGATGGCATCATCCCCGGAATCAGTTTCGCAATTCGATCGGCTTCAAACAAGGGTAAATCCAATACACGGGCCGTATCACGAATCGCCGATTTGGTTGCCATCTTACCATAAGTGATAATCTGCGCCACCTGATTCGAACCGTATTTATTGATTACGTAATCCATAACCAATCCACGGCCTTCGTCGTCAAAGTCGATATCGATATCGGGCATGGACACACGATCCGGATTAAGGAAACGCTCAAAAAGCAAGTCGTACTTAATTGGGTCGATGTTAGTGATTCCCAAGCAATAGGCTACCGCTGAACCCGCAGCAGAACCACGGCCGGGACCAACCGAAACTCCCATTTTCCGTGCTTCGGCAATAAAATCCTGTACAATCAAAAAGTAGCCCGGATAACCCGAATTGGAAATGGTCAACAACTCAAAATCCAATCGTTCCTGAATATCGGGAGTGATTTCCTCATACCTTCTTTTAGCGCCTTCCATTGTCAGATGGCGTAAATAGGCATTTTCACCTCTTACACCGCCATCCGCTTTATCTTCCTCTACCACAAATTCGTCCGGAATATCGAATTTGGGAAGCAATACGTCGCGGTACAACGAATACGCTTCGACTTTATCAATAATCTCCTGGATGTTGATGATCGCTTCGGGTAAGTCGGTAAAGATTTTTTTCATCTCGGCCTCCGACTTGAAATAATATTCCTGATTTGGCATTCCAAAACGATACCCTCGACCGCGGCCGATTGGAGTCGCCTGCTTTTCACCATCTTTCACACATAACAAAATATCGTGGGCGTTGGCGTCTTCTTTAGCGACGTAATAGGTATTATTGGTGGCAATCAGTTTTACATTGTGTTTTCTGGCGAAGGCAATCAGGGTTTGGTTCACGCGGTTTTCATCTTCCTGATTGTGACGCATCACTTCGATGTAGAAATCGTCCTCGAATTGGGATTTCCACCAAATCAATGCTTCTTCTGCCTGATTTTCACCAATATTTAAAATTTTACTCGGAATCTCCCCATAAAGGTTCCCCGACAAAACAATTATATCTTCTTTATATTTTTCTACTACGGAACGATCGATACGGGGCACATAATAAAAACCTTCCGTATAGGCGATGGACGCCATTTTAGCCAGATTGTGATAACCTTTTTTATTCTTTGCAAGAAAAACAACCTGATAACCGTTATCCTTTTTGGTCTTGTCTTTGCGGTCATCGCAGATGTTAAACGCACAACCTACAATCGGCTTTACGATGGTTTCCGTTGGCTGTTCACCATTTTCTTCTGCGGATTTATTTTTGGCTTCGGCTCCTTTGTTGTGATTAAGGACGGCGCTCACAAAGTGAAAAGCTCCCATCATGTTCCCCACATCAGTCATAGCGACGGCAGGCATTTTATTTTTTACGGCCGCATTAACCAAATTATTGATGGAAATGGTAGACTGCAATACCGAAAACTGCGTGTGATTATGCAAATGCGCAAAAGACGCGTGCTCTAAATCTTTTTTTTCTTCTTCGGAAATGACTTGCCCTACTTCTTCCTTCTGAATCTGCTTTAGTTTCGCACGAATTTCATCGGAAGCCGCTTTCAGGTTAATATGTTTTAAACCGATCAGCTTGATTTCCTGCGGATTGTTCTCACGGAAACGGTCGTAATAGTCTTCGGTAACGTCGAGTTCTTCTTTATTGAAAACCTCACGTTTGATCAATTCCAGGAAACAGCGTGTGGTGGCTTCCACGTCGGCAGTCGCGTTGTGGGCTTCTGCAAACGGTTCTCCGAAAAGGTATTGATGCAACTCGGTAAGCGTTGGCAATTTGAATTTTCCGCCCCGGCCTCCCGGTAATTTTAAAAGTTCTGCCGTAGTTTCGGTACAGGTATCCAATACCGGCATTTTTACCATGTCAGAGCCGACATTCATACGGTGGAATTCACACCCCATGATGTTCACATCGAAACCAACGTTCTGACCAACTATGTATTTTGCTTTCGATAAGGCAATGTTGAATTTTTCTAAAACCTCCAACAAAGAAATACCTTGTTCCATGGCCAATTCGGTGGAAATACCGTGAATTCGTTCGGCATCGTAAGGTATGTTGAACCCTTCCGGCTTTACCAGATAATCCTGATGTTCGATAAGATTTCCCATTTCGTCGTGTAACTGCCACGCGATTTGAATACATCGGGGCCAGTTATCGGTATCTGTAATAGGGGCCGACCAGCTTCGTGGTAATCCGGTGGTTTCGGTATCGAAAATTAAATACATCAGGCTGATATTTAGATTGTAAGCGAAAGATTATAAGTCTGTTTTAGACAAAAACAAAAGTACGTTTTAAGAAGCGGAATGTCAATTTTAGTTATTAACAAACACACAAGACGCTTGCTTTTAACCTCGTCCCTATAGTTATCAGGACGCTTCAAATAAAATAAATTCCAAAAAAAAAGCCATCCCAAAATGAGACGGCTTGTATTTTTATCAATAAAAGAGATTTAGTATCTTCCTCCACGACTGTTTCCACCACCGTAGTTTCCACCACCACGGTTGTTACCATAACCTCCGCCTGAACGGTTGTTATTGAAACTTCTTCTTTCTCCTTCCGGTTTCGGTTCGGATTTGTTTACCACAATGGTTCTACCACCAACGGTTGCACCGTTTAGTTCTTCAATAGCTTTAAGGCCATCTGCTTCATTTTCCATTTCAACAAAACCAAAACCTTTACTTCTTCCTGTAAATTTATCAGTAATTATTTTTACTGAATTTACGGCACCATAAGCCTCAAAAGACTCTCTTAAATCTGCTTCGTCAATTGAGAACGGAAGACTTCCTACAAATATGTTCATATATTAAATTATTTTTATAAAGGTACTATATTAAATCAATAAAACACCTATTGTTAAACTTTTCTTTTAAAATTAAAATTTATCACAGCAAAAAAAACGTCTCTTTCTAGGCGTTTTGAGAATATTTTTTCTTAGTATCGCGAAGGAACCTGGTAAAAATCACCTTTGGTAAAATTCACTTCATTACCTTCTTCATCTTCGGCAATAAATTCGAACTTTCCTGTTATTGTTCCTCCTGGCGCAATCGTAATTTTTCCGGATCCTATTCCGGCACCCGTTTCATATAAAGTCCCTTCACCGTCAAGTGATTCATATGTTGCTTTATTCACTTCATTTACTCCAAGTATATAGGTTCCCGGCGCATTTGAACTCGTATGCAATGTTACAATGTCGGTTCCTACCATTCCGGTTATTGTAATTCCCGTCGGATCTGAATAAGTGTCTGTGGAATTTGCTTTCCAAAACGCACCGTTTTTAGTAGCCTGAAATGCCGGGCTGTTAAACGTAACATCTTCACTGCAAGAAGCAAAGGTTACTGTCAAAACAAATAATGAGATTATTTTTTTCATTTTTATGGTTTTCATATCTTAAGTTAGATCAGTTGTTACCACAAAAATAGTTTTTAATTAATTATTAGCAAGTTTTTATTCAAATGATTAGTCAAATACGCTACTAAAGTCATTTTTACCTATTCGTAATAATTTCAGTGACATTCATTAAATTATCTATGAGAATAATAGTATAAATTAGCATTTTAAAACCCTGCCAAAAAAAGTGAATTATGAAAATCATTCCAGTTTTTCTGTTTTTTGTTTACAGTTACTCCTACTCTCAAGCCCCTGCCATTAACTGGATGATTCGCTATGGTGGCTCACAATGGAACTATGGCAATTCTTTAATTCCTACTTTGGAAGGCGGCTTTATGTTAGGCGGTTACAGCAATTCCAATGCTTCAGGCATAAAAACAGAAAATCTCATTGGGTTCGATGATGACTACTGGATACTGAAACTCAACAACGCCGGAAGTACGGAGGCTATGTCATATCAGGCGTCTCACAATCTTCCATATCCGGAGATAAAACGGAAGCTCATTTTGGAGGCTTTGCAGATGACTGGATTATACGCCTTAACGAAAACGGCAATTTATTGTGGCAAAAATCCATTGGCGGCAGCGGAGAGGATGGCCTTTTTCAGACAATTGCACTTCCCGAGCAAAGTATCGTTTTAGGAGGCCACACTGCTTCCTCAATTTCCGACAACATTACTGTTCCCGGTTATGGCGATATAGATTACTGGTTGGTAAAACTGGCACCGGAGAATTTGAGTACTAGCGACAACCCATTAAACCCGTACAGCTTTTACCCTAACCCAACCACCGAGAGCGTTACCCTCCGCTTTGAAACCTTACAGGAAGAAATCACTATTACAGTATACAACCAGCTGTCACAAAAAACGCAGGAAATGCATTTTACCAACAGTGAAAGTATTCCCTTTTCCCTAAATGGTGATCCGGGAGTGTATTTTGTAAAAATAAAAACGGGTCACGATACAGAGAGCAGCATTAAGGTTATAAAAAAATAGCATAAAAAACCAATTGTATTCCAAAACTTTATATCTTTGCACCCTTAAATAACCGAGGTCGAGAACCTCAAATTAATCAAAAAGATTATGTCAGTAAAAATCAGATTACAAAGACATGGTAAAAAAGGGAAACCTTTTTACTGGATCGTAGCAGCAGATGCTCGCGCGAAAAGAGATGGTAGATTCTTAGAGAAAATCGGAACTTACAATCCAAACACCAACCCTGCAACTATCGACTTAAACCTTGATAGCGCTGTACAATGGTTACACAACGGTGCTCAGCCAACTGACACTGCAAGAGCTATCCTTTCTTACAAAGGCGCTTTATTGAAACACCACTTAGACGGAGGTGTTCGTAAAGGTGCTTTAACTCAAGAACAGGCTGACGCTAAATTGGCTGCTTGGTTAGAGGCTAAAGCTGGAACTGTTGACGCTAAGAAAGCTGGTTTATCTAAAGCTGAGGCTGATGCTAAAGCAAAAGCTTTAAAAGCTGAAAAAGAAGCAAACGAAAAACGTATTGCTGCTCAGGCTGAAGCTGCTAAAGCTGAAGAGGCAACTGAAGAAGTAGCTGAAGAGGCTGCAACTGAAGAAGCTCCTGCTGTTGAAGAAAACAACGAAGAAACTCAAGCATAATTGTAAGGCGGTTCCATGCGTAAAGAAGATTGTTTCTATTTAGGCAAGATCGCCAAAAAGTTTAGTTTCAAAGGGGAAGTCCTCATCTATCTGGATACGGACGAACCCGAAATGTATGAAGATCTGGAATCGGTTTTTGTTGAATTCAACAAAAACCTGATTCCTTTTTTTATTGAAAAAGGCGCCCTTCACAAAGGAGACTTTTTAAGAGTTAAATTTGAAGAAGTGGACAGTGAAGAAGACGCAGACCGAATCATCGGCTGCGAAATCTACCTTCCGTTAAGCGCCTTGCCAAAACTGGAAGGCAAGAAATTTTATTTCCACGAAGTGATTGGTTTTGATGTGGAAGATGTACGTTTAGGCAACATCGGAAAAATCGTTTCCATTAACGATTCCAGTGCGCAACCGCTTTTCGAAATCATGAAAGGCAATACGGAAATTCTTGTTCCGATGATTGATGATTTCATCGTCGAAATTGACAGAACCAACAAAAAGGTGGTATTGAATACACCGGAAGGATTGGTGGATCTTTATCTGGGATAGCTAACAGTCACAGTTAACAGTCGCAGTAAGTAAAACT
>NZ_DATIDM010000150.1:0-11621 GCF_035456225.1 Flavobacterium sp. | reverse complement strand
AAATGTAAGAAGTAGTTTTTGTCTCATTAGATATTGTTTAATTTGTATTTTAAGGTAGCAAAATAACAAAAAGTTAAATGCTATTCCAAATGGAGTCGTTGGGCAGGGGTGCGGTAATTTCCAAATGTTCTTTAGAAACCGGATGGGTGAAAATTAATTTTCGGGCATGTAAATGTATTCCGCCGTCGGGGTTGCTGCGGTCGAAACCATATTTTAAATCTCCTTTAATAGGACACCC
The DNA here is from genome assembly GCF_035456225.1 of Flavobacterium sp. Taxonomy (GTDB): domain Bacteria; phylum Bacteroidota; class Bacteroidia; order Flavobacteriales; family Flavobacteriaceae; genus Flavobacterium. Next base: position 11,383 of record NZ_DATIDM010000150.1, on the reverse strand, counting down.
GATAGCAGAAAGCTGACTACGAATCTGGTGATGCCTTCCGGTATGAAGGTTGATTTCCAAAGCATAATAATTATCCAGTTTCTTAATAATTTTATAATCCAAACTGGCTTTTTTGCTCTCGGGAACTTCTTTGGTATGCGCTTTTGAAGTATTGTTTTTGGGATTTCTTTTCAGGAAATGAACAAGAAGATCTTCTGTTTTTGGCGGTTGGTTTTTCACAACGGCCCAATAGGTTTTCTGGGTTTCACGCTTGCTGAACATCTCATTGAGTCGCGCCAAAGCTTTGGAAGTTCTGGCAAAAACCACAATTCCGGTTGTTGGTCGGTCCAATCGATGTACCACGCCTAAAAAAACCTCACCGGGTTTATTGTATTTTTCTTTAATGTATTCTTTGACAACATCGGATAACGGTTTGTCACCGGTTTTATCACCTTGGACAATATCGCCGACACGTTTGTTGACAACGATAATATGATTGTCTTCGTGAAGGATTTGAAGATTGTCTTTTGTGGAAACTATTTTTTCAGACACGGAATTACTGCTTACTGATTACTGAAAACTGCCGACTAATATTGCTCATTGGCATTGGGAAAATCAGTAGATTTTACATCATCTACATATTGGCCGATGGCTTTTGTCATGTCTTCGTAAAGGTTCATGTATCGTCTAAGGAAACGCGGACTGAATTCATGTGTCATTCCAATCATATCATGTAAAACCAAAACCTGTCCGTCTACACCGCCTCCGGCACCAATTCCAATAACCGGAATAGAGATGCTTTCAGCTACTTTTTGAGCCAAAGCTGCAGGGATTTTTTCCAAAACCAAAGCAAAACAACCAATTTTCTCAAGCATTTTAGCGTCTTCGATAAGTTTTTCGGCTTCAGTTTCTTCTTTGGCACGAACAGTATAGGTTCCGAATTTATAAATGGATTGCGGAGTTAATCCCAAATGTCCCATCACCGGAATTCCGGCATGAAGAATCTTTTTGATACTTTCTTTAATTTCTTTTCCTCCTTCCAGTTTCACGGCATGGCCACCACTTTCTTTCATGATTCGGATGGAAGAGCGTAATGCTTCTCTAGGATCCGATTGATAACTTCCAAAAGGTAAATCCACCACAACCAACGCTCTTTCTGCTGCTCTGACTACAGAAGAAGCATGGTAAATCATCTGATCTAAAGTGATTGGAAGCGTAGTTTCATGTCCTGCCATCACATTACTGGCCGAATCACCAACCAAAATTACGTCCACACCGGCACTGTCAACGATTTTTGCCATGGTGTAATCGTATGCCGTCAGCATGGAAATTTTCTCACCATTGGCTTTCATTTCGATTAATGATCTTGTGGTAATTCTTTTGTAATCTTTTTTGGCTACAGACATAAATTTTAAAGTTAGAAGTTAGAAATTAGTGTCAGAAGTTCGGATTAAACTTTTAACAAGCGTTTTTTCTTCTTTATCAGAATGTAAAATTACTACAATTTCCAGAATGACGTAACATTAATGAGATAAATGCTACTTATTTACAGATAAAAACCAAAATTATGAAAAAGCTGATTTTATTAATTGCCTTTTGTTTTTCATTCGTAGGAAATGCTCAGAAAACTGAAGTAGAAAATACAATTAAGACATTTTTTGAAGGATTTCATGCTAAAGACACCTTGAAAATAAAATCGGTCTGTCATGAAAAGATGCTGTTACAGTCAATTATAGAAGGGCAGAAGGGAACCCGATTGGAAGATGAAAAATCGTCCGAGTTCTACAAATCTGTTGCAACTTTTCCTTCCGATATGAAATTTGAAGAAAAGATTTTAAGTTACAACATTCAGATTGACGGCAAAATGGCGCATGCCTGGACACCATATGAATTTTACCTTAACGGAAAACTGAGCCATTCGGGAGTAAATGCGTTTACGCTTTATAAAGAAAATGATACCTGGAAAATCATTTATCTTATTGATACAAGAAGAAAAAGCAGTAAATAAGAATCTTTATAAAATCTTTATACATAGCCGATTTTATCTTATAAAATACTTACAACTTATGATTTAACTTTGTAGTGTAATTAAGTCATAAGAAATTGAAAACTTTAATTCAACATATTAGAACCAAAAACCAATACCTATTAAGTATAGCTTCTGTAAGTATAGTTTCAGTTTTGTTCTTGTTTACAAGAGAGTACCTGGATTATAACGTGATTGGTTATTTATTGCTGGTTTTGGTTTCACTACTGGCAATATTCCTGGACATTTACGCCGTACTTTTGGCGGCCATTTTGAGCGCTCTGGCAATGGACTTCCTGTTCATGAAGCCCTATTACACCTTACATGTGGAAACAGCTAAGGATGGATTGTTATTATTCCTGTTTTTTATTATTGCGATGATTAATGCGGTGCTGACCTTTAAAGTCAGAAAAGCGAATCAGTTGGCACATGCCAAAGAAGCAAAACTCCAAACGATGAAACTGTATAATACTTTATTGGATTCATTGTCGCATGAATTGAGAACCCCGATTTCAACTATAATGGGAGCTGTCGGAATTCTGCAGGAAAAACCAGAGCAATTATCTGAAGAAAACAGTACGAAATTATTATCCGAAATGGAAAAAGCTTCCCTTCGTTTAAATCATCAGGTTGAAAATTTATTGAATATGTCCCGACTGGAAACCGGTTATATTCAGCCAAAAATGGATTGGTGTGATTTGAAGGAACTGGTTTATAAGGTTTTGGATGATTTGAAGGAAGAATTGGTACATCACAGGATAAAAGTGAAAATTCCGGATTACCTTCCGTTGTTTAAACTGGATTACGGGTTGACAGAACAAGTCGTTTACAATCTCGTTTACAATGCTTCTCAGTATACGCCTCAGGGAGCGTTAATCGAAATAGGTGTTGACTATATTCCGGATGTTAATTTTGAATATGAAGAAGGAAAAGTGATGACCTGTAAAATAACAATCAGCGATGATGGAAACGGTTTCCCGGAAGATGAAATTCACAAAGTATTTGATAAGTTTTATCGTCTTCAGCATTCGAAAACAGGAGGAACCGGTTTGGGGCTGTCAATTGTGAAAGGTTTTGTGGAAGCCCAGAATGGTGAAGTTTTCCTCAAAAATAAAGAAGACGAAAACGGAGCCATTTTTACCGTTGCTTTTCCGGCAGTCGTTATGCAGACAAATTCGATATGCAATGATGAATAGTCCAACCATATTAGTTATTGATGACGAAAGTCAAATCAGAAAACTATTGGAAATCACACTCGATTCCAATGGGTATAAAACCGTGTTTGCATCAAATGCGAAAGAAGGAATACTGATGACCGCGAACCATCCGCCTGATTTGATTGTACTGGATCTAGGATTACCTGATGACGACGGTCAGAACGTATTGGTTCAGTTGCGGGAATGGTTTGTAAACCCGATTATAATTTTATCGGTTAAAAGCGCCGAAAGCGAAATCGTAAAAGCACTGGATAACGGAGCCAACGACTACCTGACAAAACCTTTTCGGACTCAGGAGTTGCTCGCAAGAATAAGGGCGGCTCTTCGAAATCAGAGTGTGGTTACTCCGGAACCAATTGTAACCATAGATGCCATTCAGATTGATTTTTCAGCAAGAATCGTAAAAGTCAACAACGAAATAATAAAACTTACAGCAACTGAGTATACTCTGTTATCTCTTCTAGTTAAAAATGAAGGGCGCGTACTCACACATCAGCATATTTTAAAAGAGGTATGGGGGCCAAGTTATATAGATCAGACTCAATATCTGCGGGTTTTTATCGCACAATTAAGAAAGAAAATCGAAAGCGATCCTAACCGTCCCAAATACATTCTTACCGAATCGGGGATAGGCTATCGCTTTAACATCAGCTAACAAACTTATTTATAAAATCATTGTAAGGATTATGGAATTCAATTTCATAGTCAGCTCTTCTATTGCCTCAACTTTTCAGAAACAAATCAATATAAATACTTAAAAATCAAAAATTTAATTAAAATGAGCACTCAAACAGTAAATAAAGTCACTGCAGCATCCTTGCTTGTCGCACTTGGGATTATTTATGGTGATATCGGAACCAGTCCGTTGTATGTGATGAAATCGATAATAGGGAATCGTCCAATATCGGAACTCTTGGTATATGGTGGAATTTCATGCGTTTTTTGGACATTAACCTTTCAGACTACGTTCAAATACATTTTCCTGACGCTTTCTGCAGATAATAACGGAGAAGGAGGCGTATTTTCTTTATATGCTCTGGTTAAGAGGTTCGGAAAAGGAAAGCTGGTAATTCCAACCATTCTTGGAGCAACAACATTACTTGCAGATGGAATAATTACTCCTCCCATTTCGGTAGCTTCTGCGGTGGAAGGCCTCGATGTTATCATACCGGATATCCCGACCATCCCTATAGTTATTGTCATTCTCTCGGCGCTGTTTTTCTTTCAGCGTTTCGGTACACAAAAAGTGGGAAGTTTGTTCGGGCCGGCAATGGTGGTTTGGTTTTCAATGCTTTTCGTATTGGGAATTTCTCAAATCATTCATCACCCGGAAATTATAAAGGCTTTAAACCCGATTTACGCCTATGAACTTTTAGTGGAATACCCACACGGATTCTGGTTGCTTGGTGCCGTATTTCTTTGTACAACAGGTGCAGAGGCTTTGTACTCAGATTTGGGACATTGCGGAAGAAAGAACATCAGAATCACGTGGGGATTTGTAAAAATATCGTTATTGGTGAATTATTTAGGTCAGGCTTCCTGGTTAATGACGCAAGGAAATCCTTCACTAAGCAGCAGAAATCCTTTCTACGCCATTATGCCAGAATGGTTTTTAATTTTCGGGATTATTATTGCCACAGCGGCAGCCATTATTGCTTCCCAGGCTTTAATAAGTGGTTCGTATACGCTTATCAATGAAGCAATTTCACTGAATTTCTGGCCAAGAGTTGCTTTAAAAAATCCAACCGATCTGAAAGGACAGATTTATATTCCGTCCATCAATGCCATTTTGTGGACGGGCTGTATTATGATGATTCTCTATTTTAAAAATTCGGCCCACATGGAAGCGGCTTACGGGTTTTCCATTACGATTGCCATGCTGATGACTACGTTTTTGTTGTCTTATTATCTGATTTACATTAAAAAAATGAAAATAGGTTGGGTGGCGCTATTACTTTTAATTTTCTCGACCATTGAAATTTCATTTTTTGTAGCCAATGTGGTAAAAATCAAAGAACGTTGGATGTTTTTGTTCTTTGAGCTCTTTATTTTTATGGTGATGTATGTGTGGTATTATTCCAGAAGACTTAATAATAAATTTTTGAAATTTGTCAATTTGGTCGAACAGACACCGATGCTGAAAGAATTAAGTGAAGACGATTCAATTCCTAAATATTCGACACATCTTATTTATTTGTCAAAAGCGGATCGTACTTATGAGATTGAGGAGAAGGTGATGAAATCCATTTTTGCCAAAAAACCGAAACGAGCCGATGTGTATTGGTTTTTGCACATCAACAGAACCAATGAACCGTTTACGCTGAATTATGAAGTGGTGGAAATTTTAGACGATAAAGTCATCAAAGTGATTTTGAATGTAGGTTTCCGAGTGCAGCCGAAAGTAGAATTGTATTTTAAAAGAATCGTTCAGGAACTTGTGCAGAGAAAAGAACTGAGCCTGCATATCCGTCCTGATGGTTCTACTAAATACAATGCCGAACCGGATTTCAAATTTGTGATTATTGAAAAGTTTCTTTCGGTTGAAAACGAGTTTTCGATTAAAAATGATTGGTTATTAACGTCTTATTTTATATTGAAAAGATTGTCCATTTCCGATGAAAAAGCGTTTGGGTTGGACAGAAGCGATGTCGCAATTGAAAAAGTCCCTATGGTTTATCATCCGGTTTCCAATATTGCTTTGGAACGAAAATCAAGTTAAATTAGCTAAATGAAAAACAATAAAGATAAGGTGGTTTTCACACGGTTGCTTTTGATGAGCGGATTCCTTGTTTCAGCACAGGATACTATTCCTTCTTCAAAAGTGAAGATTGACTTTTCAGGATATATAGAAACATTTTACACGTATGATTTCAACCGGCCTGAAAGTGTGAGACGACAGGATTTCCTCTATAACCATAACAGACATAATGAGTTTAACATAAACATGGCTTTGCTTAGAAGTGCTGTTTCTTACGAGAATTTTTATGCTAAAATTGCGATTCAGGCCGGAACTTATGTGCAGGACAATTATGTAAATGAAGACTTAAAGATTATCAACGAAGCTAATATCGGTGCTTATCTGGATAAGAATCAGAAAACGAGTATTGAAGCCGGAATTTTCACTTCACATATCGGATTTGAAACGGCTGCCTCTGCAAGTAACCTGAACCTGACACGTTCCCTTTTGGCAGAAGGCTCTCCGTATTTTTTAACCGGTGTAAAAGTGAATTATAAACCAAATGAAAAGTGGGCATTCACAGGGATGCTGAATAACGGATGGCAGCGAATCAATAAGCCTAATCGAAATGCACTGCCCGCTTTCAGTAGTCAGATTGTCTATAAATCAACTCCAAAAAGCACATTGAACTGGAGTACGTTTGTTGGAGACGAGCCAATAGGCGATAACCTGCGAACCCGTTATTTTAGTAATCTTTATTGGGATTATCAGTGGAATGCTAAATGGCGTACAATTGCAGGGTTCGATTATGGATTGCAAAAACGAATTGACGGAGAAGATTATGCGAATTGGTATAGTCCGATTGTCATTATGCAATACGGCATTTCAGATAAATGGCAGATTGCTTATCGTTCAGAATATTATCAGGATAAGGAGAATATTGTGATCCCGTCTACTTACGGAAGTTTTAAAACCATCGGAAATTCATTGAATTTGGATTTTCTTCCCAATACTAAAGTAAAGATAAGGGGCGAGGCTAGATGGTTGCATTCTGACACCGAGAATTTTAAAACACAAAGCGGTTATTCAAAGGACAATGTATTTATTACCACAGCAATGTCGTTTGAATTCTAATAAAAAAGGAAGCTATTAAGCTTCCTTTATTTTTTAACAATCGGACATGTTTACGGCTACTGCCAAACCACCTTCCGAGGTTTCTTTATATTTATTATTCATGTCTTTTGCAGTTTGCCACATGGTGTCAACCACTTTGTCTAAAGGCACTTTTGCGTTTTTAGGATCGGTTTCCATGGCTAATTCTGCTGCGTTGATGGCTTTTATGGCTCCCATGGTATTTCTTTCGATACACGGAATCTGAACCAAACCGCCAATAGGATCACAGGTTAAACCTAAATGGTGTTCCATTGCGATTTCTGCGGCAACTAAAACCTGTTCCGGTGTTCCGCCCATTACTTCACATAAAGCTCCGGCAGCCATAGCTGATGATACTCCGATTTCAGCCTGACAACCGCCCATAGCTGCAGAAATGGTCGCACCTTTTTTAAAGATACTTCCGATTTCGCCGGCAACCATCAGGAATTGTTTGATATGTTCTTCGTTAGCTTCGTGGTTTTCAATTACCAAGTAATACATTAATACGGCAGGGATAACTCCGGCACTTCCGTTGGTAGGAGCTGTTACAACTCGGCCCAAAGAAGCATTCACTTCATTAACTGCCAAGGCAAAGCAGCTTACCCATTTTAAGATCTGACGGAATTTCACTTCGGTCATTCTTATGGTTTCCAGCCAGGATTGCGGGTTGTCGTACGGTAAAACACCAATGAGGTTTTTGTGCATGTCATAAGCGCGACGGCGTACATTCAATCCGCCCGGTAAAGTACCTTCGGTATGACAACCGATGTAAATGCATTCCAGCATGGTGTTCCAGATGCGCATTAACTCATGACTGATTTCTTCTTCGGAACGCATCGACTTTTCGTTCTCCAATACAATTTCGGAAATCTTTTTGCCTTCTTTTTGGCAATATTTCAGTAATTCGTCCGCCTTTTCAATCGGAAAAGGGAAACTGCGCATTATTTTGGTATTTTCTTTTGAACTATTACTGTCTTCTTTTACCACAAATCCGCCACCAATAGAGTAGAAGGTAGAGGCGTATTCATCATTATCCGTATAAACAGTAAATGTCAGTCCGTTAGCGTGAAACGGCAGGAAGTTTTTATTGAAAACGATATCTTTTTCAAAGTCGAATGGAATAATTATTTCGTTTCCGAGGAAAATTTCCTTTTTGTTTTTTATGGCTGTTATGATCACATCGATGCTTTCCACCGGGATATATTCAGGATCTGCACCGCTCAAACCTAACATCACAGCTAAATCAGTAGCGTGACCTTTTCCTGTCAGCGAAAGCGAACCGTATAAATCTACTTTAATGCGATTGATGTTGTCAATAAGATTGCGCTCACGGATTTCGGCTAAAAACTGTTCGGCAGCACGCCAAGGGCCTAAAGTGTGCGAACTCGAAGGTCCTACACCAATTTTAAGCATGTCGAAAACGGAAATACATTCCATAATTTATTCTGATTTTATTCTGATAATCGTTTGTTTAAGACAAAGATAATTCGATAATTTCATAGTTCATAACGTTTTACTTTTTTATAACAATTAACGTCGGACCTCATGTTTTAAAACAGTATTTACGGACACAAATCAAGAGGTGATTTAATCCTGTACTATTATTTTTGAGCTGCCAAAATATTCTTTTTGTGCTTCCACTGCCCAATCGTCATTGCCTCTGAAATCCCTGAAATCATAACAATAAGTCTTCAGATTTTCATCAATTTTTCTGATGTTGACAATTTTGTTTTTGGAGTTTTTTAAAACCAATTCGCGTTTTGTTATTTCTTTTTTAAGTACTGTTCCTTTGTTGAAATTGTAAGCGATAAAACAGAATGCTGTAAAATAAACGGCATAAACTATAATGTTTGAAGACTGGCTTTCTTTGGTATTGGAAGAAATCAATGTCAAATTGGAAATGAATTTGAATATAAACAGAAACAAAAAAAACATGAAATAAATGGCTGTTCTTGGTGAAACCACTTCAGGCATTGTGATAAACGGCAAGATAGTACTCAAAGCAACTAACAGGTATTTATAGGTATCGACAAAAGTGATAAGTTGTTCTTTGGTTTTCGGAATAAAAATAATGTTTTGAATGGTAGCCGAAACCTTGTTACCGCTTTGATACACATAGACAAATCCGGCAGAAAACACCAAAAGCATTAGAAAGAAAGACAGTTTCAGATAGGTTGCCAATGCAAAGAGGAAATTTTTAATGATTATCCATAATGTAACACCTTCAATTGCAGCGTTATTGTTTATTTCCTTAATCCTCAAAAAATTACCAGGGGCAGCACTTAAAAAAATAGTTCCGCTAATAATTATAAGAAGTAATAAAGCGTTGAATCGTATGTTGCTTTTTTCCTTTCGGAGGAAATCATACAGGATTGTCAGTAGTAAAAGCGTCATAAAACCAATAGTTAGATTCTGAGTTGTCAGACCGATAAGTATTGTGAAAAGCAAAAATCCGATTTTACTTCCAAGAAGATTGGTTTTCTGAATGCTATAAAACAAAAACAGCCAAATAGCTCCCAACAGTAAATTGAATGAGTAAACCCCTCCGGTTGCCCAATAAATCGTCTGTCCGATATGTGTGTAGGAACCCAACCAAAAGGTAATCGCAATAAGAAGGGAGAGATGGATTTTGGCAGATCCGATAAATTTGTTTTTTGTTTCTTCTTTAATGATGAAAAATAAAATGATTCCGCTTAACAGAAAGCAGCCATTCCATAACAGTGTTATCATTTCTACCGGTAACATCTCCAAAAAAGCTCCCTGCAAAAAGGCTGCCGGTGTCAGATAACGACCATCCCAGGTGTAATAACCTTGTATGCATCTTTTAAATATGCCAAATTCGTTGATCTCATTCAATATCGCATAATCGTCAGCCCAATAGAAAGTATTGAAGTTTAAGGCTAAAATCATACTGATAATCAGTAAACCAATCAGGGTCGGAAAAATGGTTCCTAAATTTTTGGGAGTCATTAATTTGTATTGAATTAAATGCCAAATATAGTTTTTTAAAGAATATTTCTGTTCAGATAAATGTTGTTTAGTGTCATCCTGTCAGTTTTTTAAAATTGTTTTATTAAGAAATATGACATTTTATATGTTTTTTCTTCTTGGCACAATCATTGTCATTTTGCATCTCGAGTTTCAAACTTTGAATTAAAATTAAACTATTATAAAAATGAGTAAGATTATTGGAATCGACTTAGGAACAACTAACTCCTGCGTATCCGTAATGGAAGGTGGAGAGCCGGTTGTAATTGCTAATGCCGAAGGAAAAAGAACAACACCGTCTGTAATTGCATTTGTGGAAGGTGGCGAAATTAAAGTGGGTGATCCTGCGAAAAGACAAGCAGTAACGAATCCAACAAAAACTATCGCTTCTATCAAACGTTTTATGGGTAACAAATACACTGAAAGCGCTAAAGAAGCATCTACTGTAGCTTACAAAGTTGTTAAAGGAGATAATGACACACCACGTGTTGATATCGACGGAAGACTTTACACGCCACAGGAATTATCAGCAATGGTACTTCAGAAAATGAAAAAAACAGCTGAAGACTATTTAGGAACTACAGTTTCTGAAGCGGTTATCACTGTACCTGCTTACTTTAATGATGCTCAGCGTCAGGCTACAAAAGAAGCTGGTGAAATCGCTGGTTTAAAAGTACGCAGAATCATCAACGAACCAACAGCTGCTGCGTTAGCTTACGGTTTGGATAAATTAGGTCACGATCACAAAATCGCAGTATACGATTTAGGTGGAGGTACTTTCGATATTTCTATCCTTGAATTAGGAGACGGAGTTTTCGAAGTATTGTCTACAAACGGAGATACTCATTTGGGTGGTGACGATTTCGACCAGGTAATCATCGATTGGTTAGCTAACGATTTCAACGCAGCTGAAGGTGTAGATTTACGTAAAGACCCAATGGCTTTACAGCGTTTGAAAGAAGCTGCTGAAAAAGCTAAAATCGAGTTGTCATCTTCTGCACAAACAGAAATCAACCTGCCCTATGTTACGGCTACGGCAACAGGACCAAAACACTTGGTTCAAACATTAACGCGTGCTAAATTCGAGCAATTGGCCGATACTTTAGTAAAACGTTCTATGGATCCTGTTGCTAAAGCGTTAAAAGATGCAGGTTTATCAACATCAGATATCGACGAAGTAATCTTAGTGGGTGGATCAACACGTATCCCTGTAATTCAGGAGCAGGTTGAGAAATTCTTTGGTAAAAAACCATCAAAAGGAGTTAATCCGGATGAGGTAGTTGCGATTGGAGCTGCTATTCAGGGTGGTGTATTGACCGGAGACGTGAAAGACGTATTGTTACT
>NZ_DATIDM010000149.1:0-5768 GCF_035456225.1 Flavobacterium sp. | reverse complement strand
TTTTTACAAAAGGGTTGGAATACAAAACCGATTTCATGAAATTGGAAAGAATGATCCGGAACCACATTATTTTTACTTCCTTTTTAACCGGCAGGAGCTTCAATATGATTTTTCCGATGAATGAGAAAACCAGTCCGCCCAATCCGTAATAAATAAACGAAAGCGCAGAATGAATGAACAGTCTTAATGATATGGGCGAGTTTCCTTTCTTTACCCTATTGAAGAAGCAAATTCGGAATAATATCGGATAAAAAATAAATGTAATCAAAAGGGCGGCAAACACCCCGATCAACGAAACCGAGGAAATCGATTTTAATGCCGGGTGATCCGCAAAAATCAAGGCGCCGATAGCCAGGATAGTCGTTAAAGCGGCTAATATGATTGACGTTCTGTAAGTTGGCATTTCGTCTTTTCCGGTCGTGTATTCCTTCTGCATGGCGCTGGTCATGAAAATGCTGAAATCGACTCCGTGACCAAAAATGAGCGTACATACGATGGTACTGAAAATATTCAACTGAATCCCGAAAATTCCCATTATCCCGGCGGTAACCAAACCGGTTATGACAATTGGGATGGTGCTGACAATTACCAATTCGATACGGCGGAAAAACACAAACAATATCAGAATTACCGCTACAAAGGAATAATTTACCAGATCATTGAAATCGTCGCGGAGTTTCCCCAAAAACGTTTCGTTCATTTGCTGCCTGTCTATCGCCAGTACATTCTTCTCTTTTGAAATTTTCTGCACAAAAGCATCACGCTGGTCATTGGAAACTTTCACTACCGATGAAACCGTATAAAAACCATTTTTTGAAGCAACAAATTCATCCAGAAACAGCGTTTTCACTTTGGCATAGGTTTCAAAACCGATAGGCTCAAAATCCGTTTGAAGCAAGTCGTAAAACTTTTGATGCGATTGCGGTTTAAAACCAATGGCACTTCCCTCCGAAATCAAAGTTCCCTGTAGCTTGGCCTTTTTTTCTGGAGTCCAGAAGGCATTCCATTTTTCTATTTTCTGTTGCTGCATTTCCTTTGAAAGTACAACGCCTCCAATAGAGCTGAAGTTTAAAATCTCTTTGTTATTTTTATCTGTGGTCAAGGTTCGGAACAGCGAATTAGCGTTGGAAAGCGCTTCTTCTTCGGAATTCCCATAAGAGGCCAGATAGATTGATTTTGATGTCAAATTGGTCGCTTTTTCCAGTTTGGCTTCTGCCTTTTTAATTTCCGTCGGAACAAAATTCAGTTCGGACAGGTTATTATTGAACTTCACTTTTCCGAAAGTAAAAAAGCTGACGATGATGACCACCACACTCGAAATAATCAGAAACTTATTCCGTTCAAACGAAAAACCTGCCGCTTTATCCAGTATCGTTTTGCGTTCCTGTTCATCGATTTTCGGGTAATACAAATGCGGAATAATCAGCAAGGAAAACAACGCCGAAACCACCACACTGATAGCCGCAAAAATACCCAAATCTTTCAGCGCTTCAGAATTCACAAACAACAAACACAGGAAAGCCAAAGCCGTGGTGCTGCTGCTCATGATCAGTGGCATGGTGATGTCCTTGTACAGTGTTTTCAGATCGCTGTTATTTTTGTAATGCGTTAGGATATGCAGCGAATAATCGATGGTAACCCCCAATAATACGGCACCAACACTCAATGAAATAGCCGAAATGGTGTTTCGTATAAAATAAAGACAGGCAATGGCGCATAAAACCCCGAAAACAGATGGGATAAAAATGATCACCGGTACCAGTAATTTTCTGTAGAACAGGATCAGTATCAACATAAGGGTTCCTAAAGAAACCAAAATGGTTGTGATAATGTCCTGCTTGATTTGCTTCGCATTAGCCACTGCAATTAGGGAAGCGCCAAAATAATCCACACTTGCTTTTCCGGCAAACTGTTTATTTAAATTGGATTTTATGGCGGCCAGTTTATCAACAAAAAGGGTGTTTTTTTCGGTTTCGCTTCCGCTTAATTTCGGATTGATGAACAGCAAAAGTTTCGATTCGTCTTTAGTGACAAGGAAACCGTTTTTGAGTTCGAACTCATCCCCAATACCTAACTGTTGCAGTTTTTTTAAGGCTATGAATGAAATTCCGAGAGGATCGTTTAAAATAAAATCTTTCGCAACGATTCCGGTTGGTGAAATTAAGGTGCGATAGTTTTTCTCGACCTGAACTGAAATACTGTCTTTGCTGATTTTCTGTTCAATGTGGTCATAGTCCTTATCCTCCAGAAACAAAGGGAGATTGTTGTACACAAAATCAAAGGTTTCCTGAATATTTTCATCTTCTACTTTACCCTGAATGTCCTTTATATAGGCGTTGCAGGAAGCCACGCTGTCTAAAAAAACGGAGGCGGTTTCGGCCATATCATCAACCGTACCGTCTTTCTCTTTCTCAATAATTACGGTGATTTTATCCGAAAAATTAAGTTGTTTCAGCACTTTGGCAGCTACATCAGCATTCTCGTTTTTCGGTATGATCCGGGTGATGTCTTCTTCAAATTTAATTTTGGAGGCGAAAAAACCAAAAAGGATCAGAAATGCAACCGCAATCCCAACTGCCGCCAGCTTATTCCGCTGAACAAAATGATGAATTCTAATAAAATAGGTATGCATTTAATTACTTGATTTTTTCGAGAGCGAAAGTAACAAATAACTTCCAACTCCAAAAAGAATTGCCATTACAGTTGCCAAAACAAAACTACCAATTACATACTGCAGTATGTTTGTTTTTATATGATCAATAGTTATAGGGCTTCCCAAAGTATACTTTGCGCTATCATTAACAAAGAAAGAGCCTGCCTGCAGTGAACCATATATGATAAAAGGAATCATTGGCGGAATGCTGACATTCGAAAACGCAAAAGCCAGGGCTTTGTTCCAACGTAAAAGTACAGCCAGTGAAATGACAATCAGGGTTTGAAATCCCCAGAAAGGTGCTATTCCGACAAAAACACCCAATGCAATAGAGGCCGCCTTTACGGTATAGGAATCCGAACTGGCTAAAATGTCTTCACGAATGAATGCCGCTAAACTTTTTTTTTTAAAACTTCTGAAGAAGTCTCTGGGCTTTATGTATAAAAGGGTGATGATAACCAAAACGGTATTCAGGATACTGATTCGGGTAAAATCCCTAAAGGGACGAAAATGTGTCACGCGTTCGTTGGGATCATACAAGATGTTTATCGGGATGTTTTTAACATCCACACCATTCCATGCAGAACGGACAATGACTTCTATTTCAAATTCGAATTTTTTGGTGAAAAACCTATTTGGAAGGGATTCCAGCGGATACAAACGGTAACCGGATTGCGTGTCCTCTAATTGGATTCCGGTTTCAAACCAAAACCAAAAATTGGAAAATTTATTCCCGAAACTGCTCTTTTTCGGAACGCCGTCCTGATTCATGTTACGACTCCCGATTAACAAAACATCCTTTCCAGAATCCTCGAAATTATCCAAAAAAACAGGAATATCATCCGGAAAATGCTGGCCGTCAGAATCAATGGTTATAACATATCTGTAATCCAAATCCTTGGCCTTTCTGAAACCTTCCTGAAGCGCATTCCCTTTTCCTTTATTCTCGGGTAAGTGAATTTGACAAACCTGCGGATAAGCGCTTAAAATTTCTTTTGTGGTATCGGTGGAACCGTCATTGACAACAATACAGTTTTGTGTATACTTCAGAACGCCATCAATAACACGGCGCAACGTTTTGTGATTATTGTAAGTTGGAATGATAACACACAATTTATGGGTTTCAATTCGCTCACTAATGGATGGATTGGCACTCATGGTGTATTATTTTAAAATCTGTTGTTTTTCGCTATCGGAAAAAACCGCCGATTGCTTAACGTATTTTTTTATACATTCCCTGACCTCTTTGGACTGCTTATCAAAAGAAATCATAATAAGTTTCTTATCTTCCTCAATATTGCCTTTATATTTCAGTGCTTTAGGCGTATTTTCCTGGATACTGAGGCGAATAAGATGAATTTCGACATTAGCCGGTTCGGATTTCAAGGCTTTCTCCAAAATAGTCACTCCCTCAACAAACAATTCTTTCTTTTGCTTTGCTTTTGGTGCATACTTGGATTTAAGTGCAATAGCGGCCCCTTTATAAGCCAATAGAGTCGCATCGTTTTTATTGTATCCGGAAAGTAGCGCATGAAACTTTTCGGCATTTTGCTTTGATTTTGAAGCCGCATAGTAACCTTCCCTTACTTCAGACAAATCTTGAGTAAGCAGGGTTAAAAAAGCGGCGACTATGCAAAACAAAAATTTCAAATTATACTTTTTTATAGGTATTAGTAAGTTTTAAAGCGACTGTATCCTCAAAACTTGTAGTGTTTTTCACTTTAACTTCGGTTTCCAGATTACCTGAAATCTCCAGTTCCAATCGTAAAACAGGGTGCACATCAGGGTTGATAAGTGCCATAAATTTCACATTGGACGAATTGGTCATAAACAAAGAACTTCCCAATATTTCCTGCGAAAGTTCTTTGATTATCTGCATCATGCATACGCCTGGTGTTACAGGATTTCCGGGAAAATGCCCTTTAAAAATATCGTGCTGGTTATTCAACTTCACGATGGCATTGTATTTTCCTTCCGAAACATTATCTAATTTTTGAACGGTATAAAAATCCTTCAGTAACATAAGCCTATTTTTGTTTTATATCAAATGTATAAGAAACACCCAATTGGAAAACCTGGTTTAGGTAGATTTCGTCAAAATTTCCGTTTTCATTATAGTCATATTCATCAAAATACTCACCTCCGAAAATATCAACAAATCCTTGTTTGTAACGCGCCTCGAAACCTAGTCCGTTTGGTAACGAATAGCCGATTCCTCCGACAATTCCCATATCAAGACCAATAAGATCATCACTTAACGGCCATTCGAAATTATCGCCTAGCTTAAAATCTAAAGTTGGTCCGACAACGGCTTCGAATCCGCCTCCGAAAGTAAATTTATTGATAACGCTCATTGACAAATAATCCAATGAAACGCTATGTGATTTTGGCGCAGGAGCAACAGGATCGAATATGGAACCGTCTGAATATCTGACATTATCAGCACCTTGCGCTGAATAAAGTAATTCCGGCTGAAGGGTATAAATTTTAGCTAATTTAATAGCAGCAAAAGCACCTACATAAAAATTGGTACTGAAATCTGACTCAAAGCCCGTTAATTTTGAAAAATTCACACCTCCCTTAATCCCCGGTTTAACAGTTACCTGGGCATTCATTTGAGTTAATCCGAAAAAGCATACCAATGCTGCAGCTATTTTTTTTCTCATGTCTTAATTTATTTATTTTATATCGAAAGTATAATTAATTCCTAATTGATAAACCACATTGGTTTCGCTGGACACACCACCATCGCTCATAGGGATAAGACCCTGCTTAATTCTGGCTTCGACCCCAAAATTATCCGTAAAATCATATCCGGCTCCAAGCATTAAAGCGAGGTCAAAATTGTTTGACAGATCTACATCGTTATTTTTTTCAATTTGAAAATCAAGGGTTGGTCCTACATGCACATTAAACTTATTGATAAACGTAAATTTATTTACAACGCCAAAGGACAAATAAGAAACATCAATCTTGGTTTTCCCTTCGTTCATATATTCAAAATAAGTTCCTTGTCTTGAATATACAATTTCTGGTTGCAGCGTATAATATTTTGACAGTTTTATTGCGCCATAGCCTCCAAAATAGAAATCGGTTTTTGAAGTGAATTTTTCAT
>NZ_DATIDM010000148.1:0-4252 GCF_035456225.1 Flavobacterium sp. | reverse complement strand
TGCGTCCATATTCAAAATCAGCATCCGAAATATTGATATCTCCGATAATAAAAGGCTTGGATATTTTTAAATCAACCACATTCGCTTTAAATTGAACTGAAACATTGGCTTTTCCTTTTGTAAATTGAAACAGGTCTTTGGAAAATATCGAATTAAAAGCTGTGACCTCAAAATCACTTTTCAAAGATCCCGAAGCCGTTGGTTTCTTTAGGTCAAAAATCATCATATCCTTTGTAGTGAATGGGATTCCTCTGTAATTTCCCCTAAAATCATGCAGAAATACGGCTGAATTAGGATCACCGAAGATTCCGTTCTTCACATAATGGTTAATAAATTCCCCTTTAAAATTACAATTGTCAATGACTTCATTTTTTGTAATCAGTTTATTGTTTTCCATGTTTGCAACCACATGAATGGAAGGATTTCCTCTTACTTTAAGATTGCCTTTAAGAGTACATCGCACATCAAAAGGTTCTGACAAATTGAATTTATCCAATTTTGTTCTGACATTGTTGGCCAATAAAGATGAAGCTTCCCTCCATTGAATTGACGGACAAAAAAGCATAATTTTAAAAAGAGAATTAGACTTGGAAGTGCCAAAAGTGGCTTTAACTTCGAAAGGATTTCCTCCGATAGTAAGCTTCTTTGAATATGCACCTATCTGTTTTTTTTCAATGTTGTAAGCAATACCTATCTTCCCTTTGATCGATTTCTTTTCAGCATAACTGCCCCGTGTGGTATTAAATGTCATGCTGTTTACAAAGGTTTCCAAATAAACAGCTGCCTTCCACCCCAGGTCATTACGGGAGATCAGCATTTCTAAATCCGATATTTTGAAATTGAATTTTTTCTTCTTGACATTATTTTCAGAAATGAATGTTACATCAGTAAAATCAATTTTATGAATGTTAACATCTAATGGTGACTTTTCATTTTTATCCTGCTTTTCATTTTTTTTGAAATTTTTAAAAACAGAAACATTACTGTAACCATTCGAATTAACATAAAGATTAACATCAGCATTTTTAATGGTCAGATTGTTTACGGAAATCGTTTTCTTTAAAATCGACCACGGTGAAACTTTCGCATAAACCTTATCTGCCTTTAAAAGTGTTCTTTTATGAAAATTCCACAAACTGTCTTTAACAACTACATCTTTAACCTGGATTGTTAAATTTGGAAATCCCTGAAATAAAGAGACTTCCAAATCCCCTATTTTCATTTCTCCACTACTCTTCTCATTGATTAATTCGGTAAGATTGTTTTTGATTTTATCTTTATTCAACGAAAAATAAATGCCTAATCCTAAATAGGTCACAAAAAACAAAAGTAACAGTACGCCAAACCCCTTTAACGACATAAAAAGAACCTTATTCTTTTTAATCTTGCTGTACAAACCCTCTTTTGTTTCCAAAATATGTAAGTGTTTACACAAATTTAAGAATTAATTAAAGCATAAAGGTTGAATTTTAGGGATAATTGCCTCTCATTTTGTAGCAAAAAATAGCAGACAATTATTATCTTTGCAGACTTATAAAAACGATACAGAAATGCGCATATCCTACAATTGGTTAAAACAATTCATCAAATTAGACTGGAACTCGGAAGATACTTCTGCCCTGCTTACAGACTTGGGTCTTGAAGTAGAAAGTGTGGACAAATACGAAAGCCTTAAAGGAGGATTGGAGGGAGTTGTTGTTGGTCACGTACTTACCTGCATCCAACATCCAAACGCAGATAAATTAAGTATCACCACAGTTGACTTGGGCGACGGAAATCCACCGGTTCAGATTGTATGTGGTGCTCCGAATGTAGCTGTCGGGCAAAAAGTCCCTGTAGCAACCATCGGAACAAAATTGTATGATCAGGAAGGAAATGCTTTCGAAATCAAAAAAGGAAAAATTCGTGGAGAAGAAAGTCACGGAATGATTTGTGCCGAAGACGAGTTAGGTCTTGGCGAATCTCATGATGGGATTATGATTCTTGCCGAAAATCTTGTTCCCGGGACTCCAGCTTCCAAAGTGTTCAATATCGAAACGGATGAGGTTTTTGAAATCGGATTAACACCAAACCGCGCCGATGCAATGAGCCATTTGGGTGTTGCCAGAGATTTGCGTGCGGGATTGATCCAGAAAGGAGTTAATCATTCTGAATTAATGACGCCTTCTGTAAGTAAATTTAAAGTTGAAAAACGTACATTAAAAATCGACGTAAAAGTTGAGGATACAAAACTGGCTCCGAGGTATTGTGGGGTAACTATTTCGGGAATTACGGTTAAACCGTCTCCGTCTTGGTTACAAAACCGTTTAAAAGCTATAGGATTGACTCCGAAAAACAATATTGTTGACGTTACTAATTATGTATTGCATGAATTGGGTCAGCCATTGCATGCATTTGATGCTGCCAAAATAAGGGGAAATAAAGTAATTGTAAAAACACTTCCTGCAGGCACAAAATTCACCACTCTTGATGAGGTGGAAAGAATACTTCACGAGGAAGATCTAATGATTTGCGACGAAAACGGACCAATGTGTATCGCCGGTGTTTTTGGAGGAAAAAATTCTGGAGTTACCGAAAATACGACTGCCATTTTCCTTGAAAGTGCTTATTTCAACCCGGTTTCGGTTAGAAAAACTGCTAAAAGACATACGTTAAGTACGGATGCTTCTTTCCGTTTCGAAAGAGGAATCGATCCTACCATTACGGAATATGCGATGAAACGTGCTGCTCTTTTAATTCAGGAAGTAGCAGGTGGTGAAATCACTTCAGATCCTATCGATATCTATCCAAAGAAAATTGAAGATTTCTCTGTTATTTTGAATTTTGCAAATGTTAACAAAATCATCGGCGAGGAAATCCCGAAAGAAACAATCAAAAAAATATTGGTTTCATTAGACATCAAGGTGAACAGTGTTTCTGACGCAGGTTTAGGTTTGGTTATTCCTTCCTACCGCGTGGATGTTCAGCGTGAAATTGATGTAATCGAAGAAATTTTACGCGTTTACGGATACAATAACATCAACTTTACCACAAAGCTGAATGCTTCGATTTCCAATTCATCACGTACTGAAGATTATAAAGTACAAAATGTAATTGCAAATCAATTGGTGTCACAGGGATTCAATGAAATGATGGCAAACTCCCTGACTTCTCCGCAGTACGTCAGTTTATCTGAAAAGCTGAAAGAAGAATTTAATGTGACAATGCTTAATCCGTTGAGCAATGATTTATCAGCGATGCGTCAGTCATTGTTATTCAGTGGTTTAGAAGCTGTTTCTTATAATATCAACAGAAGAAACTCCGATTTAAAATTATTCGAATTCGGAAAATCATACCATAAAATGCCTTCAGGATATGATGAAATAAAGCACTTGACTTTATTCGTTACCGGAAATCGTTTGATGGAAAGCTGGACTACAGCGGATAAACCATCGGATTTCTTCTTATTTAAAGGGTATATCACTGCTATTTTATCCCGTTTGGGAATTGATAAAGCAACGACACAGCCTTTAGAGAATGATGTTATTGCTGAAGGTATTGCTCTTACTGTTGGTAAAGAAACTATTGTTGAATTCGGAACCGTTAAGAAATCAATTTTAAAGCACTTCGACATCAAACAGGAAGTTTTATACGCCGATTTTAATTGGAGCGAAGTTTTAAAGCTTATCTCGAATAAAATCAAATTCGTTGAAATTCCAAAATATCCTGAAGTGCGCAGGGATTTAGCTTTATTGATTGACAGTAACGTTCAGTTTGAACAAATTTATTCTATTGCAAAACAAACCGAAAAAGGACTGTTGAAAGATGTCAATTTATTTGACGTTTACGAAGGAAATAAACTTCCGGAAGGCAAGAAATCGTATGCCGTGAGTTTCACGATTCAGGACACTTCAAAAACGCTTACGGATGCTCAAATCGATAAAATTATGAGCAAGCTGCAGCAGAATTTCGAAAAAGAAGTTGGGGCAACCTTACGATAATACTTACTACCAAAATACTTTAAAATCCTGTAAGACAATGTTTTGCAGGATTTTTTGTTTCTAAAATTATTGCAATCGCTTGATTATCAACTCATAAATCCCTAACTTAGAGTAAGATTTGAAACTATCATGAAATGTTACTCAAAAGAACAAATATTCATGAAAAACTGATTTTAAGCAGAAAACAATCAGGTAAAATTGCAGATCAGATTGCATCTGTAAGAGAGGTTTTGGCTAAAGATGAACTACTGCGCCAATCCATCCGTAAAAGA
>NZ_DATIDM010000147.1:0-10949 GCF_035456225.1 Flavobacterium sp. | reverse complement strand
CTTTTAACAGGTGGAGTGGTTTTGAAATACACAAAATGAGGAACAATAGAAACACATTAAATTAACTGTAATAAATAACAACTATGGATAATTTAGATAATTACTCGTCAAAATTTACGGAGTGGCTTGCAAACTTCGGCCCAAAACTTATTGGTGCATTATTAGTCTTTATCATAGGGCTTTACTTAATCAACATAGTGACACGCCTGATTTCAAAAGGATTAATGAAACGCGAAATTGATATATCCTTACAATCCTTTCTGGGAAGTGTTGTAAGTGTTGGTTTGAAAATATTGCTGCTTATTTCCGTTGCCGGGATGTTAGGCATTCAGACCACTTCTTTTGTTGCTGTGATTGGTGCTTTGGGTTTGGCTGTAGGCTTGGCTTTACAGGGATCACTGGCCAATTTTGCAGGCGGCGTTTTGATATTGGTTTTTAAACCTTTTAAAGTCGGCGATTTAATTGAATCCGGGGGACAAACAGGTCATGTTCAGGAAATCCAGATTTTCAACACTATTTTACTTACGGCCGAACACAAAACGGTAATACTTGCCAACGGCGGCGTATCCAACAATACCATAGTGAATTATACCAGACATGGAAATCTGCGTGTGGATATCACAATGGCGGTAGCACCGGACAGCGATATTGAAAAAGCGCGTGAGATTGCCATGCAGGCCATTGTAGCAAACAAATTTGTTTTGAAAGAGCCTGCCCCATCAATAAATGTAATTAAAGTTGGTGACGGAATGATTTCACTGGCGATTCGTCCTTATGCCGTACCTGCTGATTACTGGGGCGCCTTCTTCACGGTGCAGGAAGACATAAAAAATGCCTGGGACAGAAATAATGTTTCCGGACCTACCCCAACCAGGATTATTATTAATAAATAACCGCCTGAATAGGAAGAAACCTCTTCCAAAGTCCACAAGCAGTAATTACAAAAAACTAAATTATTAAGAAAAATGGTTAATATTATACATCGTCTCGGTATAAAGGCCCCTTTAGAAAAAGTTTATGAAGCTTTGGCTACTGTCGAAGGAATATCCGGATGGTGGACCAAAGACACTACAGGAATATCAGAAGTCGGAAAGTCAATAGTCGTGAAATTTTATTCACTTCAGGGCAATGAAATAGGAAGTATGATTATGGAAGTAAAAAATCTCGAACCGGAAAAAGAAGTCCGATGGCAATTTACTTCCGGGCCGGAAGAATGGGTCGGAACCGATGTGGTATTTAAACTTCACAGAGAAGAGGAATATACTATTGTGATGTTTAATCATCTGAACTGGGCAGAGGAAGTAGAATTTAAAGCGCACTGTAGCATGAAATGGGCAATCTTCATGCTTAGCCTGAAGCAGCTTGTTGAAACAGGAAAAGGAAGTCCTTCGCCCGACGATATTAAAATAGACAATTGGAATTAAACAGGAGTAATTCACCCATTCTTCGCTCTTGCTGGTTAAGAATAATAAAGACAACTATTAACAACCTATTTTTAACAAGAAGGAGTCAAGTCTAAACTAAAACCCTTTTTGTATATTTGGTTTAGTGACAAAACATTCCAAAGAAACAAAATTCCCTTCAGCAGAAATATTTATGAAGCACCAAATCCCAAAAGCGTTAATCTTTTCACGACTTATCATTGGTTTTGCAATAATTGCTTTCAGTTGTTTTCACATCGACAATTACGAAATAGTCGCAATAACACTTTTGACAATCGGATTGCTGACAGACATTTTCGATGGCATTGTTGCACGACAGCTAAATATCTCAACACAAAAACTCCGACGGTTAGATTCTACTGTTGACCAGGTATTTTTCGTTTCCGTGGCAGTAGCGACCTATATTCAATGCCCGGATTTTTTTGCAAGTAATGTTTTAAAACTAACATTACTCATTGGTGTGGAAGCATTAACCTATGTAGTCAGTTTTTTAAAATTCAGAAAAGAAATTGCCACGCATTCCATTGGCGCCAAAATTTGGACTTTGTTTTTGTTTGCAACACTTATTCAAATCATGATGCAATGTGAATCAACCATTTTATTCGACATTTGCTTTTGGCTTGGCATACTGACAAGACTTGAAATTATAGCCATCATCCTGACTTTAAAAGAATGGACAACCGATGTGCCTTCCTTTTATCATGCATTACAACTCCGACAGGGCAAAAACATTAAACGGCATAAAATGTTCAATGGGTAGCTTCGAGAGCCTCAACCACCGAGATTCGATAGCTTCAGCCAACTTTTTTTTTCAGAAAACTACTTCTTCCCGAAAAGCGATTTCGGCATGACCTCTTTAACCGGAATGATTTTAAAGATTTGATTTCCGAGCGCAAAAATCACAAAGGCAACCCCCGGTTTGTAACACAGTGTTAAAAACTTATTCCCGAAATCCGGCAACAGTTGACCTACGACTAAAACCACGGTTAAAAGCCCCAATAGGTAAAGGTATTTATTGCTAAACGGATGCACACCAAACTTCCGGTAATTAAAGACTATTTTTACCGCGTTGTACACCGTAAGCGAAATCGCCGTTGCCAAAGAAACCCCGACAATTCCCATTTTAAACCAGAACAGGAAAATCAGATTGGTGGTGATGGTCAGCACTGCTAACGCCACGGTCGTAGTATTATTGAATTTGTAATATTTGGAATTGGAAATGATGTAACCATTAAACCCTGTTGCCAAATCGAACAGAAACGCAAAGCCCATAATGTACACCACCGGCAATCCTTTGGCCAATTGGTCGCCGTTTTTCATCAGCATAAAAAGATCTTCTATACCTACGGCTACCAATCCAAAAAGCACCGCTCCAATCGCAAACAAATACAACGATGTTTTATGGTGCAGGGCTTTTAGGTCCTGCATATTGTTTTCGGCAATATAACCTGCAATAATCGGAGCTGATATTGTATACACGCCTAATGCAGGAACGGTAATCATACGCACCAGATTGAGCGATGTATTATAAATGGTAATCTCTTTAAAAGTTAGCATCTCGCCTATCATGTAGGTGTCGATGTTCAGGGCTACTACAGAGCCCATACTGCCTAAAAAAGTAAAGAACGAATAGGCCATTAGTTCACGTTGGAAACCATCCTGTCTTAAAAAGGAAAAATCGATTTTTGGTGACAGTTTTTCCAGTCGGTTCAGATATAAAAGCATCCCCAGAAGTGCCAAAACAAAAACGCCTACAAACAACCAAATGGAATCTTCTTCGGATAAATAATGCAGAAAGAAAAACAAGAAGGCCGCTACCATCCCAATTTTCGGAAACACGTTCTCAAAAATATTGGGCACTACGATTCGTTTCTTAATGGAAATGTATTTGGAACACAACTGGATTATAGCCAATAATAACGCTACAGGCAAAATATACACACTCATTTCCCAGAAATCGGTGGTTTTGAGTTGAGGAAAAATCAGTACTGCTAAAAAAAGTAATATCAAACCAATGCTAAAATTCGCTAAAATGAATCCAACCGAAAATTTAAACAGGTTTTGCTGATTGTTCTCGGCAACCATCTTCGGGAAGAAACGCACATTGGCGTGCATGATTCCCAATGCCACCACCGGCAAAGCCAACATAGCGGTTTGAAATACGAACTGCAGTTTTCCGGCAAAATCCAAATCATGCGGATATAAGAATACAGTCGACAGGATACCTATCAACGTACTGAAGTAGCCTACGATACTGTATTTTAAACTTTGTCTTGCTACTACACTCACTTTTTATTACGACTTATGAATTATCAATTACTAAATCAAATTCCAAATTTTCAAACAGGAACCACAAACAACTTTAAACTTTTCTCTTATCCCTTTTCCCTTCTCCCTAATCTCTAACACCTCAATTCGGAACAAAAATAAAATTATTAATATATCGGTTGAAATCATTCAAATATTCATCTTTTTGAAAATCAGCCATTTGGCTGTAATCGAACGGAACGGTTTTCAGGGTTTTTCGGTCGAAGTAAAATACCTCGTACCTAAAATTAATGATGAAATCGAAAATTTCATGAATTGGGTAATGCGCGTGACGCAATTCGATTTCGATGATAAAAATTGGTTTTATTGTTCGTAAAATAGTTTCACAACCTTTTACCGAATCAAACTCATGCCCTTCCACGTCGATTTTAATCACATCAATTTTTGACCATTGCTTTTCTTTGGCGAATTCGTCCAGCGCTACCATTTGGATTTCCACTTTTTCCACATCCTCACCCATTGCTTCCAAAGAGGCGCGCGTGTCCTGCAGCCCGTTACCTTTTTTAGGTATGTTCAACACAGCCGTTCCTGATTTGGACGAAACCGCAACCGGGTAAATTTCGGCTTTCGGGAATAACGGTTTGATGTAATTCACCAGACTTGAGTTTGGCTCAAAGCCTATAACTTTCCCGGTTGTGATAACTTTTTCAGCCTGGTACAGATAAATCCCTTTGTTGGTCCCTATATCAATGAATACTGAATCCGGTTTCAGGATCTGCTGTATATACAACAACTCGGGCTCGCACTTGTAGTTCCCGGTCGATAACGAATTTAAGGTTTTATAAAAACGCTTTTTGTATAACGAAGGCCAGAATTTATAGGCCATTTTGATTAATAATTTCAACATTTTATTTTGAATTGGCCAACGCCAACAATTGGTTTTCTAATTTATTTTTGACGGTTTCAAAGGTATACTGATTCAGATAAGGCTCTAATTTTTCGTATTCTGATGAAAGCTGTTCAATCGTAAGATTATTTAAAATTGTTTCTAAATCCGATGCGTTTTCATAGTACAGGTTGTGCCAGTTCATTTTCGGGTAGGAATTCGGAAACAAGCCTACTTTTCCGTTCTGAATGCAATCACCTTCGCTTCCGCTAACTTTTGTTGTCCCGTAATTTTCATCAACCCAATAAAACGATGTCTCGCTTTTAATCGGACACAAAAGCAAATGCGCTTTGGCAACCGTCCTGCTGTATTCTTCCCATGGAATAAACTTATGGTAATGGGTAATTTCAATATTGGTATCGCATTGCTCCTGCAGAGATTTCAGCTGATCTAAAACCTTATCATTCTCGGGTTTTCCCAAAAAAGTAAAATGCAATTTTGATTTTGGATGGAGTTTAGACAATACCGAAAGTAACATCGACACATCCTTACGTTTGTTGGAAACATTGCCCGGCATAACGATATTGATAGTTTCGGATGACAGAAAAGTACCCGGCTGGCAATAATTCATCTGTACAATTTCTGTTTTGTATGCATGCCTGCTTTTTCCAACAACCTCATCGTATAAACTTTTCGATAAAACACCAAACCGATCGGCTTTCAAAATCAATTTTCGGTTTTGGCCTATACTTTCTTTCAGGTATAACTTCAGAAAGTAGGTCAGACGTTCTTTTTCACTTAAAACATTCCGCAAGGAAATCCCTTTAAAAAAAAGGCTGAAGTTGAGATTGTGCAGCAGGCAAAAGGAAGGCTTTTGATCGAAAACCATTTTATATTGTTCGAAATTCCGATGAAAGGTATTTACGACTACCGCATCAAAATTGCTCACAGGAATTTCCGAAACAGAGTTTACAACCGTTATTATTTCCCTGGGAATGCTGCTGATTTTATGCAACACTTTTTCGTGAATAAAAAAACCGTATTCAATCTGATGCATCTCCTTCAGCAATAAATACCACTGTTCAAGCAAGGCTGAATGGGTTTCCATTTCGATAAAAGCAAATCGTTTTTTATCCACTACTCAATTTTCTAATCCTACAAAAATAGAGATATTTCCGCTGCAAAATTTGATTATTCAAAGGAAACCGGTTAGTCAACCTAAAATTTTATGTACGTTTGCAGTACTCCTTTCGTACAATTATGAAATATTACATCGTAATACCGTCGCATAACGAGGAAAAATTCATTTCCCTTACACTGGATTCGCTGGCAAAGCAAACGATTTTGCCTTCAAAAGTTGTTATCGTCAATGACAATTCCATAGACCGGACTGCCGAAATCGTTCAGGCTTTCGCCGAAAAACATCCTTGGATTACATTAGTAAACAAAACTTCAGATGCGATTCATTTACCGGGCAGCAAGGTGATTCAGGCTTTTCAGAAAGGACAGGAAACGCTTGACGAAGAGTATGATTTCCTGGTAAAAGCCGATGCCGATTTAATTTTCCCCGACATTTATTTCGAAACCATTATCCGTCATTTTAAAAGTGATGAGCAAATCGGAATGGTGGGCGGATTTGCTTATATCGAGAAAAACGGCGATTGGATTCTGGAGAATTTAACCGATAAAGACCATATCCGTGGTGCTTTTAAGGCTTATCGAAAAGCATGCTTTGCACAGATTGGCGGACTAAAACCGGCCATGGGTTGGGACACTGTAGACGAATTGCTATGCAAATTCTACGGTTGGAAAGTAGTTACTGACGAATCTCTGAAAGTAAAACATCTGAAACCCACAGGAGCCAATTACAACCAGGCTTCCCGTTACAAACAGGGTGAGGCCTTTTATGCCTTGGGCTACGGATTTTTCATAACCGCCATCGCCTCTTTAAAACTGGCAATGCGAAAAGGGAAACCGCTTTTGTTTCTGGATTATCTGAAAGGGTTCTGGAAAGCGAAATCGGAAAACAAACCGATGCTGGTTACGCCAGAACAGGCGAGGTTTGTACGCAGCTATCGTTGGAAGAAGATGAAAGATAAATTGTTTTAACAAACAAACCATTCTTAAAATAAATCCCAAGAATGGTTTGTAATGAAAATAGTAACACGCTGCCCTAATGGCATTTTAGTTCAAAAAAGTAACGTCAATATATTTATTAACGGCTTTTTTCAAATTCGCCTTATTAACTGGTTTTGAAAGGAAATTATCAAATGTTTTTCCGAAATGTCCTTCTTCATCTTCTTTAAAATAAGCCGATTGTGCAATGATTGGAATTTCAGGAGCTTCATTTTTGATTAACTGCGCAGCAGTATAACCATCCACCTGTGGCATTCGGAGATCCATTAAAATCAGATTGATATTCGGATTGTTTTTGTATATCTCATAAGCCTCTTCACCATTTTTAGCTCTTATAATGTTTACATTTCCTTTTTCAAGCAATGTTTTCAGTAACAAATAACTGATTTCTTCATCTTCTGCAATCAAAACCGTAGTGGTTTCTTTTGCTCTGGCTTTTTCTGTTTTAAATTCAGAAGGCGAAAGGATATAAGGAACTCTAAAATAAAATGCTGTCCCCACACCCGGAGTTGATTCTACTTCGAATACGCCTCCTAACAAATCAACTAACCGCTTGCTGTTGGAAAGCCCCAAACCTGCTCCGCTTCCTTCTCCCGAGGTTCTTTCTAACTTAAACTGTGAGTTCACGAGTTTATCCTTGAATTCTTTTTCCAACCCCACACCACTGTCTTTAACGTAGAATTCTATTTCATCCTTAACCAACTGGTATCCGATTTCTATAAAACCTTTTTCAGTGTATTTTATGGAATTATGCAGAAGATTGGTTAAAACCTGCGTAATTTTTGGCGCGTCTGTCAATACTTCGGCCTCTTTATCAGACAGTCCTTTTCTCACACGAAAATTCAGTCCGTTAAAAACCACCTGTCCGCCAAATTTTCCTTTTAACTCATCCAAAATCGCATTCAATGAAACTTTTTCTATGTGGACAACTTCTTTTTCCGATTCAAACGAGTTGTAATTCAACAGCTCTGATACGGTTCCCAACAACTCACTGGAGCAATTGGATATTACCTCGGCCAGATTATTTTTCTCGGCAATATCTAATTCAGTATTATTCAACAAATTGGACAACCCGGTAATTGTATCTACCGGAGTTTTAATTTTATGCAGAACGGTATTGACCAATTCGATATTCAAGGCTTTTTTGGCGGAAGCCGCTTTGCTCTCCAAAACCAATTCTGTTTCCTTTTTTTTAATTTCTGTCACATCAAATCCAACAAAATAACGACTTACGACATTTTTATTTTCAGAAGCCTCACAACGGTGTAAGGTAAAGTAACATTCTGATCCCGATTTTGTTACCGTTTTACACTCTAATTTATCCGGAAATTCTACTGACTTGTCATCGATTACAAATGTTTTGGAAGATTCCGGTTCAAACAAATCCAAAATAAATTCGTTCTTAACTTCGTTTTTACTGTACTCGGTTAACAGTTCAGCAGCCCTGTTAAAAAACCGGATTTTACCCTGCAAATCAGTTTCTATAAACAAAGTTGTTTCAGAATTAATCAACCCTTCCACTACAACTTTCGGTCCGTTATAGGTTTCACTCAATAACAAAGACAAGTTCACCAACTGATCATGCAAAATAGTCACCTGTCTTTCTAAATCTTCATATGACGGCTTATTTGCATTCATGTTTCCTTATTTTAAATTAATATCATTTTTCCCTTTTTTTAATCCAAAAAAATCACGGCAAATCAAATTCGAAATGCTTAAATAAAAATACAATTATTTGATAATCACAAAGTTACAATAATATCGACACAATATCAGGATTTTAAAATTTCATTAAATCTATTATCATAACCTTATTGGCACTGCCGGAAAATCGATAAAAACAGTTGTTACCATTTTTTATTTGCTGATTTATATTCAAATAAAAATCCTACCTATCAAAATATTCATAAATCAAAATCCTAACTCATAACTATTTTCGTATTTTCGCTAAATATTTATAAGCATGATTCGATATTTATCCCAGATAGGAAAGTACTTTTTGATGTTGAAGGAAGTTTTCAACAAACCGACTAAATGGTCCATGATGAAGCAGCTCATCATGAAGGAAATAGACGATTTGGTTATGGGTTCATTAGGAATTGTAGCGTTCATTTCGTTCTTCGTTGGTGGTGTAGTTGCAATTCAAACCGCATTAAACCTTACCAACCCGCTTATCCCTAAATACCTGATTGGTTTTGCCACACGTCAGTCTGTTATTTTAGAGTTCGCCCCTACTTTTATTTCCATCATTATGGCAGGTAAAGTGGGGTCATTCATCACTTCAAGCATTGGTACCATGAGGGTTACGGAACAAATTGACGCTTTAGAAGTAATGGGGGTTAACTCACTAAACTACCTGGTATTCCCTAAAATCGTAGCCATGATGTTATACCCTTTCGTAATCGGATTGAGTATGTTCCTGGGAATTTTTGGAGGATGGATAGCCGGTGTTTACGGAGGATTTGCTTCGAGTACCGAATTCCAGACCGGACTTCAGGTAGAGTTCATTCCGTTCCACATAACGTATGCGTTCATTAAAACGGTTTGTTTTGCTTTTTTATTGGCAACAATCCCTTCCTTTCATGGTTATTTCATGAAAGGTGGTGCTTTGGAAGTTGGAAAGGCGAGTACGACTTCGTTCGTTTGGACCTCCGTTGCGATTATTTTGGTGAATTATGTTCTAACACAATTACTTTTAAGCAAATAAGATGATTGAGGTAAAAAATGTAGAGAAATCTTTTGGAGAACAAAAGGTATTGAAAGGAATCACGACCAGTTTTGAAACCGGAAAAACCAACCTTATTATTGGGCAGTCCGGATCCGGAAAAACGGTTTTACTTAAAAGTCTGTTAGGAATTCACATGGTAGATTCAGGTACGATTTCTTTTGATGGCCGAATTTATTCCGATATGAATGACGATGAAAGAAGAGAATTGCGAACCGAAATCGGAATGGTATTTCAGGGAAGTGCGCTTTTTGATTCGATGACTGTGGAAGAGAACATTGGTTTCCCACTGAAAATGTTCTCAAACAAAAATACCCGCGAAATTAAAGAACGTGTTGATTTTGTAATTGATCGTGTTAAACTGATTAATGCCCATACAAAGAAACCTTCCGAAATATCAGGAGGTATGCAAAAACGTGTGGCGATTGCCCGCGCCATCGTAAACAATCCGAAATATTTGTTTTGTGACGAACCCAACTCGGGACTGGATCCGAAAACCGCTGTAGTAATCGACAATCTTATCCAGGAAATCACTGAAGAATACAACATCACAACCGTTATCAATACGCACGATATGAACTCGGTTATGGAAATTGGAGAAAAAATCGTTTTCCTGAAAGAAGGCGTTTTGGCCTGGGAAGGAACAAAAAAGGAAATATTCAAAACCGATAACGAAGCGATTGTTGATTTTGTTTATTCCTCGGAATTATTCAAAAAAGTAAGAAAGGCACAGAACAGAGCCGATAAATTATAAAAAAACGGAGTCAAAATTGGCTCCGTTTTTTTTATATTATTCTTTAGTAATTCAGATACACCCAACCGGTTTTCACATCTCCGGTGTCGAATGAAACCACGTAGTAATACGTTGCAACCGGAAGCTGATTCCCTTTATCATCCTTACCGGTCCAATCGGATATATAACCTTCTTTTTCAAAAACAGTTACTCCGTATCGGTTGAAAATTTTCACTTTGGTGATTCCGCTCAAACAGGACAAATCGAAATTGTCATTCAGACCATCATTATTTGGTGAAACTCCTTTCGGGATACCGCAATTAGTACAAGAAACCGCATAAGTATTGGTAACGGAACAACCATTGGCACTGGTTATGGTTAATGTGTATAAGCCGGCAGTACTTCCGGTAACATTAATCGGATTTGTATTCAGTACAGTTCCGTCAGGTGAAGTCCATGTATAGGTCAATGAATCTAAATTTATTTCCGGATCCGTAACTGTTGCCGTAAGATAAGTTTGGTCGTTTTGACAATTGTCTTTTACCGTAAAATAAGGCACCTTATCTACTACAACCTCAACGCTAGCGGTTTCAGAGACACATCCGTTTTGAGAAGCCATTACTGTGTATGTTCCCTGATTAACCACTGTAATATTATCCAGTATCGGATTTTGATCGTTTGAGTTGAATCCGTTCGGACCAGCCCATTGATAAACAACTCCCGGAACATCCGATGCAAAAAGATGCAACGAATTCCCTT
>NZ_DATIDM010000146.1:0-24317 GCF_035456225.1 Flavobacterium sp. | reverse complement strand
TAGTGCAGAATGTTTTTGATCTGTTGGAAATGAAAGCTGATAAGAAAAACATCATGCTCATGTTTGACATGAAATACACCAAGCCGATCTATGTGCGTGCCGATCAGGAAAAAATTGAGCAAGTGCTGACTAATCTAATCGTGAATTCGGTTAAATACGGAAAAGAAAAAGGAACCACGGAAGTCAGCATAGAGAATTTAACAAATAATAAGGTGATTGTTCGCGTTACCGATAATGGAGAAGGGATTGAACCTCATAATGTTCCCCGACTGTTCGAGCGTTTTTTCCGTGTAGACAAAAGCGGGGCGCGTTCGGAAGGCGGTTCAGGACTGGGTTTGTCCATCGTAAAACACATCATCGAAGCACATAACGAGAAAATTTACGTGGAAAGTAAATATGGATTTGGTTCCGAATTTTCGTTTACTTTAGAAAAGGTTAAATAACTCTTCCCAATTCGGTTCTTCGCAATTAATGTTTTTCATTCCCTGATAAAGATCGGTTTGAAGCAAGTGTTCGGCTTTGAAATCACTTTGTTTTGATGAAGGAGCCACTCCCTTTTTTTTGAGCTTTTTGGCCAGATATTCCTGTTCGTATTGTCCCGGAGTCGGAATAAAAAAGGCTTTTTTACCCAATTTTGCCAAATCCATAATAGTAGTATAACCCGAGCGGGAAAGAACCATTTTGCTTTGGTTTAAAGCGGTTTCCAGCTCGGCCGAGTTCATAAAATTGTAACAGGTCACATTAAAGCGTTTGCTGCTTTTTTGTTCTTCTTCAATCACGCCACGGACAAAAAGAATAGAGCCGTTGTAGCTTTTTAGTTCCAAACGCAGTTTTTCCTCGAGTAAAGTGCGCTGTGGTTCTGGTCCTGATAAAATCACCATCAGATCGTAAATTTCTTCAAGGTCATTTTTGTTCAAACGACTTAATGGGCCAATATACTTCAGGTTGAGGTTAGTTCTTCTTAAATGCCCCAGTTTTCCGGATAAATTTGGTTTTCCAGCAACATCAGGAACCCAGCAGTTGTCAAATTTACGGATATAGAGCTGATGGATTTTTGTGGTGATCCAAGAAGTATTTCCGGTTAAAACATTTAATTGATGCGTAATGAAAACCGAAGGTGTTTTTTTAGAATGAACCCCCAAACGGTTATCCGAAATGATGCCGTGGATATCGTATTGCTGAATATATTTTTCAACAGTTTTTCGTTCATGCCGAACCGCTTCAACCATATTGGGGATTTGCCGGAGCATTTTCCATTTGAAATGAGCACCGTTTTGGGCATACTGAATTTTATAAGAAGGAAGTTCCAAAGCGGTAAGATGCGGAAATTCTTTTTTTAATAGCGCCAGGGCAACACCGTCAGAAGCAAGTATGGGTTCGAAACCGTTGTTTTCCAAAGCGTTGATAATCGGAATACAGCGTGTGGCGTGGCCTAAACCCCAATTCAAAGGTGCTACTAAAATTCTTTTTTTATTCATTTTTTTAGACGTTGACAATAACACGGCTTAACCGTTTAATAACCAATTCTTTTAAATGGATTGCTTATCTTTGGCCGCAAATTGATACTGCAAAGTAAAACTATTTTTATTGCGGTATATTTCCTTAATTTTACCAAAATTTTAAATTACGTCGTGGGAAGTAA
Source organism: Flavobacterium sp. (assembly GCF_035456225.1). Classification (GTDB taxonomy): domain Bacteria; phylum Bacteroidota; class Bacteroidia; order Flavobacteriales; family Flavobacteriaceae; genus Flavobacterium. The sequence goes on along the minus strand of NZ_DATIDM010000146.1, from coordinate 22,675 downwards.
AAATAAGTTAAAAAGGTTTAAGGAAAACGCTACATTTGATAACGTTTTTCAGCCAACTAGAGAAGAAGTGGTTAGCGGTTCATTTCCGTTAAAAGGCAAGTGGAATAAAGAATTTTTCAAAAACGATCATCCGCTGGTTCTGGAATTGGGCTGTGGGAAAGGAGAATATTCTGTTGGTTTGGCAAATCGCTATCCCGAAAAAAATTTTATTGGTATCGACATCAAAGGGGCAAGATTCTGGCGCGGAGCCAAAACGGCTGTAGACAGCAGCATGAACAATGTAGCCTTTTTGCGTACCCAGATTGAACTGATTGAGAATTGTTTTGCAGAAGGTGAAGTGGATGAAATCTGGATTACCTTCCCGGATCCGCAGATAAAATACAAGCGTACCAAGCACAGAATGACGAATTCCGAATTCCTGCAACGCTACAAGAAGATTTTAAAGCACGACGGATTGATGAATTTAAAAACGGACAGCGAATTCATGCACGGATATACCCTGGGGTTGCTTCACGGACAAGGACACGAGGTGATTTATGCGAATCATAACGTGTACAAAAACGAAGGGGCGCCAGATGTGGTTACGGCGATTCAGACCTTTTATGAAAGCCAGTATCTGGAGCAGGACAAAGCAATTACATATATCCAATTCAAAATCAAATAATGCATTATTTGTTGCCGCTCCTTTTAGGTTTTACCGCAGCATCAGTGGGTGTGGCTCCTCCGGGGCTGCTCAATATGACCGCGGCAAAAGTAAGCGCTGTAGATGGAAGAAACCGAGCCCTGATGTTCGCCTTGGGCGCCAGTGTCACGGTTTTTTTTCAGACATACATTGCGGTTTTATTTGCTAAATTCATAGACAGGAATCCTGATATCGTGATTCTTTTGGAAGAAATCGGGGTTTTTATTTTTTTAGGGTTGACGATTTACTTTTTTTTGGCAGGCAAAAAGAAAAAGAAGAAAGAAGAAGTTTTTCAGGAAAAAAGCAAAACCAACCGTTTCTTTTTAGGGATGTTGTTGGCGTTCCTCAATTTACTGCCCATTCCGTATCATGTTGTGATAAGCATTTGGTGTTCCAGAAAAGGCTGGTTTATCTTTAACCAAGCGGATATCTCGCTTTTTGTTTTGGGTTCGGTATCAGGATCTTTTCTGATGTTCTATCTCTACATTTTATTTTTTAAGAGAAAAGAGACTGATGAACCTTCATTTTTGATGACCAACGGAAATTACATCATCGGAACCGTAACGGGAATCATTTCTTTATTTACCATTTTTAAAATAATCACCAGTTAAAAATGGCTTCGGACAACGATAATTTTTTCGAGAGAGTATATACGGTTGCCCGCCAAATCCCTTACGGAAAAGTTACGTCCTACGGCGCCATTGCAAAAGCACTTGGAACAGCCCGTTCGGCAAGGATGGTTGGCTGGGCCATGAATGCGTCCCATTTAAAAGAAGATATTCCGGCACACCGAGTGGTCAACCGGAAAGGAATGCTTACCGGGAAACATCATTTTGGCGGGACGAACCTCATGCAGCAATTGTTGGAGAGTGAAGGTATTAAGGTTGTTGATAATCAGATTGTCGATTTTGAAAAACATTTCTGGCAGCCGGAAGTGAATTTTTAATAAATAATTCACAAAACTTTTCCCTTTTCCCTTTTCCCTATTAAACTTTTCAAGCTATCTTTGCAATCTAAAATCAGTCTTAATAAAGAACTGAAAAAGAAAGATTTAAAGCATTTTCACATAATATGAAATTAGACAGAAAAGAAATTCTTGGTGCTTTGGAAACCATTTCCATTGCCGGAGAAGGAAAAAATATGGTTGAAAGCGGAGCGGTACAAAACGTAATCACTTTCGGAGACGAAGTAGTTGTTGACGTACTTTTACATACTCCGGCCCTTCACATTAAAAAACGCGCTGAAGTAGACATCATCAAGGTAATCCACGAAAAAATATACGAAAAGGCGAAGGTTAAAGTCAATATCAAGGTTGAGGCTCCGGAAAAACCTGAAATCAAAGGAAAATCGATCCCAGGAATCAGTAACATTGTAGCCGTTTCTTCCGGAAAAGGAGGAGTAGGTAAATCTACTATCACCGCTAATTTAGCAGTTTCCTTGGCGAACATGGGCTTTAAGGTTGGTGTTTTGGATGCTGACATTTACGGGCCATCAATGCCCATCATGTTCGATGTTGAAAAATCAAAACCGATTTCAGTAGAAGTAGACGGAAAATCAAAAATGAAACCCATTACCAGCTACGGAGTGGAATTACTTTCCATCGGATTTTTTACAAGTCCTGACCAGGCCGTTATCTGGAGAGGTCCAATGGCGTCAAAAGCGTTGAACCAAATGATTTTTGATGCGGATTGGGGCGAACTGGATTTCATGCTAGTCGATTTACCACCGGGAACAGGAGACATTCATTTATCCATCATGCAATCGTTGCCACTTACCGGAGCAGTAGTTGTAAGTACACCTCAAGCAGTAGCTTTGGCTGACGCTAAAAAGGGAGTGGCGATGTTCCAGAACGAAAGCATCAACGTGCCGGTTTTGGGAATTATCGAAAATATGGCTTATTTCACCCCGGAAGAATTACCAGAAAATAAATATTACATCTTCGGAAAAGAAGGCGCTAAAAATCTTGCAGAAGATTTAAATGTACCTTTCCTTGGAGAAGTGCCAATCGTTCAAAGCATCCGCGAAGCTGGTGACTACGGTCGTCCGGCAGCGTTGCAGACTGCTTCGCCGGTACAGGCCGCTTTCGAAGAATTGGCAAGGAGCGTGGTGTCGGAAACGGTGAGGAGAAATGACAGCCTTCCACCAACCGAAGCAATAAAAATTACAACCATGGCAGGCTGCTCTGCTGTAAAAAAATAGATTTTTAGATTTTCAGACAATTAGATTCTTAAAAAATAATCGTTGTCTGAAAATCCAATAATCTAACAATCTAATAATCTATAACAGATGAATACAGAAGAACTTACGTCAAACATTCAAAAAGCATTGGATGAAATCCGTCCGTTTTTAAATTCCGATGGAGGAGACATCTCGCTGGTGGATATCGAAGACGGGAAACACGTAAAAGTGCGTTTGGAAGGTGCTTGTACATCTTGTAAAATAAACCAAATGACTTTGAAAGCGGGTGTGGAAACTACGATTAAAAAGTATGCGCCACAAATAGAAACCGTAGTAAACGTAGCTTAGTTATTTGGGCGTGACCACTAGGGTCGGGCTATCCGCTATATCTTTTTTGGTGACTTCGAGAGCCTCAGCCACCAAAAAAGGATGCCGCTCCTATCCCTCACGCAAACCTGACATTAATCATATTTGATGACTTTTCAACTATGTAACTTTGCAACGTAGTAACTTCGTTACTCTGAAATTTTTTAAAAAATGATTGAAACAGACATACTAATTATCGGTGCGGGTCCTACCGGCCTTTTTGCCGTTTTTGAAGCAGGGCTTTTAAAGCTGAAATGCCATATCATAGATGGTTTGCCACAACCGGGCGGACAGTTAACCGAACTTTATCCCAAAAAACCCATTTTCGATATTCCTGGATTTCCTTCAGTGTTGGCAGGAGATCTGGTACAGAACCTAATGGAACAGATTAAGCAGTTTCAGCCTGGTTTTACCTTGGGTGAAGTGGCCGAGAAAATCGAAAAACTGGAAGACGGCACATTTATCGTAACTACGAATAAAGGAACCGAGCACAAAGCAAAAGCCGTTGCTATTGCAGGTGGTTTGGGAAGTTTCGAGCCAAGAAAACCGTTAATTGAAGATGTTGAATTTTACGAAGATAAAGGTGTAGAGTATTTCGTAAAAGACCCGGAAAAATTCCGTAACAAGCGAATTGTAATTGCCGGAGGAGGTGATTCGGCGTTAGATTGGAGTATTTTCCTTGCGGATGTAGCGAAAGAAGTTACGTTAATCCACAGAAGAAACGAATTCCGTGGCGCTTTGGATTCCGTAGAGAAAGTTCAGGAGTTGAAACATGCAGGAAAAATTCATTTGATAACGCCTGCTGAAGTAGTTGGATTAAACGGATCAGAACACCTGGAATCTATCGATATTGATGAAAACGGTGCACACCGCAACATCAAAACCGATTATTTCATTCCGTTATTCGGATTAACGCCTAAATTAGGGCCTATTGCGCACTGGGGCTTAGAAATTGAGAAAAATGCCATCGTGGTAAACAATGCCTTGGATTATCAGACCAATATCGAAGGGATTTATGCGATTGGCGATGTAAATACTTATCCGGGTAAACTGAAACTGATCCTTTGTGGTTTCCATGAAGCGACATTAATGTGTCAGTCGGTTTACAACAAACTGAATCCGGGTAAAAAATATGTATTGAAATACACCACGGTTTCCGGAGTTGACGGTTTCGACGGAACAAGAAAAGAAGCTGAAAAAGCGGTAGTAAAAGCAATTGATTAATACTCCTGCAAGGTTTTTAAACCTTGTAGGTCTTTCCATAAATTATGTCACAAGACGTTACCATAAAAATAATAGACAGGGAAGGTGTCCCTCACGAAGTACAGGCGCCTACCGACATGAACATGAACATCATGGAACTGGTTCGTGCCTACGAATTGGCCCCGGAAGGTACCATCGGAATCTGCGGCGGAATGGCCATGTGTGCTTCCTGCCAATGTTATGTTTTAAACGATGTGGAACTGCCGGAAAAATCTGCTGATGAAGATGCGATGCTTTGGGAGGCTTTTAATGTGAAAGAAAATAGCCGACTGGGTTGTCAGATCCATATAACGGAAGCCATTGACGGACTGGAAGTGGAACTGGCTCCAGAGTCTTAAGAAAATGTAATAAAAAATCCCGATTTATTCGGGATTTTTTATTTATACTGCTAAATGTGTTTCGTGAATGTGTTCTTCAATGGCATCCCATAAGCCGATGCGTTTTTCCAACGCCTGAATGGAAATGCTTTCCACTTCTTTCCATTTTTGGTTGTCGTTTCCGCATAGTTCGGTTATCATTTTCATGGCCATTGGTCCGTGGTCATCCGCATCCAATTCGATATGTCTTTCGAAATAATAGATCAGTTTCGTTAAATTGGTTTCCGGGAAATTCGCCTGGAAATTTTTCAATATTTCAGAAAACATATCCGGAATCAAATCTTCACGGCCAAAGGTAAACGCTGCGGCAATCTCGTGCGGTTTTCCATGTTCAATTACCTGGAACGTAAAATCAAGGAAATCCTTAATCTTCGGATGTAAGTCACTGATTTTGATGGAGACGAAAATATTCTGCATCGAAATTACGCTTTCTAAAAAGGTCTCGATATTGTCGGTATTCGCGCCGCAGGCTTTCATGGCGTCCAGATACATCTCGAAATGGCTCTGTCTTGTTCCGTCAAGGCTTATATCGGACTCTTCGGCCAATACAATTTCATTGATCAGATAACGCATTTCCGCATTCGGTGAAGCAAACCAAGGTGTTGTGGTGCACGTCAGCTTTTGCTGAAGCGCCTTTAATAACGACATAAAATCCCAAACGGCATAAACATGTCCTTCCAGGAAATGGTGTAAGTCATCAATATTCTGAATTTGCTTGTACAGCGGGTGATTTAGTAAAAGATCCTTTTGGGGTTGGATCCTTTTGTTTACGGTTTGGATATTCATAGCAATAGTAGTTTTGAAGTACGAAATTAAAAAAAGCTTCCCATATCAGAGAAGCCTTTAACATTGATTTAATCAATTGTGAAATTGATAAAGATTATTTGAATGCCGAGAAACCGGTCACGTCCATTCCTGTGATTAACAAGTGGATATCGTGCGTTCCTTCATAAGTGATTACCGATTCAAGATTCATCATGTGGCGCATGATCGAATATTCTCCGGTAATACCCATTCCTCCTAACATCTGACGTGCTTCACGGGCGATTTCGATAGCCATGTTCACGTTATTTCTTTTTGCCATTGAGATTTGTGCAGAAGTAGCTCTTCCTTCATTTCTCAAAATACCTAATCTCCAAGTCAATAATTGCGCTTTGGTGATTTCAGTGATCATTTCGGCTAATTTCTTTTGTTGTAATTGCGTTGCTCCGATTGGTTTGTCAAACTGGATACGCTCTTTTGAATATCTTAAAGCTGTGTCATAACAATCCATTGCAGCTCCGATAGCTCCCCAGGCAATTCCGTAGCGAGCTGAATCCAAACATCCAAGCGGCGCTCCAAGGCCTGATTTGTTAGGTAATAAGTTCTCTTTCGGTACTTTTACGTTATCGAAGATCAGTTCTCCGGTAGCCGAAGCTCGTAACGACCATTTATTGTGCGTTTCCGGAGTTGTGAATCCTTCCATGCCTCTTTCCACGATTAACCCGTGGATTCTTCCTTCTTCGTTTTTTGCCCAAACCACTGCAATATCGGCAAATGGTGCGTTGGAAATCCACATTTTGGCACCGTTCAAAAGATAATGGTCGCCCATATCTTTGAAGTTGGTTGTCATTCCGCCAGGGTTGGAACCGTGATCAGGCTCTGTTAAACCAAAACAGCCAATCCATTCTCCGGTAGCTAATTTTGGTAAATATTTCATGCGTTGCTCTTCGTTTCCGTATTTCCAGATAGGATACATTACCAAAGAAGACTGAACCGATGAAGTGGAACGTACACCGGAATCACCACGCTCGATTTCCTGCATGATTAATCCGTATGAAATCTGGTCTAAACCGGCACCACCGTATTCTACAGGAATATAAGGTCCGAAACCGCCGATTTCACCCAAACCTTTTACAATCTGTTTAGGGAATTCAGCTTTTTGTGCGTATTCTTCAATAATTGGGGATACTTCTTTTTTAACCCATGCACGAGCAGAGTCACGCACTAATTTATGTTCGTCTGTCAGTAAGTCGTCTAACAGGTAGTAATCAGGAGCTTGGAATAAGTCTGGTCTCATTTAAATAAAATTTTTGGTTCACAAAAGTAAGCAAAGAAATTTAACTATTCAATCTAGGGGTGTTATAATTTAAAGCAAATAATAGTCGCCTAACCTAAATTAAATGTATATTGGCTATTTTTGTATAAATTTTCGTAACGAACGTAATGAGACTATTATTTTATTTTTTGATTTTCCTGCTGACGAACTCCCTTTTTGCCCAAAAAAATGGAGTCTTAAGCGATAAGGAATATTTGAAAATGCAGGATAAAGCCAGAGTATTGATTAATTCTGATGTTGATAGTTCCTTATTCTACGCAAACAAAATTGAAAAATCCAATGACTATCTGCATCAGTCTTTCGCTGTAGGAATAAAATCATATCTGTATCAGTTAAAAGGAGACAGCATAAAATCCAAACAGTTATATAAAGAAGCTTTCGATTTGATCAAAAAAGTTCCAGCGGGAATCGAAAAGAATAAAACCAATGCTTATCTGCTAAATTATGGTGGTTTGGCCGAATGGAAAAGAGGGAATTACGGAAAAGCTCTTGAGTATTACCAAAAAGGTAAAAAACAGTCCGAAGAGCTCAACGATCTTAAGCAGGTGGTTAAGTTCAACAACAACATTTCGGTAATCAATAATGAGGTGGGAAATTATGATTTGGCAATTCAGGCGGCTAAAGGATCAGATAAAATTACGGATAAGATTGAATATCTGTATGATGATGAACAATTCGCCAACAGTAAAACCCAAATCAATTTAAATTTGGGTAACTTCTATGAGAAAAAGCATACGCTTAACGAAGAAAATACTGCCCTGCTGGATTCTGCCGAATATTATTATAAAAGAGCCATTTTATTTTCACGAAATCTGAAGATTTTCAAGGTCAGTGCCGAAGTAGGTTTAGCCAATATATATTACCTGAAAAAAGATTTCAATAACGCCAAAAAAATATATCATAAATTATTGGCTGAAACTAAATCCGATGACCTGAAAAAATATTTCTGCGCCAGTAACCGGAACTTGGGTCAGGTTTATTACAACATTGAAGAATATGATAATGCTTTGATTTACTTTAAAAAAGTTGATTCAGTATACCATAGCAATAAAAGTTTCTTCACGGATTTTATTTATTCGAATTATTTTCAGGCCAAGATTTATGCCCATAAAAAAGAATACGATAAGGCGCTGAAGCATTCGAGAATATATTTGGAAAATTTTGAAAAAAATGAGGCGAAACTAAATAGTGAAACCATTGATGTAAACTTCAATTTAAGCAGTAACGATCTGCAGAAGGATATGAATGATTTGCAGAAGAGGTATAAAAACAGAAGCCTGTTAACCAAGGCTGCCTTTGTTTTTTTAGCAATCCTATTTGTCCTGCTTGTTTTGGGTTTAATAAAATACCGCAGTGATAAACGCAAAACAGATAAAAAGCTGAACGAGCTGATTCTTCAGTATAAAGAAGAAAATGAAAAAAAGAATTTAATAATCGAACAAGAGGAGGCAAATCTGATTCCGGATATTATCACTGCAGAGAACATAGAAAGTATCACCAAGAAGGAAAATGCCGTTATCAGTATTGATGAGATTAAAGAAAATGAGATAGTTGATAAACTCAAAAAACTGGAAGATAAATTATTATACCTGAATCCTGATTTTACGCAGCAATTTGTCGCAAAAAAAATCAAAACAAATACGACCTACCTGTCCTATGTGGTAAATAAGCGATTTGGGAAATCGTTTAGTGAGTATTCAAATGAACTGAAGATTAATTATGTTATCAATGAGATGATAACCAATCCGACCTACCGAAAATATTCCACACAAGCCATTGCTGAAAGTGTTGGGTTTAAGAATGCCGTTTCATTTACAAAATCCTTCAGCAAAAGAACAGGCGTAACACCCGTTCAATTTGCTAAAAAATTAGATAGTGAATTGTAATTGTCGTTAGTCTGTTATTCTGGCATCACCATTTGCTCCTGATCCAGCACTTGGGGGAACTGTCGGAGTAGTTGTAGTTGTGGCCACTATTATAGGATCACCCATGAATGAGGTCGACATTATTGTCACATCCCCTTTTCCTAAAATCGTCTTTTTTTGATTCTTCGATAATTCATTTGATGCAAAGTCTTCGAAATTTAATTTTTTAGTTTTCATATTAGTTGTGTTTGACTATTGATTTTTCCAAAAATAAATCGAAACTAAATGCAATTTGTCAGACAAATGAATTTGAAAGCCTTATGTTGTTATTTTTTATTCAAGTTGTTGAGGGTTAGAATTTTATAATTTTTATTTGCGTTAATAATTTATAAATTATGCATGTAATAATTTGCAAATTGTAAGAATGAGGGCTTTTTTTGTTTCAGCAAGAGTGGAATATTTGCCTTGAATATTTCGTGACTCTGCGGAGAAAAATAAAAAAGCTTTATGATAAACGTCGTTAAAAAGTATCTGGTTAAAAATAATTATTCTGAACAAAAAGAGGATTTTGGATCGTTTTTCTTATCCCATCCCAATTACCCGAGTGTCTTTGCCATTACAGATTCATTAGACGCATTGTCCATTCCGAATGAAGCCATCAAAGTTCCGAAAGAACAGTTTGTGGAGTTGCCGGAATATTTTTTAACCCTTCTTAACGATGAGATGGTTTTGGCGCAGAAAAAGGATATTTGCGTTACTATCGAATTTGAAAACGGTAAAAAGAAAGACCTTACTTTTAACGAATTTCTTACCGATTGGGATCAAATTGTGATAGCGATTGAACCGAATGAGATAATTGAAATCAGGAAAGAATCCCTGAATATAAAATGGCTTCGTTTTCTCCTTCCGACGGTTGTTTTACTATCGATTTCATTGGTTTATAAAGAGTACAACGTCGGAAGTCTTACCTTGTTATTTACTTCTTTAATCGGCTTGGTAGTGAGTGTTTTCATTCTGCGGGAACGTTTTGGGTACATGAATACAGGGGTTTCCAAAATTTGCAGCATCAAAACGAATACTTCCTGTAATTCGGTAATCAACTCGAATTTCGGAACAAAATGGATTCAGCTTTCAGATCTGCCTTTTTTGTTTTTCGGAATCAGTGTTATGGCTATAGCGATTCAACCTAAAGATTCAGCAACGATTGTCGGCTTATTTAGTGTTTTTTCCTTACCTATTTTATTGTATTCCATTTGGTTGCAGAAAATAGAATTAAAAAAATGGTGTGTTTTATGTTTGGCTATTTCCTTCCTGATGGTAACACAGGTTCTGATTTTTGTCTTTGAAAACGAATCTTTTCCGGTACTATTTTCAATTCGTTTTTTCGAATTTTTATTCACCGCCTTTCTTTTTACTTCGATTTGGATGTTGATCAAGCCTGTTTTTGAAGCCAAGAGTATTGCTGATAAAGCGATTGTCGAATCGGTAAAACTAAAAAGAAATTTCTCGCTTTATAATTTCCTTTCCAAAGAGATCCCAATGATAGAGAGCTTTGAACAGCTGGAAGGATTGTCTTTTGGAGATAAAAATGCAGCTGTCCAATTAACAGTGATAATCAGTCCGAGTTGCGGTCATTGCCATAAAATTTTTGAAGACGCTTTTAAAATGGTAGCCAAATTTCCGCAACGGGTTTTCTTGAGCGTATTGTTTAATATCAATACAGAAAATGATGAAAATCCCTATAAAGTGGTTGTGGAAAATTTATTGGCTATGAGTGCTTCTTCACCGGAAAAAGCAACTGAAGCTATTGTCGATTGGCATATTAATAAAATGGGGCTGGACGAATGGAAGGCAAAATGGGCAAGTAACATTATTGATATGAAAGTAAAACATCAGATTTACCAACAGTATCAATGGTGTCTTGAGAACGGATTTAATTATACGCCGGTAAAAATCGTAAACGGGAAGCTGTTTCCGGAAGGATATGAAATAAGCGATTTAAAATATTTTTTAAACGAATTTTCACAGGAAAGACATGCCATGGATGAAACTATTTTGGTCATAGCCTGAAAAATACCGAATGAACATGAAATACAAATTTCAGAAGTTTGAAACTATGGCGATTATTAACAAATACTAAAAACTTTAATTATGTTACAAGATATTTTAAGTATCAAAGGGGTTGAAAAATTATCGAAAACGTTACAAAAAAGCATCAAAAACGAAAAGGTTATTTGTAAAGAAAATAAAATGTGCGCACAGTATGGAAAGCACTGTGAAGAACTCGCATGTAAAGAGATTCCGCATTTTGAAATAAATTTTCTTTAATCGTTTTAGTTTCATTTTTCCAAATAAGTCGCAGTTTCATTTCCCCAAAATGGCTGATCCTTTTATGTTTGAATCACGGATTTTTTTGAATCCGATTTGAACAGGGAAGAATCTTAATCCGGAATAGGCACACAGCCCCAAGTGTCTATAAAGGATTGGGATCTTGAGTTATATTTTTTTAGAATCCATTTACATTAGATATCATCTGTTCAGGATGATGCCCCGAATCTTTACTGAAGAGTTGTAGTTATGCTGCCTGGGAGTTACTTCCGGGCAGTTTTTTTAATAATCTTTAAAAGGTTTTTATTCCTAAAAGAATATCTTTGCTCAAAAATTCTTACAATTAAATTCAGTAAGTAACGTTTTAAGTTTTAGGTTAAGGCTTTAATTGTTGCGTTTTTTCTGAAAATTTATTGAAATTTAAAACATGAGATTAAAGATCGGAGTATCACTTTTTTTGACAATAACAGGGTTGTCATTTGTAGCAGGGTTGTTTTTTTCCTGCCAAGCAAAAAAGGCAATTAGTCAAAACGATACTATAAAAGAGCGAAACTATATTCCCTATTATTTAAAAGTGTACGAAGCGGACAGTTTGTACATCACTAAAAATTATCAGCGAAGTTATGCGATATTGGACAGCCTGTTTCAGAAGTATGAGCCCATTAATATGGATGTTTACTATGAATACCTGACTTATCTGGAACTTAAAAGTATGCTGAAAGTTGGAGTGTCTGAAAAAGAATTCGCGTCATTGGTTGCAATCCATGGTTATACTCTTGAAAATATACACGGCAATGATTATTTGTCTAAAGAGAAAAATAGTTCTGTTGTGGAAACGAATTATGAGAGTCTTAGAAATAAGTATTTGTCAGGAATTGATTTGAAATTGCGGGATTCCATAAAAAAAATGAAAGTGGATGATCAACGTTTCAGGGGTGCCAACTATCAGCAAAATATTGATAAGCAAAGAGCTATTGATGCCAGGCATGCGATTAAGTTGAAAGCGATTTTTGAAAATATAGGATATCCCGGTAAAAAGATCATAGGTAACTATAGTGTTGATAAAGTCAATTTTGTTGAAATAACCACAATGTTGCTGCATACCAATGACGAAGAACGTCTTTCCTATTTTATGCCAAAAGTAAAGGAATTTGTTGAGAGTGGAGCGGATACTCCCTGGGTTTATGGTGTTATGTACGATCAATACCTGTTGTATAATGGTAAGGAGCAATTTTACGGAACTTACGAAAACGAACTGCAAATTAGCAAGTCAGAGGTTAACAAACACCGAAGGGAAATCGGCTTGCCCAATTACGGGTATGAAAAATGGCGGACTAATAACAATATTAAAAATCAAATTATTTAATTACGCCCAACGGGTTACTTAATCATAAATAATTTTCTAATGAGAAAAACCTTTTTTACACTTATTATTTTAATCCTGACTAGCTTATATGGTCAAAATCAATATGGTCAAAATACGAGTGTTAAAACGAAATTTTATCAAAAAGACTTTGAAAAAAATAAAATAGATGAAGAAACGTATCAATTATGGAAGTATAAGTTTTTGAATTCTTCAAATATAAAAGACACGCTAATCCCATCGTTTTTTGTTGACGATAGAAATTATAAAGGGGTAATAAATTATGGTGTGCAATTTAAATCTAAAGATTTTAAAGTTTTTCAACTTTTAGAGAGTCATCGAATGTGGTATTTGAAGGTTAATTTTGAAAAAACAGTATTTAATCCAAAAGATAGTATCATTGAAATAGAAGGATTTGTGAATGGTGGTTGGGCAGATTCAGATAGTAAAAAATTGAAAGAAAAAAATATTGAAAATAGATTAGATATTTTTCTTGGGGAAAAAAAAGATACAATTGTTCACTGTTATTTAGGTAAAGTAGTAAATGAGGAGTTGATTGAAGTAAAAATAAAAGGGAGAGATGTTAATGAAAGTACCATCTTAGATACATTTCCGGCTTTTTATTTTAAAAATTATTCGCATTATAAAACAGTATCCAATGGGAAAAGATATTTTAAAATAAAGGGAAAAGTGGCAGCCAATACTATACTCGCCTTTGGTGATATAGGTTGTTATTCAGAAATTTTTGATTTAAGTACAATGATTTATAATTCAAAAAAGAATAGGAGAAAAAAAACAATAAAAAAAGACTTGCCTGCATACAAAATACTCATAAAAGATAATATTGTTTTATCAGATATTCAGAAAGATAAAATAAAAAACAAGGAAATAAATTATTATTCTTTTACTGAAGAAGCCGAAAATTTTATCTTAAAAAGGCAATATGCAAAAGCAAAAGAACAGTATAATTTATTGAATAAAAATTATAAAGTCATTTTTGCAAGAGATATACATAACGCCATTCGTTGTGCTCTATTTTCAAGAGATTATGAAAACGCTTATTATTGGACAGCGCAGTTAGCAAAAAAAGGAGTTGGAATTAATTATTTTAATTCCAAAATATTCACTTTGTTAAAAAAGCAAAAACAATGGAATGGCTTCAGTGTAAAATATGACTCCATTTACTATCAATTTCAAAACAGTAGAAACACTAAATTAAAAGAAGGGTTAGAAAAACTAGTAGAAGAGGACCAGGCTGATTATGGATTAGCTAATAGGAAAGATTCTAAAGTATTGTATGAAACAACAGAAAGAGTTACAGATAAATTAATAGCGTTGTTAAAAGAGGAGGGGTATCCTTCTGAAGAAAAAATTGGTGTTGATACAAAAAATGATACGGTCTTAAATCCGTTTCCAGAATACCACGTATTAATTAGACATGCTATACAACAAAATCCAAAAAATATTGAAGCTTTAAATGATTTATTGATTAAAAGTGCTCTAAAACTTGAACATGACAACAAAAGAAGCTCAATTGAAAAGTTCTATAATAACTCATGTTTTCATATTTACAAAGGCAATTTATATAATTCAAAATCGTGTGGTTTAAATGATTTAGATGTTAGAAAAATGAAATTTATTTTTAACAACCCTTATGTTTTTTTTTATTTATACGGAAAATTATATAATAACTGAATACGATAAAGAAAGTCCTGAAGCATATGATAAGTATTATAATGAAAACTTTAATTATATCATGAAAATCTCTGATGATTGGGAGTTTTACAACAAATAATTTTCTTGTATGGTTTTGATTTATAGTAAAGATTTTGATGATTTTGTACGGATTGGTAAGTCGGATAAGATCATACCTGAAGAATTTGAACGTTAGATAAAAAAATAATAAGTAAGTTTCCTTTTAACAAAAAAGTCGACAGCAAAGACTGCAGCCGAACCTGTCTATAAATCGTATCCAACATCTCGGAATTATGCATCTTAAACGAAACCAGCCGCTAGTGCTGTAATCTTTATTTTTTAACGATGCAGAAAAAGAAAAAGAGTTTTTTACAACTCTGTATCTGTTTATAATTTGTAAAATATCCTGTCAGAAGACATTGTGTTTGTGATTTAATTTAAAAAAAGCCTCTTTTTTACTTGAAAAATAACAAAATCAAGTATTTGATTTTGTTTGTATTACGCTGTTTTTCTTTTTTTGTAGGAAAATTATTTTTAAAATTTAACATTTTAAATTTGGAAAATATTTTCGGACGGGATATTATTGCAATCAAATTCTTACTTTTCTTAACAAAAGCAAGCGCGCAGTGAGTAGTGGAGCAAGAGAGGATTTTTAGAGTAATGAAAATATTAGTAATCATCTAAAAAATAGAAAAGATGAAAAAAATGAATTCAAAATTGTTTGAAAGTTTAAAGTTGAATGAGAGCGAAGCTAAAAGTGTCGTTGGAGGATTAACCACTTCAAAAGGTTCGGATACAGCAATGACTGGCGGACGTTATGATGTTGCTTTTAATACCACGGACAAAGGTGTGATTGATACCGTGTATACCAGTAATGGTGATGGTTCTTTAGATCAACCGGTTTAATCATTTTAGGCTGCCTGATTTTGGCAGCCTAAATCATAATTTTTTTTCTACGAATGTCTATTAGTAATATGATAGGTGCTGGATTTATTTAAAAACTATTTTTGTTTCATTTGATAGCTTTAATTTAGTTGTATGTTGAAGTTTTTCAATTCTATTATAATAAAATTATGAAAAAATTCTTGTTAATTTTAGTAGTTTCTTTTTGGTGTGGAGAATTTGCTTATAGCCAAAATAATTATGATTCGTACCACTCATTTATAAGGCAATCAAGTAGGATGAACAGTGATTCAGTAATTATTTATTTGGAAAAAGCGATCAAAGAAAATGAACCGTTTTCAGAAGACTTAAAATTTTTAAGTTATCAATATTTTAAAAAGGGAAATTATAAAGAAGCTAAAAAAGCTTTTTATGAGGCAATACGATATGGGTACCAGTTTGAGTCTGATCAGACTCATCAAGGAGGTTTTACGATTGAATACGATTTAAGTTTTATAAATATTGTGGATAAAAGTAATTATGGTGTTTTTCTCAATGATCTCTATAAGAAAAAACAAAAAAAAATGAGAAGGCTAAGAAATAATTATTTGAAGGAAGTTAACAAAAATGACAATGATATATTTGAAAATATACTGCAAAATGAAAAGTATTTTCAAGAATTGCGGTTCCTTTTTTTTGATAATAAAGTCAAAGATTCTTTAGGTCTTAACTATATCGCAAAATACGGGGCAACACCTAATAGTTATTATATGTTGGAACTTTTAAAAAAAGGAATTTTTCCAAAACGGAGAAAGTGCGCAAGGTTTAATGGTCAGACAATTACAATGCTATTAAATCATGCAATTGCCTGTTTTTTAAACAAGGAAGATGCTTTGGAATTTGTTGGGCTCCTATGGCCACTCGTGGAAAAAGGCGAATTAACACCAAATGAATATGCTTCAGCATACGATCATTATGTTCATCATTTTATAGACGAAAATAAGGGAATGTTTGGTACAATGGGAATTATCGATGATCAAGGGAATTTTATTTTAGAAGATCTTTTATTTCCATCAGAGGTTAATAATATTAGAAAAAAATATTGGAGTAGTAGTATTGAGGAGTTTTGTAGAGAAAGAAATTGGAAATTGCCAAAGAATTATGGAAGATAAATTGATTTTAATATGTTCAGACGTGTCTGAAGCTAGTACGGATGTAGTATGTTCATGGTTAGCATATTATGGTAAAAAATTCGTTAGGATATCCAGTAACAATGTGATTACGATTAAAAGAATTATAATAGATGAAAAGAATGAGGATATACTTTTTAGTATTGATAATTTAGAATATATGTTGTCAGATTTTAAATCATATTGGTACAGGAGGTCTCATTTGAAATTTGCAGATTTTAAAAGTGTTGAATTTAATTATGAAGTGCTGGATTTAAGTTGTGAAGTTTCTTCCTTTTTGAAAAAGGAGTATTCTAAAGTTATAGAATATTTTGTTTATAAACTTGATGAGTTGGCTGTACTGAATAAATTCGATGACAATAACATAAATAAATTAAGAGTTTTATCACTCGCAAAATGTTTAAATTTAAAAATACCTAGTTCAAACATATTGGATGATTTAAAAGTTTTGGATTTAACTGATAAAAGGTATGTTACAAAAGCAATTTCTGATTTTATGATAAAAAAAGATGGAAAAGTATTTTACTCGATGACTCAAAAAGTGAACTGTGAAGATGGAGAAAATATGTTTTATTCTTTGGTTCAAGAAGAAATCACTAAGAAATTTGAAATAAGAAGTTTCTTTTTCAATAATTACTTTTATAGTTCTGCTATTTTTTCACAAGAAAATGAAAAAACGTCTTTGGATTTTAGGAATTATGATCATGAAAATCCAAATAGGGTTGTGCCTTTTAAATTGCCGAACTTTATTGAAGAAAAATTGCTTCAATTGTGTAAAATACTTGAATTAAAATCAGGGAGTTTTGATTTGGCTTACACAAAAAATGGAGATTATGTTCTCTTTGAAGTTAACCCCGTAGGGCAATTTGAGCAAGTATCTGATCCCTGTAATTATAACATACATAAAGAAATAGCTTTAAGCCTATGAAAGCGAATGATAAATTTCCCATAATAATAAAGAAAATTCAGTCATGTCCTGTCGTGTCTTTAGATTTGCATGAAGTTCAAAGTAAAAAATTTCAAACTACACGACATACTGTGAGAGAAATATATTTGAGAACCACCTTTTTTTTAAAAAAATAAAATGTATCAGATTTATAACAACTTGTTTTTCTGCAAAGGATATAACAGAACATTAATCTATGATTCGTTAAACGCGAAAATCAATTTTATTCCAAATCACTATTTTGAGCTATTAAAATCTACTGACTTCTTTATTAATAGAGATGATATTGATAAGGATTTGTTTTCTTTTTTATGGGAAAAGGAATTAATTTTTGAATCAAATGAAGAACTCAGAAAATGTTTTCCGAGCTTCAATGAAGATGTGGAAATTCCGTACGATATAATAACTGTGGTTATTGAGTTGTCAGAGATCAATGGCTCACAACTTAGTAAATTTAATGAAGATGGAGTAAATGGTACCATACCTCAGTTTAATTTTATATTTTCTGAATTTACTAATATTAAATCTGTGGAGTCGTTTGCTGATTTTATCAACGAAAATGAAGCGGATACCTTCGAATTGACTATGGTTGAGGGTTTTGAACATGCCGAATTACTTTTTAAATTATTAGAAACCGTAAAAAAAATAATTTCGATAAATAATTTTTCGACTATCAAGATAGTTGATAATTCAATTCATAAAAATAGATTTAATAATAATGTTGATGAAATAAGTTTAAGGATATCGCCTAATTTGCTAACGTACTTTGAGTCTTCAAAATTTCACGTTTATTTTAATAGAAAATTATTTATTGGAAAGGATTCTGAAATTAAGAATGCTAAGGAAACAGATAAAGTATTTGGTTATTTAAAAGACATGCAGAGTATAAGTATTAAGGATTTGATATCACAAAATGAATTTAAAGAATTTTGGGATGTGAAAAAAGATGATACTTTTGTATGCTCGGATTGTGAATTCAGAAGGTTATGTGTTGATAATCGTATTCCTATTAATGAAAAAAACAAGTGGAAACATAATACTGAATGTAATTACAATCCATATATAAGTAAATGGCAGCATGAGGAGGGTTATTTATCATTGTCTGAGTGTGGAGTGAGAAGTGAGTTAAATGAATTTTACGTTGATAGCGAAAAAATTAATCGGATTAATTTCCAACTTTGGGGTGAATAGTAATGCTTAAAAGTTTTCCCTTTTACAAACAAGCCGACCAAAAAGACTGCGGACCCACCTGTTTAAAAATCGTTGCCAAACATTACGGCAAAACTATTAACATTCAGGAATTGCGCAACCTAAGCGAAACCACCCGCGAAGGAAGTAATTTGCTTTTTCTAAGCGATGCAGCGGAAAAAATCGGTTTCAGAAGCTTGGGTGTAAAATTATCTGTAGAAAGACTGGAAGAGGCTCCGCTTCCGTGTATTTTGCATTGGAATAACAATCATTATGTCATTTTATACAAAATAAAAAAGAACACTTTTTTTATTTCCGATCCTGCTCAAGGACTTTTGGAGTATTCAAAAGAAGAATTCATCAAATTCTGGATAGGAAACAATGCCGATGAAACCACTCAGGAAGGCATCGCCTTACTATTGGAACCCACTCCAAAATTCCATCAGTCCGAATTCGATACAGAAGAGAATAAAGGCTTGGGTTTCGGTATGTTGTACCAGTATTTGTGGCGTTATAAATCCTTTTTGATTCAGTTGAGCATCGGTTTAATGGCGAGCAGTTTGCTGCAGCTGATTTTTCCGTTTCTGACACAAAGTGTCGTTGATGTAGGTATCCAGAACCAAAACATCAATTTCATTTACATGATTTTGTTCGCGCAGCTGTTTTTGTTTGCTGGGAGAACGGGCTTGGAACTCATTCGAAGCTGGATAACGCTTCACCTTTCCACAAGGATAAACATTTCGTTGATTTCGGATTTCTTCATAAAACTGATGAATCTTCCGATTTCCTTTTTCGATGTACGAATGACCGGCGACATCATGCAGCGGATTAACGATCACCATCGTATCGAACGAATCCTCACCACATCGTCGTTAAACGTTTTGTTCTCCGTAATCAACATGGTGATTATGGGAGGTGTCCTGATGTACTATAACCTGCAGATTTTCTTCGTGTTTTTTGCCGGTAGCATTCTGTATTTCGGATGGATAACCTTGTTCTTAAAAAGAAGGGAAGCTTTGGATTACAAACGATTTTCCGAAGTGAGCCAGGAGCAAAGTAAAGTGATGGAACTCATTAACGGGATGCAGGAAATTAAACTCCACAACGCCGAAAAGCAAAAACGCTGGGGTTGGGAATATGTTCAGGCACGATTGTTCCGGGTTTCCATAAAAGGTTTGGTGTTGGAGCAAACGCAAACCATCGGTTCTTCCGTAATCAACGAACTGAAAAATATTTTTATCCTGTTTTTATCGGCTAAACTGGTAATCGACGGTGAAATCACACTCGGGATGATGATGGCGATAAGTTCGATAGTGGGAAGTTTAAACGGACCCATTACGCAACTCATCGGATTTGTCAGAGAAGTACAGGATGCCAAAATTTCCCTGGTCCGACTTTCTGAAATTCATGAAAAAGAAGACGAAATCCAACAGGAAGAACATCAGATACATGATGTGCCGCAAAACGAAGACATTCACATCAAAGAACTGTCCTACCGCTATCTGGGATCGGATATACCCGTTCTGGAGAATCTGAATCTGACCATCCCGGCCAATAAAGTAACGGCTATTGTAGGTGTCAGCGGAAGCGGGAAAACAACCTTAATGAAATTGCTCCTGAAGTTTTATGAACCTAATTCTGGCGAAATCAATCTTGGAAACACGCAGTTAAAAAATATTTCCCAAAAAGCTTGGCGTAACAATGTAGGTGCAGTGATGCAGGAAGGTTTTATTTTTAATGATACCATCGCCAATAATATAGCTGTTGGTGTTGATATTATCGACAAACAACGCTTGGTTTATGCTGCTGATGTGGCTAATATTAAAGACTATATTTCGGGTTTGCCTCTGGGCTACAATACCAAAATAGGCTCGGAAGGACTCGGGATGAGTACAGGTCAGAAGCAGCGTTTGTTAATTGCACGCGCCGTTTATAAAAATCCGGAAATGTTGTTTTTCGACGAAGCGACTTCGGCTTTGGATGCCAACAACGAAAAGGAAATCATGCAGAAACTGGATTTGTTTTTCAAGGATAAAACGGTTGTGGTTATCGCCCATCGTTTGAGTACCGTAATGAACGCCGATCAGATTGTGGTGTTGGATAAAGGTAAAATTATTGAAATGGGCAACCACTCGGCCTTGGTGGAACAGAAAGGGAATTATTTTGAATTGGTGCGAAACCAATTGCAGTTAGGGAATTAATCATGGAAGAGAAGAATAAAGACACGTTTGAATTACGCAGCGAAGAAGTGCAGGATATTTTAACGAAGGTCCCACATTGGATGATCCGCTGGGGAACGGTTTTGATTTTCGGAATCATCGTAATGTTGTTTTCTGTTTCCTGGTTTTTGCAATATCCCGATGTAGTGGCTTCCGAGATTGTGATTACCACCAATATCCCGCCTGAAAAATTGGTGGCCAAAGTTTCCGGAAAGATTGAGGCTATTTTGGTAAAAGACAAAATGACGATAAAGGAAAATACGCCATTGGCTGTGATTGAAAATTCGGCCAATTACAAAGATGTTTTTCTGTTGAGTAAATTAATTGATGAGTCGGAACAAGGCGCAAAATTCCCATTTGAAAAATTAAAAAATGCACAGTTGGGTGAAATCGAAAATGCTTTTGCTGTTTTCCAGAAGGATTATATTGCCGAAGGATTAAATGCCGATTTAAAGCCGTTTCAGGTTGAAAATACTGCTCAAAAATCAGAGACCGGCCAAATCCAGGAACGATTAAGTTTGTTGCAGCAGCAGAAAGGCATTAACGAACAGGAGCTGAAACTGCAGAAGAATGAAATCAATCGTTATACAACACTGCATGATAAAGGCGTAATCTCCGATCAGGAATTCGAAACCAAAAAACTGAATTGCCTGCAGTCTGAAAAAAATTATAAGAACCTGTTGACGTCCATTTCGCAATTGAAATCTTCTTTGATTGAAAATAAAAGAGCGGTTAAAGGAACGGAAATCGGCGGAACAAAAGAAGAAGTAACGTTAAGTCGGAATGTTGCACAATCGTTTTTCCAGTTAAAGAAGGCTATTAAAGATTGGGATCTTAATTATGTTTTGAAATCATCTATTGAAGGAGAAGTTTCTTTTGCGCAGATTTGGGTGGAGAACCAAACGATAGCGGCAGGCGACAACGTGTTTTCAATTGTGCCGAAAACGGAAAAAGGTTATATCGGTAAAGTAAAGGCGCCGGCGCACAATTCAGGAAAAATCAAAGTCGGACAGCAGGTGAATATTCGTTTGGCCAATTTCCCGGATCGTGAATTCGGAATCCTTAAGGGTGAAGTGAAAAACATTTCGTCAGTTCCGGACAAAGAAGGGAATATCATGATGGATGTGGCTTTGCCTCAAAACCTCAAAACAACTTATAAAAAAGAAATTCCATTCCAACAGGAAATGAAAGGATCAGCCGAAATAATTACCGAAGATTTACGTTTGCTGGAACGAATCCTGTATCAGTTCCGGGACGTTTTTAAACCGAATTAAAATTTCAGGTAAAAGTCTTTTGTGAGTGCAATGTACCCTGGAGTATACTGATGTCTCGCGGTTTCAATGACCAATTCATCAATAAGCGGAGTCTGCTCAATGCGGCTGAATGCCAACAAGCTGCGTTTGATTTCAGTGGTTGGAGTGCCTTTAACGCGGGTGATTTTTAGAGGAAATAAGCCTCTTTCAGCGCAAAGGTTTTTTAGCTTTTCTTCTTCTTTGAAAGGAATAATCAGGGAGAAAATGCCGTTTTCCGATAAGAAAAAATCAGCGGCTTCTACTAATTCTTCAAAAGGCAAAGAGTCTTCAAAACGGGCATTATCACGTTGGTCGTCCCCGGATTTATAGTCATCGGTGTAAAACGGAGGATTGGAAACAATCAGGTCAAATTCCTCATCCACTTCGTCCACAAACTCATCCAGTCCTGCATGGTAACAGTACAAACGATCGTTCCAGGGCGAATTTTCAAAGTTTTCGGTAGCCTGTTCGTAAGCGTCGTCATCAATTTCGATAGCGTCAATCTGTTCGGCGTTGCTGCGTTGTGCCAGCATTAGTGCGACCAAACCGGTTCCGGCACCAATATCCAGAATATTGTAAGGATTGTTGATAAGTGGAGTCCAGGCTCCTAATAAAACACCATCGGTGCCCACTTTCATGGCGCAGCGGTCCTGTTCTATTTTGAACTGTTTAAATTGAAACATGTTTCGGGAGTTTCTGCCTGTTGAGGCTGCGAGTGTTAACTATCCTAAGTAAAGATCTAC
>NZ_DATIDM010000145.1:0-10716 GCF_035456225.1 Flavobacterium sp. | reverse complement strand
TCCATTTAGGAGTTGTAATTTTTGATGTTTCTTCGTATTCGTAACGGTAATATTTTGAGGTTCCGGTTGGGTCGTAGCTGTTTACGCCGATTTCTACACCTGTTTGCCCGTCTTTGGTAACGACTGTTGTACTCAAACTTTCAATTTCGGTAATCGTGGTCAGGATTTCTTTTGCGGAAGTGTATTCACCACCGTTTGCAGTAGTAACAAATAATTGGTAATGTCTTCCCGGAAGCGCTTGAAATTCGGTGGTAGATTCATAAACATGGTCTCCTTCCGTAAATTGATATTGATTGCCTAAATCGTCTTCTATGCGCACTTCGGCTCCAGATTCAAAGGTGGGGCCATTTTCCTCCAATCGGTATGTTTTACTGACTTTCACCTGTTGTTTTTTCAATTCATTCGTTATTGTCGCTTCAATCACAATAGCTTCTTCGAATGTGTTTGTTTCAATCTGATAGGGTTCGGTACAACTTGTTATGCCTGAAAAAAACAGCAGTACAGCAATGAATCTGAATATGTATGTTGTTTTCATTTGATGTGTTTTTAATTAAAATTTGAAATTATAGGTAATCGTCGGAACAGGAACCGAAAATATGGTTGTTTTATAGGCTTTAATTTCACCATTCTTAGTTACGAAAAACACCGAATACGGATTGTTTCTTCCTAAAACATTATAAACGGATATATTCCAAAAACTGTGTGCCAATTTTTTTATTTTATGATTTCCTTCAATGTTTATCCCAATATCTAAACGGTAATAATCCGGAATGCGGTATTGGTTTCTGTCACTGTACATCGTGTATTCTGCGTTTCCGTAAGTGTATTTCCCTACCGGATAGGTTATAGGTCTGCCGGTTTGGTAAATGAAATTGGTGGAAGCACTATATCGTTTGGTGAATCGATAATTTAAAACGGCGCTCAAATCGTGTGGTTTGTCATAATTGGCAGGAAACCAATTTCCGTTGTTGACTTTGTCGCTCTCAAATTGACTGTCCAGTTTTACAAAGGTTCTTGAATAAGTATAGCCCAGCCATCCGTTGAGTCTTCCCGAGTTTTTTTTCAACAGGAATTCTACACCATATGCTTTTCCTTTTCCTTTTAATAATTGGGTTTCAATGTTTTCATTTAACAATAATTCTGCTCCAACCCTATAATCCAAGAT
Organism: Flavobacterium sp.; assembly: GCF_035456225.1. Classification (GTDB taxonomy): domain Bacteria; phylum Bacteroidota; class Bacteroidia; order Flavobacteriales; family Flavobacteriaceae; genus Flavobacterium. The sequence continues at coordinate 9,551 of NZ_DATIDM010000145.1, read as the reverse complement.
GTTGTTTGTTTTTTTGTAGTATCCTTCCACGCTTACTTCGCAATCTTTTTCGATAAAGTCCTTATACAATCCCAATGAAAATTGATTAGCGTCCTGCGGCGAAACGTTCAGATCGGAAAGCTTCCAGGTATCTGTGGGTGATTGTGTAGTATTGCTGGAAAGTAGATGGAGGTACTGGTACGTTTTGTCATAACTTGCCTTAACGGACAGGTCTTTTCTAAGAAAAAACCGTGCAGAAACTCTTGGTTCGAATCCATTGTAAGTTTTAATGACCTCGTTGTTTCCGAATTCCTTGGTTTCTGTTACCGTAGCGTCAGTAATAGGCGAATTGGTCTGGTAGGTTCTTTGTGTGGAAGGACCCAGTGCAGCATAGAAAGAGTATCGTATTCCGGCATTAACCAATAGTTTTTCGGATACTTTGAAGGAGTCTGAAAGGTATATCCCGGATTCCAGTGCTTTTTCCTTTTCTATGGATACAGGTGTAATTATAGTTCCTTCCCCGGTTGGGTCCAGGTCTCCCGGTTCGATTTGGTATAGTTTTGAACTTAAACCATAACTTATTTTGTGTTTGTCATTTAATGTATAACCGAACTTAAACTGAAAGTGGTTTTCATTGATTTTATAACCGAAATCAAACGATTTTGTAGGATCAGTTGATTTGTCATATTCAATGTTGAATTTATACTGACTGTTTGAGTATAAAAGCGCTCCTTTATGTTTGGAGTTGAAGGAATGACCCCACTTCAATGAGAAAAGACGGTTACTGTATTTATAGAGTGAGTCGGAAGAAACGCTGAACTTGTCATGACTGTAATAAGCTGTGGCTTCCAAGTCGTCTTTTTCGGTTATTTTATGATTGTATTTTATAACGGCATCGTAAAAAGAAGCCTGGCTGTTTTGAAGCGATTTATCGTCAAGTGTTTTTAGGATCCAATCGGAATAGGTTGCCCTGCCTCCAACCAGAAGACTTGATTTCCCTTTGATTATCGGGATACCTACGGTAAGGTTGCTGGTAACAGGCCCGATACCGCCTTCTCCGGTAAGTTTTGTAGTGTTCGCGTTTTTGGTTTTAATGTCAAAAACAGAAGAAAGGCGTCCGCCATATTCGGCAGGAATACTTCCTTTGTAAATGTCGGCTGAACCTACTGTGAATGAATTGATTCCCGAAAAGAAGCCGAAGAAATGAGCCGGGTTGTAAATAACGCCATTGTCCAGGAGGATGAGATTTTGATCGGTTTTTCCGCCACGAACATTAAAACCTGCCGATCCTTCACCAGTTGTTTTTATTCCCGGAATAGTAGTCGCCACTTTAAAAATATCCCTTTCGCCAAGGACCATCGGGATGTTTTTCATTCCTTCAATATCGATGGAGGTAACTCCGGTGTTAGCACTTTTGATGGCTTCACTTTTTTTACCTTTTACGATAACTTCTTTTAACTGATTGACATTCTCGGAAACCGCCAGATCCAATTTGCCGTTACTGTACACCATTACTTTCCGGGTTTCTTTTTTGTATAAAAAGTTGTCGGTTTCGATAATGTTTAAGCCTACAGGCAGCGTTATGGTGTAGAATCCCTGATTGTCTGTAATAGCAGTAGCTTCGTTGTTTTTTGTTTTTATGATTACTTCCGGAAGCGGTTTACCTGTTTTAGCATCTTTTACATAACCCGATAAGGTGTACGTTTTTGCTTTTTGGGTCTTATTTTCTTTTCCTATAAAATTCACCTTGTTTTCGTTGGGATTGAGCTCTTTTTGAAAAACAGGTGCGCTTTGTATAACTACTGTGGTGTTGTTTGTTGTTTTGGTCTTTTCGTCGTTAAAATAATTCTCCGGCAATTTGTCGTAAATCATGCTGTTTTGCGTCAGAATTACTTTTTTGTCGGTTACATAAAAATTGATTTGAGTGTTTTGAAATAACGTGGTTAACACGGTTTCCAGGGTTTCATTTGAAAATCGGTGGGTAATTGGCTCCTGATAATTTTTGAACCAGTCTTTGTCAAAATAAAAAGAGTAATCCGATTCCTGTTCGATAGATTCAATTGCCTTTTCAAGGGTTGTGTTCTCGAAGTTGAAGGAAAATTTCTTTTCTTCAACCTGTGCCGTGGCAATTTGATATACTAGCGCAACCAGTAGTGTAATGAGAATTCTTTTCATTGGTTACTCGACGTTGTTTTCCATTGCATTAGTAAGGTAGGTGATCATTTTTTCGAAAAAGAGGGGTTCGTTTGATTTTAGTAATTTTTTGGAGGAGAAATAAAAATCATTGATTTTTCTTTTGTATTCCGGGAAAAGTCGAATGAGATCTTTTTTCGAACTTATTCTGTTGAATGAATTGTCTTTTTTGATGTAGTATTCATAATTATCTTCGAATTCGTAAAAAACCGAAGAACCTTTCAGTATTTCTCTTTTATCCCGATGGTGTTTAATGTAAAAGATGAAATTTTTACCAGTTACATTTTCTTCATAATAGCCCGGTTTTATTTGGTTTATTTGGAAAAACAGATTGGCAATGTAGATGAATTTCTTATTGTTGACAGTAAAAGAGGTTGTTTTTTCCCGGATCAGTTCAATACCGATTGCGTTGGATTCTTGCGGCCTGTAAATCACAAGGTCTTTGTAGATGTCATATTTGATTGGAATATCGAAATAGAGTTGGTCATTATAGACAATGGAGCTGTTTTCGAATTTTTCCGTTGGATAATATTGGTGTTTGTTGTTTATGATGCGGTATTCATTAATGTGTATAGGACCGTTGTTGATGGCCAGATTCTCTTTTCCGATTGCCAAATCAAATGCTTTGAAAAGTGTTTCGTCGGACGACTGGCCTTGAAGATGGTTCAGATTGAAAAAAACAATGGCGAACGCAATTAATAGTTTTTGTAAATCTCTTTTTGGTTTGGGTTTCATTGGTAATTCGTGCAAAAAAGTATGTATAATTCTTACGCAAATTAAAGATTAATTTAATGTAAAAATGTTAAATGTGATTTTATTTTTGAAAAACTTTGTTGTAATAATGCAAAAAGGAAAACCCTGTTCCGAAGCCGAAACAGGGTTACTATGAATTAATTTTATTAAAAAAATTAACCTTTTTGAGAAGCTTCTTTTTTCTCCTCACGCGGAGGTCTAGGCAATAAAGCTTTTTTAGAAACTTTTTCTTTTCTTGTTTTAGGGTCTACACCTAGGTATTTTACCATAAACACATCGCCCATTTTAACTACGTCGGCAACGTTTTCAGTGCGTTCCCATGCTAATTCCGATACGTGAAGTAATACTTCATTTCCTGGCGCTGCAGTATATTCTACTACCGCTCCGAAATCAAGCATCTTGATTACTTTTACTTCATAGGCTTCGCCCATTACCGGTTTGAAAATGATAGAGTCAATTTTAGCCAATACTGCTGCAATTCCGTCTGGATCTGTTCCTAAAATTTCCACTACACCTTGCTCGTCCACCTCGTTGATAACGATAGTAGTTCCTGTCGCTTTTTGTAATTCCTGAATCACTTTTCCTCCAGGTCCGATTAACGCACCGATGAAGTTTCCAGGGATAGTTCGTGTAATGATTTTTGGAGCATGTTTCTTAACGTCTGCTCTTGGTGTGGCAATCGTCTCGGTTAATTTGCCTAAAATGTGTAAACGTCCGTCGCGTGCCTGATCTAAAGCCTGTTCCATAATGTCGTAACGCAATCCTTCGATTTTGATATCCATCTGGCAAGCCGTAATACCGTCTGCAGTACCGGTTACTTTAAAGTCCATATCTCCCAAGTGATCTTCATCACCTAAAATATCGGATAAAACTGCGAATTTCTCACCGTCAGTAATCAATCCCATAGCAATCCCGGATACTGGTTTTGTCATCTGAACACCAGCGTCCATTAAAGCCATAGTTCCTGCACAAACCGTTGCCATAGAAGAAGAACCGTTAGATTCCAATACTTCTGAAACAATACGGATAGTGTAAGGACAATCAGCAGGGATCATGTTTACTAAAGCACGTTGTGCTAAATTTCCGTGACCAACCTCTCTACGGGAAGTTCCTCTTAAAGGTTTTGCTTCACCAGTTGAGAAAGGAGGGAAGTTATAATGTAAGTAGAAACGCTCTTCGCCTTGTTCTGATGGTGAATCGATTACGTTAGCTTCTCTGGAAGTACCTAAAGTAACAGTAGCCAAAGCTTGAGTTTCTCCACGGGTAAATAACGACGAACCGTGTACTGATGGTAAATAATCAACTTCGCACCAGATTGGGCGTATTTCTGTAGTTTTTCTACCATCTAAACGAATTCCTTTTTCAAGGATTACGTTACGAACCGCTTCTTTGTTGGTTTTGTAGAAATATTTTCCAACCAATCCTGCTAAATCAGCATTAGTGGCGTATTCTTCTTCTGTAAATAAAGCTTTTGCCTCTTCTTTTACGACAGCAAATTTTTCGCTTCTTTCACTTTTGCCTGAAGCTTCTTGTGCAATTGCATAGCACTTGTCGTATGCTGCTGCTTTTACTTTTTTGTAAACTTCTTCATCTTCCACTTCGCCTTCATACGTACGGATTTCTTTTTTACCAAAAGCTTCCTGTAATCTTAACTGCGCCTGAATCTGAACTTTGATCGCTTCGTGAGCAAATTTGATTGCTTCTACCATTTCGGCTTCTGAAATCTCTTTCATCTCACCTTCTACCATCGCAACCGAATCCAAAGAAGCACCAATCATCATGTCGATATCGGATAATTCTAATTGCTCTCTGCTTGGGTTGATAACAAATTTACCGTCGATACGTGCTACACGTACTTCGGAAATTAAGTTGTGGAAAGGAATGTCTGAAACGGCTAATGCGGCTGAAGCGGCTAAACCTGCCAATGCATCCGGCATAACATTATCGTCATGTGACATTAACTGAATCATGATTTGTGTTTCCGCATGGTAATCATCCGGGAATAACGGACGCAATACGCGGTCTACCAAACGCATGGTAAGTACTTCGTTGTCGCTAGGACGAGCTTCTCTCTTGAAAAAACCTCCAGGGAAACGTCCTGCAGCGGCAAATTTCTCACGGTAATCTACTGTTAACGGTAGAAAATCCACTCCTGGATTGGCAGTACGGGCAGATACTGCCGTAGCTAATAACATTGCATCGCCCATACGCACCACGACAGAACCGTCGGCTTGTTTGGCAAGTTTTCCTGTTTCGATTGAAATGGTTCTTCCATCTCCTAAATCGATAATTTCTTGGGTAACTTTAGGAATCATAAAATTTAATTCTTAATTAAACAAAGGGTGTCAGTTGTGTTGTTGTTGTGTGTAGTTGTCTAATACCCAATGAAAAACCAAACTTTTTTCTGTCAAAATATACAAAACAAAAAGAGGCGCGCAGGCACCTCTTCTCATGATTATTTTCTGATGTTTAATTCTTTGATAATCGCACGATATCTGTTGATATCTTTTTTCTTTAAGTAGTCAAGAAGTGATCTTCTTTTACCTACTAATAAAACTAACGAGCGTTCAGTGTTGAAATCGTGACGATTTTTTTTCAAGTGCTCTGTTAAGTGTGAAATTCTGAAAGTGAACAAAGCGATTTGTCCTTCCGCAGAACCAGTGTTTTCAGCTTTTCCTCCGTGTTTAGCGAAGATGTCAGCTTTTACCTCTTTAGATAAATACATGCTAATATTATTAAAATGATTATTATGTAGATTGAGACTATCCCAATACGGGTGCAAAGGTAACTTTATTTTTTAAACTCACAAACAAAATGCCGAAACTTGCTTAAAAAAGTTTTGCAACTTCCTGATTTACAAATTCTAAAAAATCTTCGTCTGCTTTTGTGAAAGGATCCAGAACATGGCTGTCAATGTCTATTTGTCCGATGTTTTTCCCATCGACAAAGAGAGGTACGACAATTTCGGATTTCACCGTAAGGCTGCAGGCGATATAATTGTCCTGTGCTTTAACATCCGGAACTACAAAATTCGCGTTGGATTCGGCTACCTGTCCGCAAATCCCTTTTCCAAACGGAATAACGGTATGGTCGGTTTCGGCCCCAACATAAGGTCCTAAATGTAATGTTCTGGTTTCATGATCGGCAAAATAAAAGCCTACCCAATCATAATAGCTGATAGTGTCGCTCAATAATCCGCACAGGCTTTTTAATTTTTCATCGCGTGAAACACCGTTTTGCGAAAGCAGCTCGGTAACTTTTGGTTGTAATTCCTGAAATGTCATGTTTTTTGGTTTTAAGCAAAAGTATTTAATTGCACTCTTTTAATTTTTATATTTTTGTTAAAATCATTCAAGTGAAAAAACTCTTTTTGCAATACAGGCCTTTTTTTATTTTCCTGATAAAGTTTTTTGTGCTTTATGTTTTTTTAACGGTCGGATACAGATTTTATCTTAGCCAATATGATGTGACTGTTTTTGAAGTGGATGGTTTTACTCGTTCGGTAGCGGTTCAGTCAGAGACTGTGTTGCAGTTTTTGGGTAAGGAAGCTAAAGTAGAGCAGAATGTCTTTGAGCCATGCATGAACCTGATTTATAAAGGGAAATTTGTGGCCCGTATCGTAGAAGGCTGTAATGCTTTGAGTGTAATGATTCTTTTTGCGGCTTTTGTTTTCGCATTTTCCGGCAAATGGATAAAAACTATACTGTATATACTGGCAGGGTGTCTTATTATACATATACTTAATGTTCTTCGGATAGTACTGCTGACCATGGCGCTATACAATATGCCGGAATATGAACATTTGATGCACGGCGTGATTTTTCCGCTGTTTATTTATGCCGTGGTTTTTGTTTTATGGATATTATGGATTCAGAAATTTTCAGGTCATGTTAAAAGAGGTTTTGAGAAATAAAGCTAAAATCGTTTGGATTTTTGTTTTGGTCGCTCTGTTGGCAATGATTCGCTTGTTTGAACAGGATTTGTTTTATGATCCTTTTCTGGGTTTTTTTAAAGACGAATTTCAGAACGCTTCTTTACCGGATTATGAGCCTCTTCCGCTTTTTTTTGGAATGACTCTACGCTATTTTCTGAATTCAGTGCTTTCTGTACTGATAATTTATGTGGCCTTTAAAGATGTTCAGCTCGTAAAGGTTACCTCGGTTTTATACCTTGTTTTCTTTGTTGTATTGATGAGTGTGTTTTTTGGTATTTTGCAATTTTCCGAGAAACCGGATTCGATGTTGTTGTTTTATATTAGACGCTTTCTGATTCAGCCTTTGTTTTTGGTAATCTTTCTTCCTGCTTTTTATTATCAGAGAAAAAACTTCTGAAAAATTCGTACCTTTAGACAAACGAGTTAGTTTATGAAGGTCGTTAAACAATCCGGAGATATAGTACATTTCGATCGGGAGAAGCTCCGTAATTCTCTTATGCTTTCCGGTGCCTCAAAAGAAAAAATAGAAGATATTCTCAGCATCATTGAAAGAGAAATCTATGATGGGATGCCAACGCGTAAAATTTACAAAATGGCATTTCAGCTGCTCAAAAAAACTTCCAAAGCACATGCCGCAAGATACAATTTGAAAACTGCTGTTCAGGCTTTGGGTCCGGCCGGGTTCTTTTTTGAAAAATATATTGCATTGCTGTTCCAGACGGAAGGCTTTGAAACCAAAACCAATATTATTCTTGAAGGGAATTGTGTTTCCCATGAAATTGATATCCTGGTGAAAAAAGGAAATATGATTGCTATGGTCGAATGTAAGTTTCACGGCAGCAGCGAAATTAAATCCGATGTCAAAATCCCGATGTACATCCTGTCGCGTTTCAATGATTTGAAAGGAAAAACACATCCGATCTTCAGTGAAAGTGATAGAATAAACAAATGTTGGGTGATAACCAATAACCGTTTCACCACCGAAGCCATTCAGTTTGGTGATTGTTCCAATCTGAAACTCATCAGCTGGGATTTCCCGATTAAAGAATGTCTGAAATACAAAATAGAGGAAAATGGTTTGTATCCGGTAACCTGTCTGACAACTTTAACATTGAACGAAAAAGAAAAATTACTCATACAGAATGTTCTTCTTGCTTCGGAATTAGTCAATAACAGTCAATTATTGATGGATATAGGTGTCAATTACAGACGGATAAAAAACATTATCAAAGAAGCTTCTGACTTGTGTGAAAAAGCAGGGGATAACCGTTTTATTTTTAATGACTAAACCATGAAGATACAGTTTTTAGGTGCTGCCGGAACCGTAACAGGTTCCAAAACGTTAATCGAATCAAAAGGGATTCGTATTTTAGTTGATTGCGGTTTGTTTCAGGGCGGTAAAGAAATCAGGCAGCTCAATTGGGAGCCGCTTCCGATTTTGCCTTCGACCATCGATTTTGTATTGCTGACCCATGGGCATCTGGACCATTGCGGTTGGCTTCCGCTGTTAATCAAACAGGGTTTTGAAGGAAAGATTTTCTGTACCAGTCCAACGAAAGCCATTACCAGGTTGATTCTGATGGACAGTGCTAAAATTCAGGAAGAGGAAGCGGAAAAAGCGAACAAAGAGCATTATTCCAAACACATTCCCGCGCAGCCTTTGTATACGGTCGAAGACGCCGAGGAAGTTTTGCCTTTTTTCAGAGTAATCCAACCCGATACCTCTTTTGATATTGATGCCGAAATTTCAGCGCGTTATTTTTCGGCAGGGCACATATTGGGTGCTTGTTCAATTGAGTTGTTTATCGAAGGTAAAAGGCTGGTTTTTTCAGGGGATATAGGAAGAGATAATGATGATTTGATGTTTCCTCCCGTGAAACCCAAAGCAGCGGATTATGTTTTTTTGGAAAGCACTTATGGAGATAAACTTCATCCGGATAATGACCCTAAAGCAGAATTGAAGGACTGCATCAATGAAGCTTTTGAAAAAGGGGGAAATGTGGTTATTCCAAGTTTTGCGGTCGAACGGGCGCAGGCCATTATGTATTTAATCTGGCAACTTAAAAAAGCAGGTGAAATTCCGGATATGCCTTACATTATCGATACGCCGATGGGGATTAAGGTAATCGATATTTTTGAAAACAACCGGGAATGGCACAAATTGAAATTGGACGAATGTAGGGAGATGTGCGCCGTTTTTTCAATGATAACCGAATATGAGGACACGATTGCTGCGATTTATGATGACCAGCCTAAAGTTGTGATAGCAGCCAGCGGCATGATTACCGGTGGACGCGTTTTGAGTTATCTCGAGCGTTATATTGTTCGGCCGGAAACAACTGTGATTATAGTAGGCTATCAGGCGGAAGGAACACGGGGAAGAAAATTGCTGGATGGTGAAAAAGAAATAAAAATGTATGGCAAGTATTATCCGGTTGAGGCTAAAATAGTTGAAATAGAAGGTCTTTCGGCTCATGGTGATCAGGATGATTTGTTAAATTGGCTTTCCGAACTGGAAGAAAAACCGCAGACCATTTTTCTGGTTCACGGCGAAACGGAAGCTTTGGTCGCCCTGAAAGAAAAAATAGAAACACGTTATGCGATAAATTGTGAGATACCCTATCAGGGTCAGACAGTTGAAATCAATTAACAGGAATTTATGTTTTTGCAATTGAAAAAAAACGCTACTTTT
>NZ_DATIDM010000144.1:0-2233 GCF_035456225.1 Flavobacterium sp. | reverse complement strand
CTACAGATTTCGAAGATTTTTAGATTGTCAAAATAAATCCGTGTTTATCAGTTTAATCCGTGTCATCCGTGGCCTATCACGCAATCCTAGTTAAAGCTTAGCCTTAAACTTCTTAATCTTGAAATTTTTAGATTTCACCACTTTGCCTTCATCGGTAATCATAAGACAACTGTAATCGGGGAATTTTTCGAGTAATTTCAATCCTTCTGTTTTTCCCAAAACCATCAGCGAAGTGCTGAGTCCGTTGGCGGTTTCGGCATTGGGACCCAAAACCGTTACACTGCATAAACCCGTTGCAGGATAACCCGTTGCAGGATTGATGATGTGTGAATAGCGTTTACCGTCAAAAACGACAAATTTTTCATAACTGCCAGAGGTGGTTACGGCACCTTTTTCTAACGGAACGGCAGTTAAAAGTTTATCAGGGTGGAAAGGATTAGTAATGCCTATTTTCCAGGGTTTTCCATTAGGTTGTCTGCCCCAGGTGCTCATGTCTCCAGTGGCGTTTACAATTCCGGCTTTGATTCCTTTGGCGAGCATCATTTCACGGCATTTGTCGGTCGCGTAGCCTTCTCCCAAAGCGCCAAAACCAATTTTCATTCCTTTCAGTTTTAGGAAAATCGTTGAGTTCACGCTGTCCAAAATGATGTTTTTATAACCCACTTTTTCCACCGATTTTTTGATGGCTTCTGCTGAGGGCATTTCGGTCATCGAACCGTCAAATTTCCAGATGCGGTCCATAGCGGCAAAGCTGATGTCGAATCCTCCATTTGTGATTTTTGAGAAATGGAGCGCTCTTTGGGTCAGTTCAAAAACTTCTTTATCCACTTTTACCGGTTGTATTCCGGCATTTCGGTTTACTTCGGATATTTGGGTGTTGGGTTTCCAGTCGGAGATTAGGTATTCGATTCGGGTGATTTCGGCAATGACTTCGTCAATATTTTTTTCTGCGGAAAGAGAATCTGGGGCTACAAGGGTTATGTCAAAACGGCCTCCCATGAGCATGGTGGTTCTTTTTCGCAAGACTTGGCTGTGGCTGTTTATTCCGAACATCAGTACGCAGAAAAAGAGTAATCGTTTTGGGGAAGAAATTGAGTTCGGTTTCATTGTGTATTGTTCGTATTCGTATTAGTCTCGTTTTGTTTTTTAACGGAGACCTAACAGGTTTTAAAAACCTGTTAGGTCTGGTATCGTGAATAATTGTTGATAGCAAAAATGCAAAATGTTTCCCTTTTAGCCCCGATAGAAGTGGAAATCCTTATATGCCGGGGTTCGGCATATAAGATTGAAACGGATAGCGGGATCCATCATTTTAAAAATGCCTAATGTTTTTGCTCCAAAAAACAATAACGAAACTCAGATTATTAATAACAATCCGTCAGTATTTGTCTATTGGCTTTATACTCTGCGATATCTGTGTTAGTTTTGTTTATGCATAATTCAGCAAGGACAGTTTCTACGTCCCTTTGCATTGAGAGTGAACCGCAAATCATCAAAACGCCTCCGTGAGTCAGTAAATCCGTAAAAAAGTTGGCATCATGTCTTATTAAATCCATTACGTAATTATGGCTTACTTCACGGGACAAAGCCAGATGGAAACTTTTTAGATGTTGTTTTTCTATCATTTCACTGGCGAATTTTTTGTAACCCAAAACAGTTTCGGTTTCCTGTCTAAAACCGGAATACAAATGGATTTCTGTTTTTTTTCTGTTTTGTTCAATCATTCCAAGGAAAGGTGCGATGCCAGTGCCGTTTGAAATGAAAGCTACTTTGGGTGTATTTTTTGGAAGATGAAAAGTTGCATTCTTAATGATTCGAGCTTTTAGAACTTCGCCCGGTTCAAGGTTATGTAAAAATCCCGAGCCAAGACCGGAAGGATGCAGTTTTACAACCAATTGGATATTTCCATTGTGGTTTCCGATAGAGTAGAGGCGTTCCCGCATGTCGTTTGCGGGATAAATGGCCAATAAGTCACCCGACTCAAATTTGGCTCTCGCATTGGCACGAAGCGTGAGTATAAAAGTATGCTCGTTTTCCGAAGTTTCGGTTTTGTCCAGTACCATCAGTTTTTGCAAACCTTTGGGGGCGTGATTGTATAAAGAGGGAGTGGCAGAAAGCTGAATTCCCGTTTTGGCGCTCCATAATTTTACCCAATTAACAAATTCCTCGGCAGATTTGTCATTTACGGTTTGGATTTCTAAAATGCGTTCAGCCCAAGACTGTTTTTCCAATA
>NZ_DATIDM010000143.1:0-2669 GCF_035456225.1 Flavobacterium sp. | reverse complement strand
GAAGAGAGTAAGGTGGTAGTAATATTCTTATCCTGACAGAAGCCAATGGAAAAAAACAAAAGAATAGCTATTTTTAGAAATGTTCGCATAGATTGCCAAATTACAAAAAATAAGCCTTGAAAATAAATAGGGAAAATTGATTATACTGTTTTTTGAGAAATATTTTTTTGTTTTTAAACCATTTTCCAAAACAGTAGTCTAATAACTTAAATTTGTAACAAAGAGATTTTGTTATCGTCTAATCTGTTCTAAATTAACTTTAAAGATTATGAAAAAAATTTCGTTAGCATTACTAGCAATATTTTGTTCTTCAGTAACTTCATTTGCTCAGGATTTTCAGGGCATGGCCGTGTATGAATCCAAAACAAGCACTTCCGATTTCAAAGCCAGAATGGACGGAAATAAAGATATAACTCCTGAAATGCGCAAAAACATGGAAGAACGAATGAAAAAGATGTTTGAAAAAACATTCATCCTTAATTTCGACAAAACCAGTTCCATTTATAAAGAAGAAGAAAAATTGGAAGCTCCGGGAGAAAATGCGGGCCGATTCAGAATGATGAGTTCCATGATGGGCGGTGGCGGAACGTATTATAAAAACGTTAAAGAAAAAACCTATACCGTGGACAAGGAATTCATGGGGAAAGAGTTTTTAATTGTCGATTCTTTGCCAAAACTTAAATGGAAAATGACCGGCGAAACTAAAAAAATAGGTGATTATACTTGCTTCAAAGCTACAGCAATCAAGCCTGTAGATGCTTCTGATTTCAGAAATGCACGCCTTAAAAAAGAAGAAGAAGCCAAAAAAGAGGGTGAGGCTAAAAAAGGAGAGGAAGCCAAGAAAGAGGAAGGTTCCAAAGAAAGAAGAGGCGGTTTTATGATGTCTGAAATTGATATGCCCAAAGAAGTCGAAATTACAGCTTGGTATTGTCCTGAAATTCCAATTAATCAGGGACCTGAAGGTTACTGGGGATTACCGGGTTTAATTTTGGAAGTTAACGACGGTAAAACGGTTATCATGTGTTCTAAACTGGTAATGAATTCCAAAGATAAAGTGGAAATAAAAGCTCCTAAAGGCGGAAAGGTTGTTAAGCAAAAGGAATTTGATGAAATTGTTGTAAAGAAAATGGAAGAAATGCGCGAGCAATGGCAGTCACAAGGTGGAAACAGAGGCGGAGTTAGAATGGTACACTAATTCATAAATATTTTAATTACCATTTAATCTGTTATTTCAATACCACTTTATGAAGAATATATTTCTTGTTGTTACACTGTTTGTTTCAACATTCGTTTTTTCACAGGATGTGAAATTTGAAGGTGTAATTAAAGATACCACCGGAGTCGCTTTGGAAATGGCTAACATTATGGCTGTTAACCAAGCTACAAAAGCGATGGACGGCTACTCAATCACCAATGAAAAAGGACGCTTTCAGATTTCATTGAGTCCGAATACCACCTATGATATAAAAGTTAGTTATGTAGGGTTTCAGCCTTACGAGACAACTATAAAAACAGGAACGCAAAATATCGTTAAAACTATCGTCCTGAAAGAAGGGACGATGCTTAAGGAGCTTGAAATCGTGAAGGAAATGCCTGTTTCCATTAGCGGAGATACCATTATTTATAATTCGGATTCTTTCAGAAATGGTACGGAACGAAAACTGGAAGACGTTCTGAAAAAACTACCGGGAGTTGAGGTAAACAAAGACGGTGAAATTCAGGTGGAAGGGAAAAAAGTGGAGAAAATTATGGTGGAAGGAAAGGATTTCTTCGATGGAGATACTAAAATAGCCACCAAAAACATTCCTGCCGATGCTTTGGATAAAATCCAGGTACTTCGAAATTATAACGAAGTGTCCAATCTGAAAGGACTTGAAAACAACGAAGAAAATGTTGCAATCAACATCAAACTGAAAGAAGGGAAAAAGAACTTCTGGTTTGGTGATATGACTGCAGGTATTGGCGTGGGTCACGAGGAAGACCGGCATATTGTCAATCCGAAATTGTTTTACTACAATCCGAAATACAGTGTGAATGTCATCGGGAATTTCAATAATATTGGAGAATTACCGCTCACGATGCAGGATTATTTTAAGTTTACCGGCGGATTCAAAAACATGATGCGAAGAGGTGGGACCAGTTTCAACGTGGCTTCCAACGATTTGGGAATTATGGGATTGCGAAACAATCAGGCGAAGGAAATCGATACCGATTTTGGAGCAGTGAATTTCAGCTATAACCCTTCAAAAGCATGGACAATAAGCGGTTTCGGAGTTTTAATGGGAAGCGAAACGGATTTGCTGACCAATGTAAAAACAACGCGAATTGATAAAGACACAAATTCAACCAACTTCAATGATGAAACTTCGGCTACGAAACAAAATAGTAAGTTAGGTTTTTTAAAGTTGAGTTCGAGTTATGTGCCTTCGGAAAAAGTGCATTTCGACTATGATGCTTTGGTTAAAGGATCTAAACAGGATGAGAATACAGCATTAGTTTCCAATAATACGATTACGAACAATAGTGATGGGGAGTCGGAACTGTTATACAATGATGTTTATTCGAAAAAGAAACAAAATCCATTCTCTTTCAATCAGAACCTGAACTATTATTACACGATGAACGACAAGCATGTTTTAGCTTTCGAAATGCAGCATTTGTATCAGGAT
>NZ_DATIDM010000142.1:0-14975 GCF_035456225.1 Flavobacterium sp. | reverse complement strand
GATTGCATTTTTTTATTGTACCTTGTAACAAACTGAAGTGTAGTTCGTCTTGATTGTATAAACCAACACCAAACTTATGAAATTATGAATCAGCAGGAGTTTGTGAATTTGATTACTCCTTTTAAGGATAAGTTGTTTCGGATGGCGAAGCGGCTGCTCGTGAGCACCGAAGAAGCCGAAGATGCAACGCAGGAAGTTTTGGTGAAATTATGGAAAAACAACAATGTTCTTTCGAATTATTCCAGTGTGGAAGCTTTTGCGATGACGATGACCAAAAATTACTGCCTCGATCAGTTAAAATCAAAAAGAGCATCTAATTTGCAGATTGTCCATAATAATTATTCCGACAGGACGGCAAGCGTTCAGAAACAGATTGAAGACAGAGACAGTTGGAGTGTGGTGGAAAAAATAATCGAAAGTTTACCCGAACAACAAAGACTGATCGTTCAGATGCGAGATGTCGAAGAATATGAGTTTGCAGAGATAGCAAAAATAATGGAGATGAATGAAACCGCTGTGAGGGTTGCCCTCTCAAGAGCGAGAAAAGAAATAAGAGAACAATTGGTTAAAAAACACAATTATGGAATTGCATAAAATTGAAATATTAGTTGATAAATACTTTGCAGGAGAAACCAGT
Source organism: Flavobacterium sp. (assembly GCF_035456225.1). Taxonomy (GTDB): domain Bacteria; phylum Bacteroidota; class Bacteroidia; order Flavobacteriales; family Flavobacteriaceae; genus Flavobacterium. The sequence goes on along the minus strand of NZ_DATIDM010000142.1, from coordinate 14,338 downwards.
ATTGCTGAAGAAAAAGAGTTAAAAAACTATTTTTCATCTTCAGATGTGGCGCCCCATTTGGAACAATACAAGGCAATCTTTGGTTACTTCGGTCAGGCAAAACAAGAGCAATTCACCAGAACGGTTCCACTACAACCCAGAAAACGAAATTATGTAGCGTGGATTTCCGTTGCGGCCAGTATTGCAGTTTTGTCCGGTACGCTCTACTTTATGAACCAACCATCGGAACAGCCTGTGGCTAATGGTTTGGGCACGTTCGATGATCCGGAATTAGCTTTCCAGGAAACACAGAAAGCACTGCAAATGGTTTCGGAAAACGTAAATGAAGGCGTAAAAAGTATCGAATATGTAAATGAGTACAATCAAACAACAAAAACAATCTTTAAATAATCAAAAAATGAACAAGTTATTTTTAACACTTTTAGTAGCCCTGTTTTCGACAACTATATTTGCTCAAGCCGCTTTTGATAAGTTCGACGGACAGGAGAATGTGACTTCGGTAATCGTAAACAAAAAGATGTTCGAACTGATGAGTAAAGTAAAAGTGGATGCTTCCGATAAAGAAGCGCAAGCTTACATGAATCTGCTTAAAAAGTTAGACAATCTGAAAGTGTTTACGACAACCAGCGCGAAACCGGCTTCTGAAATGAAGGCGACAATGAACAGCTATTTGAAATCGAATCCTTTGGATGAACTGATGCGTATCAATGACGGAGGAAAAGCTGTCAGAATTTATGTGAAGTCCGGTGCAAACAGCAATCAGGTAAAAGAGCTTCTGATGTTTGTTGATGGTTCCGGTTCTAAAAACGAAACGGTATTGCTTTCGTTAACCGGGAATTTTGATTTAGATGAAATTTCGGCTCTGACTGAAAAAATGAAATTGCCTGGAGGTGAATCTCTGAACAAGGCAGCTAAAAAATAATAGTACTATTATGAAACGGTATTTATTTATTGGATTTTTTGTTTCAATGCTTTTTGCGGGCTGTGAACAGAAACCTTCATTACAGAAATATTTCGTAGCCAATTCCGATAAAAAAGATTTTATTTCTTTGGATTTGGCACCGACTTTCATCAACGTTGATAAGGTATCGCTGTCAAGTGCGGAAAAAGAAGCGCTGGAGTCATTTAAGAAGATTAATGTGTTGGCTTTTAAATCCGATTCCTTAAACCAGAATAAGTTTAATGAAGAGCGTGAAAAGGTAAATACGATTCTAAAAGATAAAAGCTATCAGCAATTGATGAGGGTAGGATCCGGAAAAGAAGGCGGTGCGGTTTATTTTGTAGGTCAGGACGAACATATTGATGAATTCGTGCTATATGCGAACAAAAAAGAAAATGGTTTTGCCGTAGTTCGGGTTATAGGCGATGATATGAATCCGACAGACGTTTTGAATCTGATGCGTCTGATGCAGAAAGCCAACATAGATATGGAGCAGCTTAAGCCTTTGCAAGAGCTGGTACAGCCTTAAAAAAACAAAGTCCCAATACTTCTTGGGGCTTTTTTATTGTTTGTATATTGAAATGTAAAACAGTAATTAATTTCACGACATTAAGAGCACCCACAAAATAGCAAGTATTGGTCCGAGTAACCCAAAGATTATTCCAGTTAACCTGAAATCTTTTTGTTCAAGATAACCGGTATTGAATACGATTGCGTTAGATGGGCTTGATGCAAGCAGTCGTAAAGCTGAAGATGATGAAAGAGCGATAATCAAAGCTACTTCTAACTTTTGATCGGGAAGTATAGCCATGCAGATTGGGACCATTAAAGCAGTTGCTGTTGAATTGGTCATTACAGTTGCTAATGCCGTGGCTAAAACCCCAAAGATACTGAGCAATAACATGCTGTCCAGTTGCAGGGTGATTAGTATTTCGGCATAATGCTTTAATAAACCGGTATGATCCAGAGCAAGACCTAATGACAAACCTCCGGCAACCAATAAGAGTGTATCCCAACCTAATGTCCGAACATCTTTTCCATTAAGCACGCCGGTTAACGTAAGTATTACAATTGGAACCGCACATACCGATGATGGTTTTATTCCATGCAAAGAACTGGTAACCCATAAACCGATAGTGAGAAATGTTACACCAATAACTATATTTCGCTGCAATGCTGCTTCCTTTGAAACATCTGTTTTCATATCATCAAGAAAAGCTGTGGAAATAGGAGTAGGATCTTTTATGTGAGCCTTAATCAAAGCGAAACAACAAACTGCATTCACAACTATCGCGAGCGGTATCCCATAAATCATCCAGTCGATGAACTCAATAGTAATTCCTGCATTATGCAATGCGCCGACAGCAATTGCATTTGCAGGCGTACCGACAATGGTAGCCATGCCCCCTGCAGTTGCAGCGACTGGAATACCCAATAATAATGCTTTGGAGACTCCGGAATTTTTATCGAGCGTTTTAAGTAATGGCATTATTGCTGCTAACACCATTGTGGTAGTAGCGGAATTGGACAAAAGCATGGAAGCTAACATTGTTGTGGTCATTATGCCAATCAATAAATTCCGTGGATTTGTTCCCGCAAGTTTAAGTGTGAACCTGAAAAGCGTTTCATCTAATTTCGTATTGGCCATGGCTTTTGCAAGAAAAAAACCACCGAGTAAGAGCCAAATTATACTGTCGGAAAATGTCTGGACATAATGCTCAATATTTTCGGGTGCTGAATTAAAATGTTTGTTACCAAGAGCAAATACCAGATAAGAAATTATTAAAAGACTTACCGCAAATGCGGGTATGGCTTCAGTAATCCACAGGCCGATGGCAAAGAACAATAGGAAGATAACATATACCTGTGAGTCGGTAAAATTTGGTTCTTTCAATATCAGTGTTACCCCTAAGGCTACGGCAAAGGATAGCAGAAAATGGTAGACTGATTTATGTTTATTTCCATTAGCACCTTTTTCTTCCATAATTTTTGAAATTTATCCCGGTGATAATTGTATTTCATTAAGAACCAGTATGTTAAATTATTCAAATTTAATGAATAATTCTTGTATACTTTTGCTGTATTTGTGTTTTATCAAATTCCTTTTGACTATTTTTTAAATGATAGTTCACTTGATTGAAGTGTTTTTTTTTTTTTTTTTTGAAGTGACCACGATGGGATTGACTTTGTCCTTCTCAAAAAGCTCCGCTTTGAAAACACAAAATGGAACCCAATTGTCTAAAGCGAGCTTTATCAATTGAATTCCATTTTGTATTTATTCGTGACCACGATGGGATTGACTTCGTCCTTCCCAATAAAGCTCCGCTTTGAAAACACAAAATGGAACCCAATAGTCTAAAGCGAGCTTTATCAATTGAATTCCATTTTGTATTTATTCGTGACCACGATGGGATTCGAACCCATACGCCTTGCAGCACCACCCCCTCAAGATGGCGAGTCTACCAATTTCTCCACGTGGCCGAAAATAAAAAAAGTCAAACATTGCTGCTCGACTTCTTATCGTGACCCGGCTGGGATTCGAACCCAGGACCCCATCATTAAAAGTGATGTGCTCTACCAGCTGAGCTACCGAGTCTAGAATTACTTCCTGATTGCGGGTGCAAATATAAGACGTATTATTTATTTTGCAAGGGAAATTTATTATAAATTTGACTTTCTTTTAAAGTTTATTCTTAAAGTATTAGTTTATAGGGCGTTGTTACTATGAAAAAAATCATGTTAGTTGGGTATATGGGGAGCGGAAAATCGACTGTGGGTAAATTGTTGTCGGAAAAAACCGAAATTCCATTTTTTGACCTTGATGAAATAATCGAAAAAAATGCAAAAAAAACCATTTCGGAACTTTTTTTGGAGATTGGAGAGATTCGTTTTCGGAAAATAGAACATGAAACACTTAATGGTTTTATGGCTTCTCACGATCATTATATTTTAAGTCTTGGAGGGGGAACGCCTTGTTATGCGAACAATCATTTGCAATTGCAAAAAGAAGGTGTGGCTTCCGTGTATCTGAAAGGATCGATTGCCGAGCTTGTGAACAGGTTACTGCCGCAAAAGAAATTACGCCCGCTGATCGCTCATCAAAGTGACGAGGAATTGCACGAGTTTATTGCCAAGCACTTGTTTGACAGAAGTTACTTCTATCTCAAATCAAAATACATTGTTTCGGTTGATGATAAAAAGCCGGAAGATATAGTGGATGAATTAATTCAGCTATTAGCTTAAATAAGCGTATTCGTCATTTTCTTCAAAAACAACCTGAATGTGTTCCTGTAATGAGGTTGATAGCGAAATGCCTTTGAAATCGGCTTTCACGGGGTATTTTTTATGATTTCGGTCAACAAGTACTGCCGTCTTGAATTTCTTTAATGGAACGTCAAGGAAATGTTTTACGCCGTAAATCAAAGTGGTACCTGAATTTAAAACATCGTCTATCAATACCAATCCCTTGTTTTGATATTCGGATACATTTAATGAAGTCGTTATTTCATCCTGCGGATTGTTCTTGTTGATTCGTACTTCACATAAAATAACCTTCAGATCGGAAATCAAAGCAAGTTCTCGAGCAATTTTCTGTGCAAAAATGTAACCGCTGTTTGTGATTCCTGCAAGTACCACTTCATTTTCATCCACAAAAGTTTCGTAGATCTGATAGGCAATTCGTTTGGTTTTGTGCTGGATTTCGCTTTGTGTTAAAATGATGTTTTTCATGTGTTGTGCTTTTTTCAGACCTTAAAATCCTGATGAAATAAAAATCAAAAATAAAGATTTTTTATCAAACGCAGATTTAAGGTTTTTAAAATTACTTTGTGGACTGTTTTTGGGTTGGCTGAATTTTATTTTGGGGTTACAATAAAAAACAGCTCACGTGCTTCCCTTGGTTTAATAGAGTTATAGGCCGCTTCCAATGTTTTGATCATGAAGCTGTCAGAGAACAGGCTTTGGTATTCTTCTTTGCTTCCTCCAAAAGGCGGGCCTTCTTCAGTTAACGGAAAATCGAATAGCAGACCAAAGAGTTTTCCTTTTTCAGAAAGCAGGGAATGCATTTTGGTAACATAGTTTTTTCGGAGATCCGGAGATAAGGCGCAAAAAAAGGTTTGCTCCATTATCAAATCAAATTTTCCTTCCAATTCGAAAAAATCACTGTATATAAGTTGTTCTTCCGGAAAATGCGGAATTCTTTTTTTTATGTTTTGAAGCGGTGTTTCGGCAAAGTCGACAACAAAAATGTTATTAAATCCATTTGACAGGAAGTAATCCAATTCGTGAGCATTGCCGGCTCCCGGAATCAGGATTTTGATGTTTTTGTCGGTAATCTGGTCGATATAATTCTTCAACGGTGTGGTTATGGTTCCTGCATCCCAGCCCGTTTGATTCGTCTGGTAGCGGTTTTCCCAATAATCACTATTCAATTGGTTCTTCATAATCGCCTGGTTCTATGGTGTAATCGTCTATGTCTCTTCGGTCTTTTTTGGTTGGTCTTCCCTGGCCTTTTGTCCTATAATGTTCTTTCGATAATTTAAGCATTTCCAGATGTTCAAAAGATTCCGCCGGTGTCTCGTCTTTCCGGTAAATGTCAACCAATTTTGGTCCGACCCTGTTTTGCGGTACATCCAAAACGGTTAAAATATAATTTATCTGATCTTTTCTTAAGGTAATTTTATCGGATGGAAATACTTCCTTGGAAGGCTTGGCTTCCTGTCCGTTTACGGTGATATGACCTTTCTTACAGGCTTCCGCAGCGATGCTTCTCGTCTTGTAGTAACGAACGCACCACAGGTATTTGTCGATTCTCATTGGGATTCGTTAAAATCAGTGTTAATAGTAGTACAAAAATAAAGTAAAATTGTATCTTGCGCCATTAAAATTTGTTAACGATGAATAAGATTTTATTTGGTTTGGGAATTGCTTTGTTGTTGTTGGGGACAAGTTGTAAGGATGATGATACTCCTCAAGCAGAACCAGCAAGACCACATGCCGATGTTTACCCGGAAGATTTGGTTGATATTGAGGATTATTTGCATAAGGCTTACGTAGAGGTAACCAGAAATGCTGGTGGAGACGTTATTGATGTGAAAATAGATACATTAGATGCTGATCATACTGTTTCAATTTGGGATCAGACCGATTATCCATTAATGAGTAAAATTGTGAAATTATACGGTGTTGATTTTAAAGTGTATTACTTAAAATTTGACGATAAAGGGGATACAGATGCTGATGGTGATAAACCATGTGGAGTGGACAGAATCTTAACTACTTACAGAGGAACAACTATAGTTCGCACTGCAGTGGTTGACCCTGATACTGATTTGACGAGTTATGTATTCGAAAACAAAGAATTTGATTACGCGCCAAATCCGGTTGAATTTAATCTGATAGACGTTATAAAAGGATGGGAGCATGTCATGCCGCTGTTTAGAGCCGGTTTTTTTGATCCGAATGATATTGATGGTACTTTGAATTCAATAAATTATGGTTCGGGTGCGATGTTTTTACCATCCGGTTTAGGTTATTATAATGGAGCTGGAGTTAATGGAAGTATTCCGGCTTATACTCCTCTTATTTTTACATTTAATTTGCATGCAGTAACGCGTTTGGATCAGGATTTTGATAAAATCGAATCACGATACGAGTACGAACTTGATGAGGATGGTAATTTAATTGATACTGATGCAGATGGGATTCCGGATATTTTCGATGCAGATGACGACAATGATGGTTATTTGACAAAAAATGAGATTACGCATACGGTAACTGTATTGGAAAATGGTGTTGAAACCGTATATAGGTACGTATATCCTTTTAATGGTGCTGCGGTTGATGACCCTGTAACTATTTATGTAGATGAAGCGCAAGGTATTCCTGATTGTTCGCTTGATTATGCCACACCAACGAGAGTAAGAAGGCATTTAGATAAAAATTGTTTTGCTATAATTAATGAGGATCTTCCATAATAAAAGATAAAAAAAACCCGCTCAATGAGCGGGTTTTTTTATGGTAAAAGAAAGAAGGATTATTTTCTCTTGATTACTCTTTCTACGGCTTCAACAATCGCCTGATTGTTTAATTTGTATTTTTCCATTAACTGCTCTGGTGTTCCTGATTCTCCAAAACTATCCTGAACTGCTACAAATTCTTGCGGCTTCGGATTGTTTAATGCTAAAGTTCTGGCAACGCTTTCGCCTAAACCGCCAAGGATGTTGTGTTCTTCGGCAGTAACCACACAACCTGTTTTTGCAACTGATTTTAAAATCGCTTCCTCATCCAAAGGTTTGATGGTGTGAATGTTGATCACTTCTGCAGAAATACCTTTTTCTTCTAATTTTTCAGCAGCGATTAATGCTTCCCAAACCAAGTGACCTGTTGCGATAATCGTAACATCAGTTCCTTCGTTTAACATAATTGCTTTACCAATAACGAAAGGTTCGTCAGCCGGCATGAAGTTAGGTACCACAGGACGTCCGAAACGTAAATAAGCCGGACCATGATGATCAGCCAATGCTAAAGTAGCTGCTTTTGTCTGGTTGTAATCACAAGTGTTTATTACAGTCATTCCCGGCAACATCTTCATTAATCCGATGTCTTCTAAAATTTGGTGAGTTGCACCGTCTTCTCCTAATGTTAATCCGGCGTGTGAAGCACAGATTTTTACGTTTTTATCAGAATACGCAACTGATTGACGAATCTGATCATAAACTCTGCCGGTAGAGAAGTTGGCGAAAGTTCCTGTGAAAGGGATTTTTCCTCCGATAGTTAAACCGGCAGCAATTCCGATCATGTTTGCTTCAGCAATTCCAATCTGGAAAAAACGCTCCGGATGGTTCTTTTTGAATTCGTCAAATTTTAACGATCCGATAAGGTCGGCACAAAGTGCTACCACGTTTTCGTTTTTCTGACCCAATTCGGTCATTCCCGCTCCAAATCCTGAACGGGTATCTTTACTTCCTGTATTTGTATATTTTTTCATTTGAATTTAAATTGAAAGATTGAAAAATTGAAAGATTGAAATTTCTGAAACCAACAGCTTTCAATACAATCGTCATTCTGAAATCTGATTTCTGCAGTCTGCCTTCTAATAATCGATTTCGTCTTCACAGTAGTTTTGACTCAATGCTGCAGCCAATTGCTCATCGTTTGGTGCTTTTCCGTGCCAAGCGTGCGTATGCATCATATAGTCAACACCATGACCCATTTCAGTATGTAACAAAATACAAACCGGTTTGCCTTTTCCTGCCAATGCTTTAGCATGGTTAAGTCCTGCAATGATATCTTCAATGTTGTTTCCTTCTTTGACTTCAACTACATCCCAGTCAAAAGCTACAAATTTAGCTTTAACACTTCCCATGTTCAGCACTTCATCGGTAGTACCGTCAATCTGCTTTCCGTTCAAATCAATGGTAGCAATTAAGTTGTCTACTTTTTTAGCGGAAGCATACATGATAGCTTCCCAGTTTTGACCTTCCTGAAGTTCGCCATCTCCCAATAAAGCATAAACGAAATGGTTGTCATTATTAAGTTTTTTGGCCTGTGCAGCTCCAATAGCTACTGATAAACCCTGACCTAATGAACCTGATGCCATTCTTACTCCAGGTAAACCTTCGTGAGTGGTTGGGTGACCTTGTAATCTTGAATTTAATTTTCTGAAACTAGCCAATTCCGAAACAGGGAAATAGCCGCTGCGTGCAAGAACGCTGTAGAAAACCGGTGAAATATGTCCGTTTGATAAGAAGAAAACATCTTCCCCGATGCCGTCCATGTCAAAACCAGGTTTGCGTTCCATTATATTTTGGTATAAAACTACAAGGAATTCAGTACATCCCAAAGAACCTCCCGGGTGACCTGAATTTACAGCGTGTACCATTCGAAGAATATCTCTTCTTACCTGAATCGTTAAATTGCTTAATTGTTGTGTGTTACGCTTCATTTTGTATGTAAAAGTTAAACTGGTGCAAAGATAATCAGATAATTGGATTTTTTGGAGGATTCGGCAGTACGATTTTTCAGAAATATTTTCAGATGTTAATTAAATCCATATTTCATAATTCATAACTGACAAATCTTTTATCTTTGCCGATTGTAAAATATACATATGAAGTTTGATTTACTAAAGAAAGACCCGCAAACAAAAGCAAGGGCAGGATCCATCACTACTGATCACGGTGTAATTGAAACACCTATTTTTATGCCTGTGGGTACTGTTGCCACCGTAAAAGGAGTGCATCAGCGAGAGTTGAAAGACGATATCAATCCGGATATTATCCTGGGGAATACCTATCATTTATACCTTCGTCCGCAAACTGAAATTCTTGAAAAAGCGGGAGGACTGCATAAATTCATGAACTGGGACCGAAACATCCTTACGGACTCGGGAGGTTATCAGGTTTACTCACTTTCTTCCAATAGAAAAATCAAAGAAGAAGGGGTGAAATTCAAATCGCATATCGACGGTTCTTACCACTTTTTTACGCCTGAAAATGTAATGGAAATTCAGCGTACCATCGGTGCGGATATCATTATGGCATTCGATGAATGTACACCTTATCCATGTGATTACCGTTATGCTCAAAAATCAATGAAGATGACCCATCGCTGGTTGGATCGTTGTATCAAGCATTTGGAAAATTTGCCGTTCAAATACGGATACGAACAGACATTTTTCCCGATTGTTCAGGGAAGTACTTATAAAGATTTGCGTGCTCAATCTGCGGAATATATTGCCAATGCAGGAGCACAAGGGAACGCTATCGGCGGACTTTCAGTTGGGGAACCGGCCGAAGAAATGTATGCAATGACAGAAGTCGTAACTGCCATACTTCCGGAAGATAAACCGCGTTATTTAATGGGAGTTGGGACGCCAATTAACATCCTTGAAAATATCGCACTCGGAATCGATATGTTCGATTGTGTTATGCCTACGCGTAATGCAAGAAACGGAATGTTGTTCACGGCCAACGGAACCATCAATATCAAAAACAAAAAGTGGGAAGCCGATTTTTCACCTATCGATGAAATGGGGCACACTTTTGTGGATACGGAATATTCCAAAGCTTATTTACGTCATTTATTTTCCGTTAACGAATATCTTGGAAAGCAAATCGCTACAATTCACAATTTAGGTTTTTATATGTGGTTGGTTCGTGAGGCAAGAGTTCATATTCTGGCTGGCGATTTCCGCGAGTGGAAGGAAATGATGGTAAAAAATATGAGTCAAAGATTATAAGGGATGGAATTTGGATTTAAAAGTGAAGAGATATTCTTAATTGTTTTGAAAAATCTAACTTCTAACTTCCAGCCTCTAACTTCTAACTTCTAACTTTTTTAATGAAAATAATTGATAAGTATATCTTAAAGCGTTATTTGGGGACTTTCAGTGTAATGTTGTTATTGTTTATTCCAATCGGAATTGTGATAGACGTTTCGGAGAAAGTGAACAAGATGATTGAAAATAAAGTCCCGTTTGTGGAAGTCGCAAAATACTATATGCATTTTACGGTTTATTTCGCGAACATGCTTTTTCCGATTTTCCTGTTCTTATCGGTAATCTGGTTTACATCCAAATTGGCTAATAATACAGAAATTATAGCTATTTTAAGTTCAGGAATTTCATTCACCCGTTTTCTCAGGCCATATATTATAGGTGCGACTCTGGTTTCTTTGTTTGCTATCCTCATGGCCTTTGTTTTGGTTCCAAATGCCAGTAAAGGGTACAATGATTTCAGGTATACGTATCTTAAAAACAATCCCAAAGTAAGAGAGAATCTTGATGTTTACAGGCAAATCAGTAAAGATGAATTTATTTATGTAAGCAATTTCAATTATATCTCAAAAATGGGTTTTAATTTTTCACTTGAAAAATTCAAAGGCGATAAGTTGGACTATAAGATTACCGCAAACCGTATTCAGTGGAATGAAGCAGACAGTACCTATACATTACATGGTTTCAGAAAAAGAACCATTGGTGAATTGGATGATCAGCTGGCTTCCACAGACCAACGAAAGATGAAATTGAATTTCGATATAGATGATCTTACTCCTGTTGTATATATTGCTGAAACAATGACTTTTGTGGAATTGAATAAATTTATCGAAAAAGAAAGGGAAAGAGGTTCTTCGAATATCAATACCTATGAGGTTGTAAAATATAAAAAGTTCAGCTTACCGGTTTCGGCTTTTATTCTGACAATTATTGCTGTGGCGGTTTCGTCAATGAAACGAAGAGGAGGGATGGGAGTTAACCTGGCTACGGGAATTGCATTAGCTTTTACGTTTATCTTCTTTGATAAAATATTCGGGACACTGGCGGAAGCTTCGACCATGCCGCCAATAGTTGCAGTTTGGTTGCCTAATGTTTTTTTTGGGATATTGGCTGTTTATCTGTTGAGGAATGCCAAACGATAAAGTAAGAAGCTATCTTCATCTCCATTTAATTGTATTTATTTGGGGATTTACTGCGGTTTTGGGAAAACTGATTTCTCTTGACGCGTTACCTTTGGTTTGGTATCGTATGATGATTGCTGTTTCGATTATCTTCTTCTACGTTAAAATCAGAAAAATTCCTTTAAACTTATCAAAGCGATTACTGTTTGGTTTTTTATTTTCCGGGCTGGTTATAGCACTGCATTGGCTTACCTTCTTTCAGGCGATAAAAGTTTCAAATATATCGGTAACCTTGGCATGCTTGTCAACCGGAGCTTTATTTGCATCAGTCTTGGAGCCTATTTTCTACGGTAAAAAGATAGTGATCTATGAGGTGTTGTTTGGGCTGCTTGTGGTCTTCGGATTGGGGATTATCTTTAAAGTGGAAGGTAATTATGTGGAAGGGATCCTTTTGGCGTTAACCTCTGCCTTTCTATCAGCGATGTTCTCCGTAATTAACGGGAAGTTTGCCAAACATAATGATGCGGCTGTCATAACATTATATGAACTTGCGGGAGGAATCGGATTCTTATCTGTATACTTATTATTTTCCGGACAATTTTCGAAAGACTTTTTCCAGATTTCAGCTTCCGATTTATTATGGTTGTTTGTTTTGGGGTCAATCTGTACAGCCTATGCGTTTTTGGCTTCGGTGAAAGTAATGAAATTCCTAACACCATATACTGTAATGCTAACCATCAACTTGGAGCCGATTTACGGAATTATATTAGGGATTTTGGTGTTCAGCGAAAGTGAAAAAATGAGCCCCGAATTTTATATCGGTGCTTCAATCATACTAATAACCGTCATATTGAACGGTATCATAAAAAACTATAAGAAAGTTAAAAACTAATTTAAATAGTTTCCGCATTGTAAAATGAAAATTTTATCTTTGCCGTTCAAATTAAAGTCAAAAGAAACAAACAAAATGGAATACTTAGATTTTGAACTTCCGATTAAAGAACTTGAAGATCAGTTAGATAAATGTCAGATTATCGGTCAGGAATCGGATGTGGACGTTTCTGCAACCTGTAAGCAGATCGAGCAGAAATTAGAAGAAACTAAGAAAGAAATATATAAAAATCTTACAGCGTGGCAACGCGTTCAGTTGTCAAGACATCCAAACCGTCCTTATACGATGGATCACGTAAGAGCATTGTGTGGCGAAACTTTCCTTGAGCTTTTTGGAGACAGAGGCGTGAAAGACGATAAAGCAATGATTGGAGGTCTTGGTAAAATCAACGGACAATCGTTCATGATTGTTGGTCAGCAAAAAGGATATAACACTAAAACCCGTCAATTCCGCAACTTCGGTATGGCTAACCCGGAAGGATACCGTAAAGCGCTTCGTTTAATGAAGATGGCTGAAAAGTTCGGGATTCCGGTACTTACTTTAATTGACACTCCGGGGGCTTATCCTGGTCTGGAAGCAGAAGAAAGAGGTCAGGGAGAAGCAATTGCACGTAACATCCTTGAAATGATTCGTCTAAAAGTGCCTATCATTTCAGTTATTGTTGGTGAAGGGGCTTCGGGAGGTGCATTAGGAATAGGTGTTGGAGACAGAGTATTGATGATGGAGAATACTTGGTATTCTGTAATTTCACCGGAATCATGTTCATCAATTCTTTGGAAAAGCTGGGAATACAAGGAGCAGGCTGCTGAAGCACTTAAGTTGACCTCCGCTGATATGAAAAAACAAAAATTAGTTGACGATATCATACCGGAACCACTTGGTGGAGCGCATTATGACAGAGATACTACTTTTAAAACGGTTGAGAAATATGTGATGAAAGCTTTTAATGAGCTGAAAGACTTATCAACAGAAGAATTAGTAGCACAACGTATGGATAAATACAGTAAAATGGGAGAATACAAAGAGTAAACGCCCTGTTTTCAATAAACCAATCCGAAGCCTTGCTGCTTCGGATTTTTTTTGACTTATTAACAAAAAATACAGAGTTGTCAACAGTGTCTTATTAACAACTCAAATGTGTTTTTTATAAAAACTTGGTTACATTAGCAGCATGGAAAACCTTAAGAATATAAACCCTTATAAAGTAGATAAAACTACTATCATCAATCTCGAAAAAGGGAAACTGCCACCACAGGCATTAGACCTTGAAGAAGCTGTCATTGGCGCTATGATGATTGATAAAAAAGGAGTTGACGAGGTTATCGATATTTTGAGCCCTGATGCTTTTTACAAAGATGCGCATAAGTATATATTTGAGGCAATTGTTCAGTTGTTCAATGATACGCAGCCAATTGACTTATTAACAGTTTCGGCTCAATTAAAAAAGAACGGAAAACTGGAATTGTCAGGTGGTGATTTTTACCTGATTCAGCTTACACAAAAGATATCTTCTTCGGCACATATCGAATTCCACTCGCGTATCATTCTTCAGAAATTTATTCAGCGTAGTTTGATCCGAATTTCGTCCGAAATCATTGAAGATGCATACGATGAAACAACCGATGTTTTCGATTTGTTGGACAAAGCCGAATCGAAGTTGTATGAAGTAACGCAGGGAAATATCAAACGTAGTTCGGAAACGGCGCAAAGTTTGGTAATCCAGGCAAAAAAACGAATCGAAGAAATTGCAAACAAAGAAGGTTTGAGCGGAATCCCAACAGGGTTTCACGATCTGGATAAGTTAACGTCAGGTTGGCAGCCTTCGGATTTGATTATTATTGCGGCCCGTCCGGGTATGGGTAAAACCGCTTTCGTATTATCAATGGCCCGAAATATGGCTGTCGATGCCGGAGCACCTGTGGCTTTGTTCTCACTTGAGATGTCCTCTGTTCAGCTGATTACGCGTTTGATTTCTTCTGAAACCGGTTTGTCTTCAGAAAAACTGCGTACCGGTAAATTAGAAAAACACGAATGGGAACAGCTTTCCATTAAAGTAAAAGACTTAGAAAAAGCACCTTTATATATTGACGATACACCGTCGCTTTCCA
>NZ_DATIDM010000141.1:0-3083 GCF_035456225.1 Flavobacterium sp. | reverse complement strand
CAAAGCCAGATCCTGCAGGGCATGCCCGATGTCATGAGCCGCGTGAAGATACAGTGACCGCAAATAATTGGGCGCAATAAACTGGTAATCATCCGAGTTGTATTGAGAAATACCGTAGATTTCAGTTTGATATTCTTCGGGGACATAGAGATACAGTTTACGGTTGTACCATTTCAGGAATTGCCGCAACATCCTTTGCTTGAATTTCGAGGGAATGATGTCCTTGATTTTAGTAAAAAATACGCGCTCTTGTTTTTTTATCAGGGGTTCGCTGAGCCCGCCATTTACAAGTCCGAGTTGAAGTGCATCCCCCGAAATGTGTAATTCCCAAAGTTTTTGCTTGTTCTTGACAAGATAATTGGTTCCCGATGAAAAAAGGGTATCCGAATATTTATTTACGACTGGTTTTTCCTGATTATACCCTTCCGTTTTGGGCTGATGATGCAACGATTCATAGGTGCCACAGGAAAACAGGCATAAAGCCAATCCTAAAAAAAGTAATATTTGAATCTTTATTTTCATTTTATTCCAATTCCCTGTTGATTTTATCGATAAGATAATCGTCTCCTAAAATTTCCGAACAAGTGGCAACAGCGCCGATAGTTACCCCCAAAACACCGTGCATATTGATACTTTGCCCCGTTAAATAAAGGTTATCAATTTTGGTTTTTGGCGAAATGAAGGTTTTCATCGGATTACTCGAGTCTTTTATATAACCATATAAATTTCCGCGATACCCTCCGATATAATCCCGGTAGGAAAGCGGGGTAGAGGTATGCACCGACTGAATGCAATCGCGTATTCCCGGAAATTTTTTCTCAATTTCAGTTATAAAGGCTTCAGCTTTTACCCTTTTATATTCTTCGTACGAAGCACCGCGCTCTCCCTTTTCGGAAACGGTATTATGGGTGTCTTCCCATGTGGAAAACTCTTCAAATTTCAGATACGTTATTGCTGTAAGACTTTCAGCCCAAACCTGATTTTCTTCAGAAACATTCATAGAAGCCATATAAGCTTCAGGCCAGGAAGCTTCCGTATACTCGTTGGCATTCCAAATCCTGTTACTGTCATTGAAATGATAATAATTATGGTTCAGATAGGGAAAACACTCCGGTTTAAAAACAATATACAAACTGAAGGCCGAAGGCAGCACTTCCAGACTCTGAATCCGACTGTAATACGATTTCCTGAACTTATCCTCCCCTATCATTTTAAGAGTCGTTTTCGGCTCTATATTGGAAATGAAAATCTCTCCGAAAAACTCTTCTCCATTTTTCGTTTTTACCGAAGTCAGTTTTTCGTCTTTAAAATCAAATGCAACTACTTCACGGTGTTTATAAACTTCTCCGCCATATTTTCGAAGCTGCTTGATCAACTGTTTTGAAATCTGGCTTCCTCCGTTTATGCAACGCCAGGCACTTTGGATGTAGGAGTTTACGGAAAGCGCGTGAACATAAAAAGGGGTTTTATCGGCAATTCCGGCGTATAAAAAATTGGAACCGGCTAAAACCGCTTTCAGTTTTTCATTATCGGTCAATTCATCCAGATAGTCTTTGGCATTCAGGGATAGTATTTCGCTTTGGTACCCGCCGCCCTGTTTCAGATTGTACAACGGAAATGAATCGCAGGTATAAATCAACTTATCGCAATAGGCTCTGATGGTTTGCTCTTCCTCCGGAAAATAGACCGTCAATTGCTGAACGAAATTCTCATACCCCTGCGCATGCGGGTACTCGGTCCCATCGCCGAAAGAAACGATATCGAATCCATCCTGATCCATCTTTTTGAGTTTCAGATGGTCCATGATACCTAGGTACGAAAAATATTTGTATAGATTTTGGCCTTTCTCCAAACCCCCGATATAGTGAATTCCAGTATCAAAAATGGTCTTTTCGCGTACGAATGTCTGCAGATTGCCGCCGTACTGGTTGTTTTTCTCCAGTACGCATACACTCTTTCCTTCCTTGGCAAGAATGATGGCTGAAACCAAACCTCCCAGACCGCTCCCGATGATTACTATGTCGTATTTTTTATTCACTTATAATTTCTTTAAAACCAATAAACCCTCCACATCATCGCTAACTTCGAAACTTTGATTTACAAAATGGTTTTTCAACTCAAAATTATCAATTAAAACGATTTGATTTACATTATCCAGCGAGATTTGCTTTACAAAATCAGAATGTTGGGCCGAAACCAATAAAACGTTGGCTTTCTTGTCATATTCCGAAACCGAATCCAAATAAGAAAGTCGACGTTTTTTCAAAATATAATTAGACGAGGCTACGGCTTTTTTCTCTTCATCCTGAATAAAACTTTCTATTTTCCTCTTCGGTTGCTGAAGCACCAGCAAAGCGTCCAATTGTCCGAAATCATCAGCGATATGTAAAATTTTCGCATCCTCCTTCAGTATCGTATTCAGACGGAAGTACAATGATTTTCGCAGTTCGAAATCGGTTTTCACAGCATTAATTACTTCCCTCTCCTTGTACAAGAAACTGATCAGTAACTTATTTTTAAAATAATTTTCACCTTCCAGTTCCTGGCGCAATAAAGCATATTCTTCCCTGAAATATTTGTTTATTTTTTTGGTACGTTCCGAGTAATTCAACCCGAATGAAGTATCGTCAGCTTTAATTCGTTTTCCAATAACCACCGAAATGCTTTCGTCATAAATAATATGATCGCCTTTAGGTAAGGTCTCGGAATTTCCGTGGATGAAAACTGGGAGCACATCCAAATTAAAATGTTCGGCCAAATAAAACGCTCCTTTATGAAAACGATTGATCACACCATCATCAGACCGCGAACCTTCAGGAAAAACCATTAGCGAATAGCCCTGCTCGACTTTTTCACGCAAATGTTCAACGCTTCCCTCCACGCCTTGCGAGACCGGATAATAGCCCGCCAATTTCACAACCCGACCAAAGATTGGGGAATTATAAACCCAGTCGTTAACCAGATAAATGATTTTTGGTGTTACCATTCCAATAGCCAGCGTATCCAAAAAGGAAGTATGGTTGGAAATAATCACCGAAGGCTTATCAAAATTTTCTCCGTGCCTGTTGATAATCTGTTTTTTT
>NZ_DATIDM010000140.1:0-5459 GCF_035456225.1 Flavobacterium sp. | reverse complement strand
AAACGCGTTCCGACTTTACCCTGAATACTCATACTGATTCGCTGGTCAAAATCGAAGGTAAGACTCTTTCTGTTTCGGGGCGAAAAGGCCGGATTGTCTTGCTTTGTAAATCGGATCCCTAAATCCATTTCCACCGACCCGGTAGGCTTAATATCAATGGTATTACCACCGAAAATGGTTTCAAACAAACCTGAATTCACATAATATCTTGGTAGCAAATCTTTTTTTGCTGCTTCGGCGCCTTCTTTTTTACCATCGATAGCGTCCAATTTTTTTTGATAGTAATCCCGAATGGATTCCCTGGTTAAGAGTTCTTCATACTCTCTAGGCGTCAGAATGATAGGGTAGTTTATATTAAAGCCATCGAACGTTTTGGTATAAATATATCGATCGGTAACAGGATCATACGTATAGGCTTCGGTGATGCTCCTTGGATTACTTAATTCCAAATGTCCTAAATCAACCCCGGTTTTTACGGAATCCTTCTCTTCTTCATCAACTTGTGCATGAACAGAAATACCAAAAAACAATATAAGTAGGGTTAACCCAAATTTATGTATCTTGAAAAAGTCTTTACTATATTGCGTTTTCAAATGACTACAGGTTTTTTAAAGCTAATTTAATAATAGTTTCCACAGAAGCATTCCCATCTTCTTTTACGATTTTATCGACAACTTTTTCAGCTGATTTTCGTACAAATCCTAAAACTTCCAAAGCAGATAACGCTTCATCTTTATTTGTATTGCTTTGCGAAAAAGACACTTCATCGAGATTGTAAATTTTCAACGCTTTGTCCTTCAGATCCAAAATAATACGCTGGGCTGTTTTGGCTCCAATACCTTTGATAGACTGAACAGTCCCAACATCGCCGGAAGCAATTGCCTGAATAATCTGTTGGGGCGCAATTGAGGAAAGCATGGTCCTTGCCGTACTGGCACCCACGCCGGAAACGGACAATAACAATTTAAACAATTCGCGCTCCGCTTTTTCCACAAAACCGAATAACGTATGGGCATCTTCTTTAACCTGAAGAAATGTAAACAACTTCAAATGGTCGGTTTCCGGGAGCAACGAAAAGGTGTGCAACGATATATTAATACTGTAACCTACTCCATTACAGTCTATTACAACTTCTGTAGGTGTTTTTTCCACTAATTTCCCCTGAATATGCGCAATCATACGTCTTAATTAATCTATCAAAAATAAGAAAAATCTTTTATCCTGATAATCAGAAACAAACAAGTTCCAATTTATCGGACAAAAGAATCCCTTAAATTATTTTACTTCTATCTGTTTTAGTCTTTTTTCTTTTTCCTGTGCATCCACAACTGCAACGGCAGCCATATTTACCATTTCTTCCACACTGGCTCCTAACTGGAAAATATGCACCGGTTTGTCCAGCCCCATCATTATTGGCCCTACAGACATAACCTTGTTTAGTTCTTTCAACATTTTGTAAGTGATATTGGCCGCATCCAGATTAGGAAACACCAACGTGTTCACATTTTTATTGGCCAGTTTCGAAAACGGGAATTTACTCGCCAACATTTCCTGATTCAGTGCAAAATCGGTTTGGATTTCTCCGTCAACGATCAAATCCGGATGGAATTCATGTAAAATCTCTACGGCTTTACGGATTTTTACTGCACTTTCAGCAGAAGAAGATCCGAAATTAGAAAACGAAACCATTGCGATTACCGGTTCCATACCGAACAGGCGAACCGTTTTCGCAGCCATTAATGCTATTCTGGCTAGGTCTTCTGCTGAAGGATTTGGATTGATTGCCGTATCCGCCAAAAATACGGGACCGCGTTTGGTCATCATCATGTTTGTGGTCGCAATGCGGTGAACTCCCTGCTGTCTCGCAATTAACTCCAAAATTGGTTTTACAACAGTCGGATAACTTCTGGAATAGCCGGTAACCAATGCATCGGCTTCGCCTTCATTCACCATCATGGCAGCAAAATAATTACGTTCACGCATCCACTTTTGGGCATCAAGTAATGAGGTCCCTCTACGTCTTCTGGTCTCCCAATACGCATCGGCAAAACGATTTCTTCGTTCCTCTTCTTCCTTGGTTTTCGGATCGATAATAACCACGTCCTCATCAAAACCTATTTCAGCTTTCAGTTCTAAAATCGTCTCTTTGTTCCCTAATAAAATTGGCGTTCCGATACCTTCTTCCATCACGATTTGGGCTGCTTTCAACACATCCAAATGGTCGGCTTCGGCAAAAATTATTCGTTTAGGGTCGGTTTTCGCGCGGTTATGAAGCAAACGGACCATTTTGTTATCCGAGCCCATACGTTCTAAAAGTTCATCGCGGTATTTACCCCAATCGGTAATTGGAGCTGTAGCGACACCCGATTCCATGGCAGCTTTTGCTACGGCAGGTGGCACCTCGGCAATTAATCGTGGATCAAACGGTTTCGGAATGATATAATCACGACCGAAAGTCAGCTTGGTTTCACCGTAAGCAACATTAACCTGTTCCGGCACAGAAGCTTTTGCAAGGTTCGCCAAAGCTACTACGGCAGCTTTTTTCATTTCTTCGTTAATTTTTGTGGCACGAACATCCAAGGCTCCACGGAAAATAAAAGGGAAACCAAGTACATTATTCACCTGGTTAGGATGATCGGAACGACCCGTTGCCATGATAATATCTTTACGGGTAGCGATAGCTAAATCGTATTTGATTTCCGGAGTTGGATTTGCCATGGCGAAAACAATCGGATTATCAGCCATGCTCAACAACATTTCGGGAGTCACGATATCACCTGATGACAATCCGATGAAAACATCAGCACCTTTCATAGCATCTGCAAGTCCATCAAAATGCACATCGGTAGCATATACACGCTGCATTTCCGAAATTTTAGGATCATCTTTGCGTAATGCCCCTTTACTGTTAAACATTACGATATTTTCCCGTTTAACCCCGAAAGAAACATACAGATTCGCACAGGCAATAGCTGCGGAACCCGCTCCGGAAACAACCATTTTCACTTCGCTCATTTTCTTTCCGGCCAATTCCACAGCATTAAGCAATGCGGCCGATGAGATAATTGCAGTACCGTGCTGGTCATCATGCATTACCGGAATATTCAATTCTTCCACCAGACGTCTTTCGATTTCAAAAGACTCTGGTGCTTTGATATCTTCTAAATTGATTCCTCCGAAAGTCGGCGCAATATTTTTTACGGTTTCGATGAATTTCTCAACATCTTTGGTATCTACTTCGATATCAAAAACATCAATATCGGCGAAGATTTTAAACAAAAGCCCTTTCCCTTCCATTACGGGTTTTGAGGCTTCGGGGCCGATGTCCCCCAAACCTAAAACAGCGGTACCGTTTGAAATTACGGCTACTAAATTTCCTTTTGCAGTATATTTATAAACGTTCTCAACGTCTTTTTCGATTTCTAAACAAGGTTCTGCTACTCCCGGCGAATAAGCTAATGCTAAATCTCTTTGTGTAGCGTATTTTTTGGTTGGAACAACCTGAATTTTTCCTGGTGTGGGCTTGGCATGGTATAATAAAGCTTCTCTTCTTTTGCTATCTTTATGCATGGTTTGTTTATTTACTAACTAACAAAGATATGAGGATGATAAGAATAATTGAAATTTTTACCCCTATTCTTTAAAAAAGTTTTCACCCGACTTTATTTACATCAAACAATCACAATCACAAGTAGTTGATTTTAACCACTTCAGGCTTTTATCCGTAAAAAATCCAAAAAAGAAAGTAATGAAGAATTAGTGTTCATTTTATTAATTATTCTTAAATTGTTAAACAGCAGACTTTCAATCCGTAAGATTAATTTTATTGACCGAAAATGGAAAACGCCTTTTCTTCAAACTTTGCAGCAGATTCTGCTACACTCGTGCATAGCGGAAGGGATTATTTTGACCGGCTGTTAAAACTAATCAACGACGCAACTGAAGAAATCCATTTTCAAACCTACATCCTCGAAGATGATATTACCGGGAACAAAATAGCCAACGCACTCAAAAAAGCCGCTTTCCGAAAGGTAACCGTATATCTCTTATTGGACGGAATGGGTTCACGCGCTTTGTCTGATAAATTTGTTGCCGATTTACAGCAAAGCGGCATTCATTTTCGTTTTTTCGCGCCTTTACTTTCCTACCAGTCGTTTTATTTCGGAAGACGACTGCATCATAAAATTATGGTTGCCGATGCCAAAACCGTTTTGATTGGCGGTATCAATATTGCCGAAAAATATGAAGGCACGGCAACAAAAACCCCTTGGCTGGATTATGCTGTTTTGATTAATGATGTTTCCATCGGACAACAAGCGCAATCGATTTGTCATTACTATTTTTTCAAAAAAGGAAAACGTCCTAACGGAAAAACACTTTCAGGAGAACCGAACAACCAAAGCCCAATAAAACTGTTTCAAAATGACTGGCTCCGTCGGAAAAACGAAATTCAGAACATTTATCTGAAATCCATACAAACGGCACAGGCTGAAATCATCATTGTATGCGGGTATTTTTTACCCGGAAGGAAACTGACGCAGGCACTAAAAAAAGCGGCACAAAGAAACGTTCGCATCCGGCTTATTTTTTCCGGCGTTTCGGATGTACCGTTAGTAAAAGGAGCCATCAATTACTATTATCCTTTTCTATTACGCAATAAAATTGAACTCTACGAATGGAATCATTCCATTTTACATGGAAAAACAGCCCTTGTGGATCAATCTTGGACAACTGTCGGCTCTTTTAACTTGAACCATTTGAGTTCGTATGCCAGCATTGAAATGAATGTCGGAATCAACTCGGCATCGTTTGCCCAAAAGTACCAAAATCATTTGGAGCACATCATGTTGCAATGCCGACAAATCACTGCAGCATCATTTGTGAGCCAAAACAATCCGCTGAAGCGCTTTAAAGATTGGAACTCTTATTATATCGTTCGCTTCTTCGAAATCCTGCTGACCTACCTGCCTTACAACCGATTTCTAAAACGACGCTAAAATGAAATGGAAAACCATCGTTGATTTCTTTTGGAAGATAGCCAAATCCAACAGCAGTGCGGAAGAAATTGCATGGGGTGCCGCCATTGGAACGTTCATAAGCGTGTTCCCTACTTTCGGATTAGGCATGCTTCTTGTAATCGTGTTAAGCCGGCTACTGAAATTTAATTTGACTATAGCCCTTGCCGCCAGTATTATTTCGAACCCTTTTACCAGTCCGTTTTTCATGCTTTTGAATTATAAAGTCGGTTCGTTGTTTTTCGACAGCCCCATTGTGTTTGACGTTGATAACTGGAAAGACAATTTAAAGGATACCGGGTTGGCCATTTTTATAGGCTCGCTCATTGTCAGTGGCTCCCTGGCGGTGATTGCCTACTTTTTTTCGAAATTCATGGTTTTGAAATTCCGGAACAAAAAGGAATTGTGATTATTTCAAAAAATCGATATTACGTTTTAAACCGG
>NZ_DATIDM010000139.1:0-26225 GCF_035456225.1 Flavobacterium sp. | reverse complement strand
AAAAGCTGATTTGTCATAAATTAAAAACCCCGAGCTAATCCGCTCGGGGTTTTTGTTTGGTATTAGTTTTTCAGGTATTTTTCCAAAAACTGATCCTCTTCCCATAACAGGTGGAAAATATTTTCTTTTGCAGCGTACCCGTGTGATTCTTTAGGTAAAATCAACATTCTGGCCGGTGCTCCCAATCCTTTAAGGGCCTGGAAATAACGTTCGGTCTGTAAAGTGAAAGTTCCCGGATTATTGTCGGCTTCACCATGAACGAGTAACAATGGTGTTTTCATTTTTTCGGCGTTCATGAAAGGCGACATTTCATTATAGACACCCTGTGCTTCCCAATAATTTCGTTGTTCACTTTGGAATCCGAAAGGCGTTAAAGTTCGGTTATAAGCTCCGCTTCGCGCAATTCCGCAGGCAAATAAATTGGAATGTGTCAGCAAATTTGCCGTCATGAAAGCTCCGTATGAATGTCCGCCCACAGCCACTTTTTTACGGTTGATGTATCCCAGGTTGTCCACAGCATCAATGGCTGCCGCAGCATTAGCTACTAATTGTGTTACAAAAGTATCGTTTGGCTCTGTTTTGCCTTCACCGATTATAGGAAAAGAAGCGTCATCTAATACAGCATAACCTTTGGTTACCCAATAAACGAAAGAACCATAGTTCGGAAATGTAAATTCGTTAGGGTTTTGGTTTGATTGTCCGGCCGAATTTTTGTCTTTAAATTCAGCTGGGTATGCCCAGATCAAAAGAGGAAGTTTTTCCGTTTTTGCTTTTCGGTCGTAGTTGGCCGGAAGGTATAAAGTTCCTGATAATTCCACGCCGTCTTTGCGTTTGTATTTGATAACTTCTTTATATACGTTCTTAATACTTTCAAATGGATTTTTGAACGTGGTTATTGGAGTGATTTTATCTTTCGATTCAATATCCCTGAAATAGTAATTTGGGAATTCTGTTGGCGACTGAATCTGAACCAAAACCAATCCTTTTTTAAAATCTTCGATAGATTGAATATCCTCTTTTTTATTTTTGAAGGCGGATTGATACAAACGTTTCGATTTTAAAGTTTTGATATTGAATTCATCGATAAAAGGAAACTGGCCTTCTTTTGTAAAACCGTCGCCGATCAAGTAAGCAGCATCACCTTCAAGAGCAAGAACCTGTCTGTTGTAATTATTCTTTTTTGTTTCAAAATTTCCGGGATCAGAATAAATGTCCTGCGAATTTCTGTCGGAAATCACTTTTGGCGCTTCGGCCGGATTTGAAGGGTTGATCAAATACGTTTTAGTGTTTCGAGTATCGTACCAGCCGTCATAGACTACAGCAATTTTATCATTCCCCCATGTGATTCCTTCAAAACGTTGTGGTGTTTTTACCAATGAAGTCGGTGCTGAAGTAAAAGGAGCATTCCAAAGGAAAACTTCGTCCCTGAAATCAACTTTATTTGCCGGATCGCCACCGTCCAAAGCTTCCACATAATAGATGGTAGCCGGAGTATCATTTCTCCATCCCATGTTTCTTTTTCCGGTACGGACAGCCATGAAACCTTTAGGCATGATTTCGTTCAGCGGAACTTCATTTACGGTCTTAACTTCATTACCGGATTTATCGTGAACAACTGTTTTTTGCGGAAAACGGCTCAAAGGTACAATATAAGAAAACGGTTTCTGGAGCGTGGAAATCATTATGTAATTCCCATCCGGAGAAAAGCTTTCGCCTGCATACATGTCTGCCTTTTTGAATAATTCGGCTTTTCCGTTTAAATCGATTTTATATAATTCCGAACGAACTAATGTCTCGAAGTTGGTTTCATCGGTTTTGTTTTTCAGTAAATCCTGAAAGGTTCTGTTTTGAGAAACTTTTCCTTCGCTGTTGGAAGTTATTGGACCTGTTGGCAAATCTTTTTTCGGGTCGATCAAAGCCGGACGGTTTGAAACCAACATTTTTACCAGAAGGTTTTGTCCGTCACGGAACCAGTTAATCGGGTTGCCCATGTTTGCGTTCAGATTGGCCGAAGTAAGTTTCGTAGCCTTTGCGGAAACGATGTCCAAAAGCCAAAGTTCTACTCCGGAATTTGTGGTATGGGTAAAAGCGATTTTCTTCTCGTCGGGCGACCACGAAAGATTGGCAATTTTTGCATTTTCGGGTAAGCCTGTAACCTGAATTTCATTTTTATCTTTTATGCGGCGTACTTTCAGATTGCTGATGTAGGTAACCGTGCTCGATATGTTGGTTGTCGGATTGATTCGCAAACCGCCCAATCGCATTTCTTCCTGATTTAAATCGTCCAGATTTTTGTAGGTATTGCGATAGGTTAAAAGCATCCATTCTTTTTTGGTGTCCATACTTACAGATGGTGCTCTTTCATAGTCTGCCAATGCCAAAATTTCTTTGGAAGGTTTCTGGTACTTTAGGTTTTCCTGCGCGAACAGGGAACTTCCTAATAATAAGAAAAACAAAGAGTTATAAATTAATTTCATAAAAGGGTAGTTTAATGAATTTTGTGCCTCTAAAATACTACAACCTGATAACAAATCAGCGAAAGCGGTGTTAAAAAGTGAAATATTTGTCGGATGTAAACTTCAAACATCGAAAAAAGTCATCCAAACAGCTATTCTGGTTCGATAATCCTTAAATTTGTAGTTCTATTTTTAATAAAAAATAAAATGAAATACCACTCAAAAATAACAGGATTAGGTTATTATGTGCCCGATAATATTGTAACCAACGATGATCTGTCCAAAATAATGGAAACCAACGACGAATGGATTCAGGAGCGAACCGGAATTCAGGAGCGTCGTCATATTATACGAGGAGAAGATACGACAACAACAATGGGGGTAAAGGCCGCAAAAATTGCCATTGAACGCTCCGGAGTTGCCAAAGAAGATATCGATTTCGTGATTTTTGCCACTTTAAGTCCGGATTATTATTTTCCGGGTCCGGGAGTTTTGGTGCAGCGAGATTTAGGATTACGGACCGTTGGTGCACTTGATGTACGAAATCAGTGTTCCGGGTTTGTGTATGCGGTTTCTATAGCTGATCAGTACATAAAAACCGGTATGTATAAAAATATATTGGTTATCGGTTCGGAAGTACATTCCACTGGTTTGGATATGACTACACGAGGACGCGGAGTTTCAGTGATTTTTGGTGACGGAGCCGGAGCTGCTGTTTTGAGTCGCGAAGAAGATACTTCCAAGGGAATACTTTCCACACATTTGCATTCCGAGGGACAGCATGCCGAAGAATTGGCTTTGCAGGCACCGGGGATGGGGAAACGTTGGGTGACCGATATTATAGCAGACAACGATCCGAACGATGAAAGCTATTATCCGTACATGAACGGTCAGTTTGTATTTAAAAACGCTGTAGTTCGTTTTAGTGAGGTGATTAACGAAGGGTTGCAGGCTAATAATCTTCAGGTTTCCGATATAAACATGCTGATTCCGCATCAGGCGAATTTGAGAATTTCACAGTTCATTCAGCAGAAATTTAAACTGTCAGACGATCAGGTTTACAACAATATCCAGAAATACGGAAACACTACCGCTGCCTCTATTCCGATTGCTTTAACCGAAGCTTGGGAAAAAGGTAAAATAAAAGAAGGCGATTTGGTTGTTTTAGCGGCTTTCGGTAGTGGATTTACTTGGGGAAGTGCAATTATTCGCTGGTAATTTAACTTTGTGTTAATTCACTGACTTTTCATTGCTTTTTTTTGAAAATTATTTTTAATTTTAGAGTACTAATTTTAAAGTGGCAATAAAATGGCAAGAAGAGTAGTAGTTTTCAACGAAGGTCAGGCAAGATTATTCGAGAACAAGTATCTGGAGATGCTTACAAAAGGCAATCCGATACTGATATGGAGCATGTATATTCCGATATTAGGCTATTTGGTTTTTCGTGCCCATTCGGTCTACGGTTTGTCAGTTTTGCTTACGGCAGGTCTTTTTGTGTGCGGGATGATTTACTGGACTTTTTTCGAGTATATAGCACACCGTTATTTGTTTCATATGGTAAGCGAGAACATCAGGATGAAAAAAGTCGCTTACATCATGCATGGTAATCATCACGAATATCCGAAAGATAAAGACCGTTTGTTTATGCCGCCGGTTCCGAGTCTTATCTTGTCTTCAGCCCTATTCGGATTGCATTATCTTATATTGTGGGATTATAATTGGGCTTTTTTCCCGGGTTTTATGTTTGGTTACCTGTTGTATGCTTCCATGCATTATGCCATTCATGCTTTTGAACCGCCTTTTGAGTTTATGAGACCTTTGTGGAGAAACCATCAGATGCATCATTACAGAGACGAGCATTTGGGATACGGAGTAAGCAATACATTTTGGGATAAAGTTTTCGGAACTACTTTTGATCTAAAGAAACATAAAGAAGATAAAGAACAAGCAGATGCCTTAAAATTTGATAAATAAAAAACAAAAAACCTCGGTTGACAATCCGAGGTTTTTTTTGCAATATAAAATTGAAAAACTAAAAAAAACATTTTTAGAACATTCCGCCACCTTGTGTTTCGTTAGCGTCACGTTGTTTGCGTTGTAAGGCTTTGTTTTTGCCCCCTCCGAACATATAGTTGAATCCGACATAAACGGTTTGGTTTTCCCAATAGAACTCACCGTATGATCTGTAAGGAACATTTCCGTCAAAGCCAAAATGCATAGTGTCGAAAATATCGTTGAATCGTAAAGTAAACGTTCCCATCCCTTTCATAACATTGTAAGTCATTCCGAAATCCGCTTTCCACATTGCCTTGCGCTCAAATTGTAAACTTAAATCTGCTCCTCTGTACATACCGAATAACTGGAATCGTATGTCTTTCGTTGCCGTGAATGTATTGTTGATACGGGTATTGAAAGTGGTTACTTCAGCCTGCGCATTTTCCAGTTCACTGGTAATCGCATTTTGAACGGTTCCTTTAACGGTCTTGAAATAGGCATCGGCACTAACATTGGCAGCCCACCATTTTGTAAATTTCAGGTTTCCTGATGCCTCAACACCATAAGCGTTGTTGTCATCAAAATTATCATAAGAAAGTATCTTCCTTTCTACATTGTTAGGGTCATTGTAAACGATTCTTGAAATTTCGTTGGTAATGTGTCTGTAAAACACTCCCGAAGTGACAGAACCTATTTTGGTGTTTCGGGTATAATTTACTTCAATCGAGTTGGTGAATTGAGGTTCTAAAGTTGGATTTCCTCTTGATTCCACCAAAGGAGTTGTCCATTCTCTGATCGGGCTTAACTGACCAATACTAGGACGGTCAACACGTCTTGAATAATTAAAGTTGAATGAATTTTTCTCATCTGGTGCATAATTGATGAATGCCGAAGGGTAAACCGTGAAAATATCGTCAGTTACTGTGTCATCTTGAGTATCCGTGGTGTTTTGCGGAGTATCAGCCGAATCGAAATTGTTGTCTACTCTGTGGAAATCTCCGTTGATTTCATAATATTCAGCTCTTAAACCAATCTGTGAACTCCATTTTGAATTCCATTGTTTGCTGAAATTGGAATATACCGCATGAATGTTTCTGTCAAACGTAAAGTCGTAGTTGGAATCTTTGGTGAAAGTAGCTGGCGGAATATATCTGTTACCGGCTTCAGTTGAGACAAAATCACTTTCTGTGGTTTGAATTCGGCTTTCGGCCCCTAATTCCAATTTTAAAGATTCTGAAATTGGATTAACATAGTCAATGTTAAACTGGGCATAATCGGTAACACCATCAATCAGGTTTTTTGCCACTGAATCAGAGAACAAAGTACCGTCTGTCTGATGGGAATTGTTGTCGTAGTTTGTGTCCTCGCTATTTTTGGTTTTAGAATAATTCGCCTGAAACTCTATGTTTTCCCCTTTTTTATCAAAATCGTGTTTGAAGGCAAGGTCATAGGTATGTGTTTTGTTTTCGTTTTCGTTATCAAAATGCTGATAAGTGTCGTTCTTAACAGCAGGAAAATAATCAACTACAGTTTTTACGTAACCATCCGTATGTGCAATATTCTGGTTGGTGTAGATGGATAAAGTGTTTTTATCATTGATATAGTAATCCATTCCCAATTTCAAAACATGAGAATTACCCAGGTTTCTGAATTCGAAATTTTGTAAATTTTCCAGTCCAGGATTAGCACTGTTTATCCAACCGTGATTTGCATTGATACCATGATTATATCCGTAGTTGGAATAGAAATTGACTTTTCCGACTCTGTAGTTAAGGTTTAATGCCGTATTGGTTTTTGGGGTTTCACCGAAAGTAACACCTGCATTGATTGTACCATTAAAACCGTTATTTGTGTTTTTATGCAAAATGATATTGATGATACCGCTCATTCCTTCCGGATTGTATTTTGCTGAAGGACTGGTGATTAATTCAATCTGTTTGATGGAAGATGAAGGAATCTGTTGCAACAATTGAGACGCTTCAATGTTTGATGGTTTTCCGTCAATTAATACACGAACATTGGTATTACCTCTAAGACTCAGTTCTTTTGTTTGAGGGTCGATACTTACCGTAGGAATATTGTTCATAATCTCCGATGCAGTTGTTCCCGAGGCAATTAAATCCTTACCTACATTAACGACTTTTCGGTCTATTTTCTGAACGATATTGGAACGTTCGGCTACGATGTTAACTCCTTCCAGTTGAGTAGCTTCTGATTCTAAAGCTATGGTTCCGAAATCTATTGATTTATCAGCGCCGGTTAAGGTGAACGCTTTTTTAAAGGTTTTGTATCCGATGAATTGAACTTCCAATGTGTAACTTTTTAATTCCAAATTGAGAATATTAAAAGTTCCGTTTTCCTGAGTGACTGCACCGGTTACCGCTTTGTCACCTTCTTTGATCGAAACAGAGGCATAGCCAATGGGTTCTTTCGTCGCCTTATCGATTACTTTTCCCGAGACGTTTCCTATTGCTGCAACAGGCGCCTGGGCAAATGCTGAACCGATTGCGCTCAAGATGCAAACTATGAATAATTTGAGTTTCATGCTTTTGATTTTTTTCCACCGCGTCCCAAACTGTTGGCTGGGCCTCGGTTGATTGATGATTAATTATGGTTATTGTAAAATGTGTTGCTGCAGAAATACGCCTGCAGAATGCATATAGTAGACTCCGAATTGAGGGGTTTGTTACAAATATTTCCGAAAAAATTGCCTATTTCTGATTTTTATTCTGTAAAGTGCTGAATTTCAACGTTAAAATTTCTGATTTTCGAATTTCCAAATTCTGCAATTAAACGTATCTTTGCATCCTTAAAAATTCGAAAAATATGATGCTTCAACAAATTCTTACGGAAAAAATCCAAAAAGCGGTTCAGGATGTATTTGATGTGACACTGGAAAAAGTGGAATTTCAGGCGACCCGCCGGGAGTTTGAAGGCGACATTACCGTGGTGATTTTTCCGCTTTTGAAGCTGGTTAAAAGCAATCCGGTTGAATTAGGAACTAAAATAGGCGAGTACCTTGTAGCGAATGTTGCGGAAGTAGCCCGTTTTAATGTGGTTTCCGGATTTTTAAACATTGTAATTTCAGATGCATATTATCTGAACTTTTTCAACGGAATCAAAAATGTTTCCAATTATGGCTTTGCAGCTCCGAAAGAAAATGCAAAAGCGGTCATGGTTGAGTTTGCTTCACCGAACACGAACAAACCGCTGCATTTAGGTCACGTGAGAAACATCCTTTTGGGATATTCCGTCGCCGAAATCATCAGAGCTTCCGGCAAAAAAGTATACAAAACCCAAATTATTAACGACAGGGGAATCCATATCTGTAAATCGATGTTGGCCTGGCAAAAATTCGGAAATGGAGAAACACCTGCAACTTCCGGATTGAAAGGCGATAAGCTGGTTGGAAAATATTATGTGGAATTCGATAAAGCTTATAAATCTGAAATTACGGCGTTAATGGCGCAAGGAAAATCGGAAGAAGAAGCTAAAAAACAGGCCCCGATGATTTTGGAAGCACAGCAAATGCTTTTGGACTGGGAAGCCGGAAAACCGGAAGTGGTAGCACTTTGGAAAACCATGAACCAATGGGTGTACGACGGTTTTGCTGTTACCTACAAAGATTTGGGTGTTGATTTCGATTCGTATTATTACGAAAGCAACACTTATTTATTAGGGAAAGAAGTAGTGCAATTCGGTTTAGAGAAAGGTATTTTCGAAAGAGATCCGGATGGTTCGGTTTGGATTGATTTAACCGAAGACGGACTGGACAGAAAAATCGTATTGCGTTCCGACGGTACAGCGGTTTACATGACACAGGATATCGGAACCGCAATTCAGCGTGTGAAAGACAATCCCGATGTGGGAGGAATGGTGTACACGGTCGGAAACGAGCAGGATTATCACTTTAAAGTGCTGTTCCTAATTCTGAAAAAATTAGGTTTTGACTGGGCTGAAAGTTTATATCATTTGTCCTACGGAATGGTGGAATTGCCTTCAGGAAAAATGAAATCCCGTGAAGGAACCGTTGTGGATGCCGATGATTTAATTGGAGAAATGGTAGAAACGGCAGGTAAAATTTCCGAGGAATTAGGAAAGTTGGAAGGCTATTCCGAAGAAGAAAAAACGAAGTTGTATAGAACCATCGGATTAGGTGCTTTAAAATATTTCATGCTGAAGGTGGATCCAAAAAAAGGAATGCTGTTCAATCCGGAAGAATCGGTTGATTTTGCCGGAAACACAGGTCCTTTCATTCAGTACACTTACGCCCGTATCCAATCGATTTTAAGAAAAACCGATTTCGATCTGAATACCGATGTGACGGTTGAAATCCATGAAAAGGAAAAAGAACTGCTTAAAATGGTGGAGGAATTCCCGGTGGTGATTCAGGATGCGGCCAAACACCACAGTCCGGCCTTGGTGGCGAATTATATCTATGAATTGGTGAAAGAATACAATTCGTTCTATCAGACGGTTTCTATTTTGGGTGAAGAAGACGAAATGAAGAAGATTTTCCGTGTGCAGTTGTCTAAAAAAGTTGGTGAAGTCATTAAATCTGCTTTCGCTTTACTGGGAATTGATGTGCCGGAGAGAATGTAAAAATAAAAGTGACTAGCGAAAAGGGAAAAGGGAGAAGAGAATACCAGGTACAAGTTTTTGACTATTCCCTTATCCCTTTTAACTTATCCCTAAAAAAATAAAATGAATCAAAATAAATCATACTTTGTTCAATCATTTGCAATATTTGCTGTTTCAATAGCGGCATTTCTTGTTTTCAAATCGATTTTGCCGAAGAAGCTTTTTTCGGAGAGTACGGTAAATTCAAAAAATGTGGTTATCGACAGTCTGTTGCTTGAGGCTTTGGAAGAAGATGAAAGTGCAACCGATGGCGATACGCTTTCCAACCAGCCGATTTCTTTTACCGCTGTGGACGGAATTACGTTTCCGGATGAAAAATTTGAGGATTATAAAGGATTCCAGCATCTGATCCAGTTTTATGAGAAATTGTTTCAGTTGGAAACTACTCACGAAGGTAATGTTCGTATCGCATACTTTGGCGATTCCATGACCGATGGGGATATGATTGTTCAGGATTTCCGAGCTAATTTTCAGAATCAATTCGGAGGTCAGGGCGTTGGTTTTGTGAATATCACGTCAGAATCTGCCGGCTCACGTAATTCCATCAAGCATGAATTTTCAGGGAACTGGAAAACCCAGTCCTATCTGAACGTGAAAAAACCGCGAAGCCCATTCGGGGTAAACGGTCACGTGTTTTTTGCCAACGATACCGCTAATGTGGAATGGGTAAAATACAAGGCAAGCAAACTTCAGAATTTATCCGAATTATACAATCCGACGCTATTCTACGGAAAATCAAGTAACAGAAACGGGAAAATTGCTTTCAAAGTCGGTAAGGATACTATTTATAAGAAACTTTCGCCAAGTAAACTGGTGAATACATTGGTTATCGGAAAAACGACCAAGGATCTGAAACTGGATTTCATAAATGCCGATTCGATTCCGGTTTACGGATTGAATTTTGACGACGGAAAAGGGGTTCACGTTGATAATTTCTCAAACAGAGGAAATTCCGGTTTACCGATTTCTACCTTCAATACGCAGGTTATGCGTCAGTTCCATGAGAAATTAGGCTATGATTTAATCGTATTGCACTACGGAACCAATGTTCTGAATTATGGTTCGCTGAATTATTCCTGGTATGAGAAACGAATGAAAAAAGTGGTGGATCATTTAAAAGAATGTTTCCCAGGAGTTGCCATTTTGGTTGTTTCCACAGCCGATAAAGCGACAAAATACGATTTGGAGATGAAAACGGATTCGGCTGTTGTTCCATTAACAAAGGCTCAAAAGAAATACGCCATCCAGGCACAGGCAGGTTATGTGAATTTATATATGCTGATGGGCGGTGACGGTTCGATGGTGAAATGGGTGGAAGAAGTTCCGGCTTCTGCTAATAAAGATTACACGCACTTTAACTATCGTGGTGCAAAGAAAATTTCGAGTATGATTTACAATCAGGTGTACAACGGTTATGAACAATTCAAACGTCTACGGGCCAATAGAAAAACGGAGCAGCCTGTGGTAAAAACCGATAGTGTAATTGTTAAAACAGACAGTGTTCATGTGGAATAAATTTTTCATAGCTTTTTTCGGCTTGCTGTTCTCGTCAACAGTAACCGCCCAGGTGGTTGATTCTACTTTGGTGGAGGTTGATACTTTGGGGATGGAAGAAAAAGTCCGCTACGGAGAAAATGCCATTTCAAACACCAAAGCTTTAGATAAGTTTTTCGAAAAGTTATACTTGCTGGAAACCGCTAAAACGGGTAAAGTACGCGTAGTTCATATTGGGGATTCGCATATCCAGGCGGATTTATTTACCGGCGTTATCAGAAAAAATCTTCAGGAGAAATTCGGAAACGGCGGATTAGGGTTTTCCTTTCCGCACAATTTAGCCCACACTAACGGAAGTTATTTTATCAGATATTCCTCCAATGCCGATTGGAATTCACATAAAATCACGAAAGAGAAAAACGGAAGTCCGGTTGGTTTGAGCGGAATCTCGCTTACGACTAAAAGTAAAGGTTTTGCTATCGAAGTAAACGTTAAGGATAACAATTACCAGTTCAATACTCTGAAAATTGTCACACCTAATAATGCTTCTCAATTTGATGTGGCCACGAGTTCGAAAACCATTGTTTTAGAGTCGACCGTACCGAAGAAAATCGTTCACAAAATAAAAAATGGGGAAGCGATTTCCACCATTGCTGATAAATACAATGTTTCCGTTGCGCAGTTGAAAAAGGCAAACGGACTGAAATCCGATAAAATCCGTGCAGGAAAAACACTGAAGATTCCAACAAACGAAATGCAGAAAAGGAATGTGAAGCGTTCTGAATTTATTCCGCTTCCGCTGACTGGCGATGCTTATTCTCATACTTTTTATTCGGAAACGATGATGGATAAGATTTACCTGATTCCGAATAAAACCGCTTCAAACTTTACGCTTAACGGATTGATTTTCGAAAGAAACGAACCGGGTATTACCTATAGTGCGATTGGTGTAAATGGCGCTAAAGCATCTGATTATAATAAATACCCGCTGTTTTTCGATCAGGTTCCGTCGTTGGAAGCTGATTTGGTAATAGTTTCTTTGGGGACGAACGAGACCTTCGACAAAATGGCGGTTCTGGATTATATGAATCAACTGAATACGCTTCTTTCCAATATAAGAGCCAAGAATCCCAATGTCGAAATTTTAGTTATGTCAACACCTCCTTCGTTGTTGTACCGTCGTTCTTTGAATCGTTTTGCTGATGATTATGCGCGTGCGATCAACACACAGGCTGCAACGGTCAATCATGCCGCTTGGGATTTGTTTGCCATTATGGGCGGAATGTATGGTGTAAATCGCAATTATCGTCAGGGATTAATGTCGGGAGATAAGGTGCATTACACTAAATCAGGGTATGAGAAACAAGGTGCGCTTTTCAGTCAGGCACTGTTAGAAGCGTACGAAAATTTTAAAGCAACAAAGAAGAAATAATATGCAGGAGTGGTTTGCCCAAAATATTGCCTCACTTTTTACATCAATAAACGCAGAAACTGTTCAGAATTGGTTTGTTTATAATCCGAAAGAACCTATTTTGTTCAATACCGGTCTTTTTTTAGGGCTTTTTTTAGTGTTTTACGCTATTTACATTGCACTTAAAAATACTTTTTATCCAAGGTTGGTATATGTCATCCTGTTTTCATTATTCTTCTACTATAAATCGAGCGGGATTTTCTTTTTATTGCTGTTAGGATCGTCAGTTGTAGATTATAATCTCGGAAATCTTGTGCATCGCACACAAAGTGTATTGAATAAGAAATTATGTCTGGCTTTCAGTGTGGTTTTGAATTTGAGTTTTCTGGGTTATTTCAAGTATACCAATTTTATTATTGATACCTATAATTCAGTAGCCGACGGTCATTTTGAGTTTCAGAAGATTATCCTTCCTGTTGGGATTTCGTTCTATACGTTTCAGTCGATAAGTTATATCATTGAGATTTATCGTAAGGAAATCGAACCGACGAAAAATTATGTTGACTACTTGTTTTTCGTTTCCTTTTTTCCTCAATTGGTGGCCGGTCCGATTGTTCGTGCCAAAGATTTTCTTCCTCAAATTTATCAGAAATTAAATGTAACCAGCGACGATATCAACAGAGCCTTTTTATTGATTATTGGCGGATTGATAAAGAAGACGGTTATATCCGATTATATTTCAATAAACTTCGTGGACCGTGTTTTCGATGCGCCTTCCGCTTATACCGCTTTTGAAAATCTGATGGCTTCCTACGGTTATGCGATTCAGATCTATTGCGATTTCTCGGGATATTCAGATATGGCCATCGGAGTAGCATTATTGCTTGGATTTAAGCTTCCGACTAACTTCAGAACGCCTTATCAGTCCGCTTCGATTACCGAATTCTGGAGAAGATGGCATATCTCTTTGTCAACATGGTTAAAAGACTTTTTATATATATCAGTAGGAGGTAACCGTAACGGGACATTTGCCGGATTTTTATTTCCGGCCGTGTTTTTCTTCGGATTGATTGTATGGGGAATTACGCAGGCACCTACAAGTAATATTCCGTTGATTGTTGCTGTTTCTTCCACGCTTCTTTTTGTGCTGACCTGTTTGCTATCAAAAGAAAAGGAACGTACGCTGTTTACCAATGTTAACCTTATGACCACCATGTTGTTGGGAGGGTTATGGCATGGAGCGAGTTTGCGTTTTATTATTTGGGGCGCACTGCACGGAATGGGATTGGCGGTTCATAAAATCATTTTGGAGTTTTTCCCTTCCCGAAAAGATGGTAAGAAGTCTTTTTTTGGTGTTGTTTGGCTGGTGATATCGGTATTGCTTACACTTCATTTCGTAACTTTTTGTTGGATTTTCTTCCGAGCCAAAGATTTTACGACGGCATTGGAATTAATAAATAACATTGGCAAAGTAACGTTTGATTGGGAGCAATGGAAAATTGTGGCCCAAGGATATAAAAATGTATTCCTGCTTATGGCAATCGGATTTGCATGGCATTATCTTCCGGAAAAAATGGTGGAACGTATGCAAAACGTTTTCAAGGCACTTCCAATTATTTTAAAAGCTATTCTTTTAGGATTGGTGTATTGGCTGGTTTATGCTACCGCTTCAGCAGGCCCTCAGCCTTTTATTTATTTCCAGTTTTAAATTTTAAGAAAATAATAAGATTTTAACAAGTTTCATAATTCAAATTTATTTTTATATTTGAATCGATGAAATATTTGACCGCTATTCTAACCTTTTACTTTGTGCTTCTCATCGGAGTTCCTACGATGCGTGAGGTGAAAACCCATTTTTTGGGTGGTTGTGTGGCTATGAGTGAAGGTGGCGGATGTTGCAGTGGCGGAGAAATCCCTGAAGGTTGTGAGAAAGAAAAATGTATTCTGAATATGAATTTTTCTACTGGTCAGTTCATTGTGCAACAAATTCAGAACATTTCAATTCCTGTGATTTTTGAAGAAGAAAAACAGGAGAGGTTAATTTACGAAAAAACGTTTATACCTTATTATTACAATACATTCTGGCATCCGCCGGAAATGAATTCTTAAGCAGAGAAACATCAATCAATGAACGAAGAAGAAAAAACAATAATTAATTAAATTTTAAAAAATAAAAACATGAAAAATATCGTAGCAATTTTAGCAGTAGCATTATTTACAGTTTCAATGAACGTAACAGCTCAAGAGAAAAAACAAGCAGGACCTGCTAAAAAAGAAGCAACTACTAAAAAAGAATCTTGCTCAAAAGAGGAGAAAAAAGCTTGTGCATCAGGTGAGAAAAAATCTTGTTGCGCTAAAAAAGCATAATTTTTTAAATTATGATAGTGAAGTCCCGATTTATCGGGGCTTTTTTATTTAGATTTCTATTGAAAAAAAGGCTAATTTTATACAAAACTTAAAATCAGTATTATGAAAAAAATAATTAGTCTTTCAGTAGTAGTATGTCTGCTTACAATTACGATGGGTTGTTCAGACGATGATGATAACAGCAGTTCGTCATCAAACAATAATCAGACCATCGATGAAATCAAAAATGACGTTATGTCGGGCACTTGGAGAATAACGTATTTCTTTGATACCGATTCGGATGAAACGTCAAATTTTAACGGCTACAATTTTACCTTTGGTTCAAGCAGTATTTTAACAGCGACCGACGGGAGTAACACAAATGTAGGAGCCTGGTCGGTTACCGATGACAATAGTGGTGATGATAGTCCGGACGATATAGATTTTAATATTGTATTTGCAAGTCCGCCGGATTTTGCTGAATTGTCTGAAGATTGGCATATCTTGGAGCATACTGATACTAAATTGCGCTTAACACATGTTAGTGGTGGAAATGGAGGAACCGATTTTCTGACTTTCGAAAAGAATTAATAAACAAAACCAGTGTACAAGCTGGTTTTTTTATTGTGCGGAAGTTAAAACTTTGCGCCTCTGTGACTTTGCACCTTTGCGACTTTATATTATCTTTGCACCTCATTAAACAAAAACTATCATGTTTGATAATTTAAGCGATAAACTTGACAAAGCCTTCCATATATTAAAAGGGCACGGAAAAATCACCGAGGTAAACGTAGCGGATACTTTGAAAGAAGTACGACGTGCTTTACTTGATGCCGACGTTAATTTTAAGATTGCCAAAGATTTTACTACACGTGTAAAAGATAAAGCCATTGGTCAGGATGTATTGACAACATTACAGCCGGGTCAGTTGATGGTGAAACTTGTAAAAGACGAGTTGACCGAATTGATGGGGGGTGATGTTGCCGGAGTTAATCTTTCGGGAAATCCTTCCGTGATTTTAATGTCGGGTTTGCAAGGTTCGGGTAAAACCACTTTCTCCGGGAAATTGGCGAATTTCCTTAAAACCAAAAAAGGGAAAAAACCGCTTTTGGTTGCCTGTGATATTTACCGTCCGGCAGCGATTAATCAGTTGCATGTAGTTGGAGAACAGATTGGTGTTGAAGTTTATTCAGAGCCTGAAAATAAGAATGCGGTTTCCATTGCAGAAAATGCGATTAAACACGCAAAAGCGAACGGATTTAATGTGGTTATCGTCGATACTGCTGGTCGTTTGGCTGTGGATGAAGAAATGATGACCGAAATTGCAAACGTTCATAAAGCAATCCAGCCTCAGGAGACACTATTCGTAGTGGATTCCATGACAGGACAAGATGCTGTGAATACGGCAAAAGCATTTAATGACAGATTAAATTTTGACGGGGTTGTATTGACCAAATTAGACGGTGATACCCGTGGTGGAGCTGCTATTTCCATCAAATCCGTAGTTGATAAACCAATTAAGTTCATCGGTACAGGTGAGAAAATGGAAGCGATTGACATTTTCTATCCGTCACGTATGGCAGAACGTATCCTAGGAATGGGAGACGTTGTTTCCTTGGTAGAAAGGGCCCAAGAGCAATACGACGAAGAGGAAGCTCGTAAATTACAGAAGAAAATCGCCAAAAACGAATTCGGTTTCGACGATTTCCTAACACAAATCCAGCAAGTGAAAAAAATGGGTAACATGAAAGACTTGGTCGGAATGATCCCTGGTGCCGGAAAAGCGTTAAAAGATGTTGAGATTGAAGACGATGCTTTCAAACATATTGAGGCTATTATTCATTCGATGACGCCGACAGAAAGAACTAAACCTGCGATTTTGGATGCAAAACGTAAATTAAGAATCGCAAAAGGTTCGGGTACGGATATCCAACAGGTAAATCAATTGCTGAAACAATTCGACCAAATGAGCAAAATGATGAAAATGATGCAGGGAGCAGGAGGCAAAAACCTTATGCGAATGATGGGTGGAATGAAAGGGATGAGATAAATAATAAAAAGACGTGAGCAATCGCGTCTTCTTTTTTTAATAATAACACAACAGAAATAGAATGCAATTATTAGACGGAAAAAAAACGGCAGAAGACATCAAGGTTGAAATTGCAGCCGAAGTTCAGAAAATGAAAGCCAAAGGTGAAAAAGTACCTCATTTGGCGGCTATCATTGTAGGTAATGACGGTGCGAGTTTGACGTATGTCGGGAGTAAAGTAAAAGCGTGTGAACGCGTTGGATTTGAATCCACTTTGGTTAAAATGCCAAGTACTACTTCAGAAACTGAATTGTTGAAGAAAATAAAGGAATTGAACGAGGATGATAATATCGACGGATTTATTGTTCAGTTGCCTTTGCCGGATCAGATTGATGAGCAGAAAGTGCTTATGGCAATCGACCCAAGCAAAGACGTAGATGGTTTCCATCCTGAAAACTTCGGAAAAATGGCATTGGATATGAGTACGTTCATTCCTGCGACGCCATTCGGGATTTTGGAACTTTTGGAGCGTTACAACGTGGACACTGCCGGAAAGCATACCGTTGTGATCGGAAGAAGTCATATTGTAGGCCGTCCGATGAGTATTTTGATGGGACGTAAAGGGTTTCCTGGAAATTCAACAGTTACCTTAACGCACAGTCACACCAAAAATATTACGCAGATTACCAGTCAGGCCGACATCATCATTACTGCTTTGGGAGTGCCAAACTACCTGAAAGCTGAAATGGTAAAAGATGATGTAGTGGTGATTGACGTGGGAATTACACGAGTTGCTGATGAAACGAATCCGAAAGGATATGTAATTACCGGAGATGTCGATTTCGAAAATGTATCAAAAAAGGCTTCTTTCATTACGCCGGTTCCTGGTGGTGTTGGGCCAATGACCATTGCTATGCTGATGAAAAACACCTTATTGGCAAGAGAACAAAAAATGGGAAAATAAATGCGTGTATTTGCAGCTGATAAAAGCCAACTTCACATTGTCAGGGATTTAGCCTATAAAATATGGCCGGTTGCTTACGAGGAAATACTTTCGGAAGCCCAGTTGGATTATATGTTGGAGAATTTCTATGCCATTCCGGCTTTGGAAGAGCAAATGGAGAAGAAGCATATTTTTTTATTAGCCGAAGAAAACGGTGTTTTTTATGGGTTTGCCGCTTACGAAGTAAATTGTAATGCCACAGGAAAAACAAAGTTGCACAAAATTTACGTAATGCCTGAAACACAGGGAAAAGGATTAGGGAAACTGCTTTTATCGGAAATAGAAAAAGCAGCTCTTACAGCCGGAAATTCACATGTTTTTCTCAATGTGAATCGCTATAACAGCGCTCAGGATTTTTATAAACGACTCGGTTTTGAAATCATCTATCAGGAAGATATCGAAATAGGTCAGGGATATCTCATGGAAGATTTCGTCATGGAAAAACCCTTATAAAAATACAAAACCCAAGATAAATACATCTTGGGTTTTGTATTTTAAGTACATCGAATTATTCGCACTGGAAATAAATGTATTGGAAAATTTTTAGTCCCGGTTTGTTCTCCTATTTCTGTTTGCGTTCGGGTAATTTTTTTTGAATTTATCCTGAACCGGTCTTTTACTTTCTACTTTTGGCAAACTTGCTTCTTCTGTTTTGCTGGAAGGCTCAATAAGCTGGTTTAGTTCCAGAATTTCTGTATCCGTTAAATCACGATAGCGCCCGATAGCTACATCTAATGAAATGTTTATGATTCGTATACGTTTTAAAGCAGTTACCTCATAGCCTAAATATTCGCACATACGGCGAATCTGACGGTTTAAACCTTGGGTTAGGATAATGCGGAAGACAAACTTGCTGATTTGTTCCACTTTACATTTTTTGGTAACAGTGTCCAAAATAGGCACGCCGTTCCCCATACGTTGAATGAATCGATCGGTTATGGGTTTGTTTACTGTAACCACATATTCTTTTTCGTGATTGTTGCGTGCGCGAAGAATCTTGTTTACAATATCTCCATCATCGGTCATGAAAATAAGTCCTTCACTGGCTTTATCCAATCGGCCTATGGGAAAAATGCGTTTTGGATAATTGATGTAATCGACAATGTTATTTTTTACGCTTTGATTGGTGGTACATTCAATACCAACCGGTTTGTTGAAAGCTAAATAGACAGGTTTAGAAGTTTTTTCACGGATCAGTTTTCCATCAACACGGATTTCATCATCAAGCGATACTTTTGTTCCCATTTCAGGTACAATTCCGTTGATGGTGATGCGCCCTTCTTCTAATAGTCTGTCGGCTTCTCTTCTTGAGCAATAGCCTGTTTCCGAAAGGAATTTGTTGATGCGTGTTTTGTTTTCTTCCATGCTGCAAAAATAGCACTTATTTGCATAATAGGTGTTTTAAGTTTTAGAATAGGGTGACTTTTTTATATATTTGAAAATTAATTCGTTAGCTAATTGAAGAAAGCAATACTCTTATTCTTTTTTTTTAATTCATTGCTGTTCGCCCAAAACCGAAAGGGTGAATTTCGGTTAGCACCTAATACTCAACAACACGAATTATATGTTTCTTTTGATGAATCTGTAGTTTTTAATGATGAAAATTACAACAGTGTTCTTGTTCAGTTGCCTGAAATCAAGTTGCTTATTGAAGAATTCAGCGTGCAGTTTCGAAAGGGGATTGTAATTTCCGATGATAAAACGGATGAACTTTATAAAGCAGCCAAACAAAATGGTCATGATGGCAAATCGATTTCAAAATTAAGCAACATACTTAAAGTTACTATTGATAATCCTTCCAATGAACGCCTGATGGTTTTGGCCTCACGTCTGGAAAAATCAGATGTGGTTACGTATAGTTGTTTGATGCCTTTACAACCAATAGCTCCCCCCAGCGATATTGCCCCGGCTACGCCAAATTTTGAATCCTTTCAGACTTATTTGGATGTAAATCCCGGAGTAGACATGTATTATGCATGGGGACTTGGTCTTACCGGAGCCGGAATCCGGATTCGTGATGTTGAATACGGCTTCAATAAAAATCATGAAGAATTGGTAGATCGAAATGCGTTTATTGCTCCCGGCATGAATATCTCCAGCAGCGCAACACCTTCCTATACAGAACACGGTACTTCAGTTTTCGGAATAATGTATGCTGATAAAGGAACCTACGGAGTTTCTGGGATGGCCTATGATGCAATGGAAATGCTGTTGTTTCCGGAATGGCAGCAAACCGGTTACAATCGCGTGAATGCTGTTTCTCAGGCAATTGCCAGTTCAGCAGCAGGTGATGTAATCGTTTATGAGATGCAGGCCTATGGTCAAAGTGGTAATTATGTTCCTGCCGAATTCGATAATGTCGTTTGGGATTTGACCAAAGCGGCTACGGATGCGGGAATC
The DNA here is from genome assembly GCF_035456225.1 of Flavobacterium sp. Taxonomy (GTDB): domain Bacteria; phylum Bacteroidota; class Bacteroidia; order Flavobacteriales; family Flavobacteriaceae; genus Flavobacterium. Next base: position 6,450 of record NZ_DATIDM010000139.1, on the reverse strand, counting down.
ATCATTGTTGAAGCTGCTGCTAACGGAAATCAGAATCTGGATTCAGCTTATTATGCTTCTTATATGAGCAGAGGAAATTCAGGGGCAATTATTGTTGGCGCAGGGACTGATGATCTCGCGCATAACAGAATATCTTACAGTACCTACGGGTCACGCGTTGATGTCCAGGGCTGGGCAGCGAATGTCCGCGCCTGTGGTAATGGTGATTTAATAATGATTGCTGGTGATTTTAATCAGGGGTATACTAATTTTTCTGGGACAAGTTCTGCTACTCCGATAGTTGCTTCCTGTGTGGTTGTGCTTCATTCATACTATCACAGTCTTACCGGGGTTTATATGAGTCCGCTGCAGATGCGCAGTTTATTACAATCTACCGGAATTTCCCAAGGAACAGCCGTGGCAGGAAATATTGGCCCATTACCAAACATGCAGGCGGCTATTTTACAGATAAATCAGAATCTTAATGTTTCGGATAATGAGAAGTTGGTTTTTACCGTATTTCCAAATCCTGTAAACGATAAATTGAAGATTGTATTTCCTCAATCGGTTGGTGATAATGCAAAATTTGAGATCTTTACGGCTTTAGGACAAAAAGTTATGGATTATTCGTTACAGTCAGGGCATAATGAATTTAGTGTTGAACAGCTGCCTCAAGGAGTGTATTTCGTCAAAGTAACCGATGGAAAAAAGACATGCTCTAAAAAAATCATAAAACGCTAATTTTATTCTTCAAACAGAAAAATGTTGATTTGCTGATACAGTTTCTCATCATGTAAACTGTGTCCCAAACCTTTTGTTTCGATAAATTTTGCCGATTTCCATGCATTGGCTATTTCTTTACCTTCGTTGAAAGCCACAACATCGTCGTCTACATCATGGGCGATTAATCCCTTGAGGTTAAAAGTAGCAGCGAATTTTTTTCCTGAAAAGTCAGAAGGGTGAATGTTAAATCGCTCCGTGAATTTTTCGGTAAGCAATTGAAAAGTTTTGTTGTTAAGGCTGATGGTTTTCTTGTAATTTCTTAAAAGGATTTCAAACTCGCTCGGAGCTCCTAAAATTACCATTTTCTGCAAAACCGGGTTGTTGTACTTAAAATGGTAATACAAACAGGTAACACCTCCGATGGAATGCCCAATAATATATTGTGGCTTAAATCGTTCAACCAAAGCATTAACGTGTTGCGCATATTGCGGAATGTTAAATTCAATGCCACTGGAGAGACCTTGTCCCGGCGCATCTAATGCGATGATTGTGCTCTTCGATTTTTTCAGATAATTGATAAATTGCTCCCATCTGGCTGCATTGCTTTCCCATCCGTGAACAAGTAATATTTTGTTTTCGTTTCCCTTCCAGGTATAGGTCTGAATACTGTGATTGTCATGAACAAGGACTTCATGTTCTGCTTCTTTCAGTATGTCCGGAATGGCATTTGGGAGTAGTCTTCCACTACGCGGTACAGCAAAGTATTTATAGGCTAACAGTGTGGCTTTTTTAGGAAAAACGAAACTCATCAGGTTGATGTATAACCCAATGGATTTGGTTAGTATAAAGTAAGATATTTTGTTAAGTTGTTCCATAAAAAAAAGCCTCCGTTTGGAGACTTTAAGTTACTTATAATTTAGCAAATAATTGCTGAATTTTGTCTTTTTCTTCGTCAGCTAAAGCACTGTCTACCAATATTCTTCCACTGTGCTCATCGGTAATAATTTTCTTTCTAGAAGCAATCTCCATTTGAGTTTGAGGCGGGATAGTGAAGAATGATCCTGCAGAAGCACCACGCTCGATTGAAACAACCGCTAAACCGTTTCTTACGCTGGTTCTGATTCTGTCGTAAGCATTTAATAAACGCTCTTCGATTTGATCACGGAATTCTACTGATTTACCAGATAAGAAGTTTTCTTCTTTTTCTGTTTCAGCCATGATGTCGTTTAACTCGGCTTTTTTGTGTTTTAAATGGGTTTGTTTCGCGTCAAGTCTTTCTTTTGTTTCAGCTAAAACCGTTTTCTTGTGCTCGATAGAAGCCTTCATTTCGCGAATGTGCTTCTCCGCCAATTGGATTTCCAACTCCTGAAACTCAACTTCTTTCGTTAAAGCGTTGAATTCTCTGTTGTTGCGAACTTCTTTTTGTTGTTGCGAATATTTTTTGATTGATTCTTTATGACCTTCGATAGCATTTTTCTTTTCTTTGATTTGCTCTTCGATAGTCTCTAAATCGCTTTTAAGTTTGTCTAAACGAGTGCTTAATCCAGCAACTTCATCTTCTAAATCTTCAACTTCAAGAGGTAGCTCTCCTCTAACATTTCTGATCTCATCGATTCTTGAATCGATTAGCTGTAAATCATAAAGAGCTCTTAATTTTTCTTCTACACTTAGTTCTTTGATGTTTGCCATATTTTAAAAGTACTTAACTGGATTTGTGTTTTCTTGCGATAAAATGATTGCAAAATTACTAATTTTTTTCGTAAGATAATCAACTATATAATTTTTTGTAAATCTTTCGCTTTCAAAATGACCGATATCGGCTAATAAGAGCCTGTTTTCGGCTTCGTAAAACTGATGGTATTTCAAATCGGCCGTAAGAAAAGCATCGGCTCCGGAGGCTATTGCATTTTTTATGGCAAAACTTCCCGATCCTCCTAAAACGGCAACTTTTTTAATCGATTTATTTAAAAACCGACTATGGCGAATGCCGCCACAATCCATTTTTTCTCTGACAAATTTAAGGAAGTCGGGTTCCTCCATTTCCTGCGGTAAATCGCCAATCATTCCTAGGCCAATATTCTGATGTTGGTTTTCCAGATTGTAAATTTCATAAGCTACTTCTTCATAGGCGTGGTTTCGGAAAAGCGCTTTGAGGATTTTTCCCTGCAAATGTTTCTCGAATGTGACTTCGATTTTGATTTCATCATTTTCCACAAATTCAAAACGTTCTCCAACTTGCGGGTTGCTGTCTTCGTTGCCCATATAAGTCCCGATGCCTTTCGAATTAAAGCTGCAGTCTTCGTAATTACCGATTTTTCCGGCTCCGGCATCAAATAGGGCATTGCGAAGTTCTTCAGCGTTTTCCGGAATGGTATAGGTAATCAGTTTCTGAATGAAATTTTGTTTGGGAATCAATATTTTGGTGTTGGTCAGGCCTAAAGCATTGCAGAAAATTTTATTAACACCTTGTTTGTGATTGTCAAGCGCAGTATGCACGGCATAGATGGCGATATCGTTTTTGATGGCTTTGATGACAGCACGTTCCACATAATTTTTTCCGGTAATTTTTTTTAATCCCGAAAACAAAATTGGGTGGAAACATACCACCAGATTGCATTTTTTCGCAACAGCTTCGTCTATTACTGCTTCTAAAGCGTCATGGCAAACCAGAACACCGGTGGCTTCGGAATTGGCATCACCGAGCAGGAGTCCGACATTGTCAAAATCTTCTGCATAGGCCAATGGAGCCATTTCTTCTAAAATGGAAAGTATTTCTGCTATCTTCATCTGAAATAATTTTCTGAATAACAAAGTAACGAATAAACCGATAACTTTTTTCAAAAAGATAAAAAATAGCTACATTCGTGTTATGAATTTTCTTCGTAAATTACTCTTTCCATTCTCCGTTTTGTACGGATTTGTGACTTCTCTACGCAATTTTTTGTTTGATAGAGGCGTTTTCAAATCAACTGCATTTGACGTTCCTGTTATTGCGGTGGGGAATTTAAGTGTTGGGGGAACCGGAAAGACGCCTCAAATAGAATATTTAATCCGATTGTTGTCTGAAAACTACAGAATTGCCACCTTGAGCCGTGGTTATAAAAGAAAATCGAAAGGTTTTGTTCTGGCGGATAATGATTCAAATGCTGAAATTTTAGGCGATGAGCCGTTCCAGTTTCATCAGAAATTCCCAAAAATTCAGGTTGCAGTAGATGCTGACAGGGTTAACGGAATTACCCGGCTGCTTTCCCAAAAAAATCCTCCTGATGTCATTTTATTAGATGATGCATTTCAGCACCGCAAAGTCAAAGCCGGTTTTTATATAGTGCTCACCGCTTATAGTGATTTGTACCGTGACGATTTAATTCTGCCTGCAGGAAACTTAAGAGAGAGCAGGAGCGGGGCGAAACGGGCGGATATAATAGTGGTTACCAAATGTCCTCCACAATTAACAGAAGAGGAGCAGGAAGCTATTGTGTTGCGATTGAAACCTTTAAAACACCAACAGGTCTTCTTTACTTTTATAGATTATGATACCCATGTGTTTTCGGAAGAAGGTAAATTTTCAATTGAAGAAATTCAGAAGTCAGAAAAATTGATTTTGGCCGGAATTGCAAAACCAGAACCTTTTTTTGCACATTTGCAGGCTGCAAAATCATCTACAATGGTCTTTCCGGATCATCACGACTTTACACAGCATGATTTACAGGACATTACATTAAAAGCGAAAAACAAAATTGTCATTACAACCGAAAAGGATTTTGTCCGTTTAAAAGGGAAGATTTCCAAAGCACAATTATATTATTTACCTATAAAGAGTTCTTTTGTCACGGCGCAGGAGGATTTTGATAAAACAATTAAACACTATGTGGGAACAAGTACAGGAGACCGTTAATTATATAAAAGAACAAACTGGTTTTACGCCAGAATATGGTGTGATTTTAGGTTCGGGTTTGGGTGGATTTACAGATGATATCCAGATTGAGCATACATTACCATATAAAGAAATTCCGAATTTTCCGGTTTCGACTGTTGAAGGTCATAAAGGCGCTTTGGTTTTTGGAACTATTGAAGGAAAAAAAGTTGTGGCCATGCAGGGACGTTTTCATTTTTATGAGGGATATGACATGAAGCAGGTTACTTTTCCGGTTCGTGTATTGAAATATTTAGGGGTAGACAAACTTATTGTTTCCAATGCATCCGGAGGTGTAAATCCGGATTATAAGGTAGGTTCGGTGGTGTTGATTAAAGATCATGTGAATATGATGCCGGAACATCCGCTTCGAGGAAAAAACGATGAGCGTTTCGGACCGCGCTTTGTAAACATGAGTGCGCCGTACAGCCCGAAAATGATTGTTAAAGCCAAAGAAATTGCGTCAGCAATGGGTATTGCAGTTCATGAAGGGGTTTATCTTGGGTTGCAGGGGCCGACTTTTGAAACTTTATCAGAATACAGGATGGTAAAAGCCTTGGGTTGCGATTGTGTCGGGATGTCTACGGTTCCTGAAGTTATTGTTGCCCGCCATATGGAATTGGAAACGTTCGGTGTTTCCGTAATTACAGATATGGGTGATGAGGCCAGTATTGGAACCATAACTCACGATGAAGTTTTGGAAGCGGCAAAAGGAGCAGAACCCAAGGTTAGAAATCTGATCAGAAATCTGATTATACAGTATTAATATTCTGATTGATAGTCACAGCAATAACTTCGTAGAATTTCTCCGGGTCAAATGGTTTTGTGATTACATCGTTCATTCCGTAAGAAAGCAGCATTTCTTTGTTTTCGTCTAATGAAATTGCGGTTAAAGCTATGATAGGTGTGTCGTGATTGAACTTTCGGATATGTTCTGTTGCGATAGTGCCATTAATACCCGGAAGATGTACGTCCATTAAAATCAAATCATAAGTGTTGTCACGCATGTGTTCTACTGCGTCTTCACCATTTTCGATTATATGGCAGTGCATTTTCTTTCTTTCCAGCATTTTTTGGGTTATCATTTGATTGATTTTGTTGTCTTCAACCAAAAGTATTCTTTTGTCTACCAATAAACTGTCGTCATAGAAAGGCACTGTTTTCTTTTCAATTTTGTTACTGCTGATGTTGAAGGAGACATCGAAATAAAATCGCGAACCTTTGCCTTCTTCACTGTCCAGTTTGATTTTACCGCCCAATAAATCCACCAGTCTTTTAACAATGGCAAGTCCGAGTCCAGTACCGCCGTATTTTCGGTTGATTTCAACTGAACCTTGGGTGAAACTGTCAAAAATGGTTTCTATGCGGTCTTTTGGAATTCCTATTCCTGTGTCTCGTACTTCAAAATGTAATTTGACGGAATTTCCTTTTTCTTTTTTAACAACAGCGGTAACCCAAACATTTCCATTTGTGGTGAATTTAATGGCATTGTTAATCAGATTGATGAAAATCTGAGACAGTTTTGTAGGGTCTCCTATTAAAGTGGAAGGTATCTTTTCGTCAATTTCAAGATGGTAAACCGTTTTGTTTTTGTTGGCTATTTCTGAAAAAGATCCGACTATATTTTCAAGTAAATCCCTTAAGTCGAAGTCGATGTTTTCCACTTCAACGACATCAGATTCAACCCGGTTGATTTCGAGAATGTCATTGATGAAGGTTAAAAGGTAATTTCCGGAAAACTTCAGTGAATTGAGGTAATTCATCTGGCTGGGCTTCGGATTGTCGTCAATCAGTATGTGGGTAATCCCATTGATTGCATTTAATGGAGTCCGCAA
>NZ_DATIDM010000138.1:0-6549 GCF_035456225.1 Flavobacterium sp. | reverse complement strand
TTTACTTTTAAAAGCTTCGATATTTTTTATTTTTGGATAGATTGAATCCAAATCAACTTTTCTTTTGATAAATTCATTTTTATTTAAATCAAAGAGCAGGACTTTCTTTCTACTGTCAATAACATAGATTGTATCATTTTTATTGAATACATAGTTTTTATTTAAGAATTTTTCCTTTTCGGATATTCCGGTTTTGTATTCTTTAAATGAAGCACCTTGTATTTTGAACACTTCATATTGGTTATCGTAAAATATTTTACATTTTTCTTGATCTTTATCACAATCAATAAACTCTTCTGACGTATAGGATTTAATTAGTTTTCCATCAACATAATAAGTAACATTTTCATTTTCACCTCCTTTAAAATAAACGTCATTTTTAATATAAAGTATTTTTCTTCCGTCATTACTAATCGCAACGAAATACGAAGATCCTTCCCATAAATCAAATGACCGATTTATTTTGTAAAATTTTTTACGAACACCCAAACTATCATATTCCTTATTAAAAGTTACAAACGATTCACCTTTAAGATTTGGAAATTCATCGTCATATGAAATAGATTTCAATATAAATTCTCCATTTGATGAAAATGTTTCTGATATTGAAACATGTTCTGAAGAATGTTGCGAAAAAGAAATATTTAGAATTAATAAAGTTAACAAAAGATATATTTTTTTCATTGTTGAATTAAGTTGTTGAATTCCCTTTCCGCTAATCTACAAAAAGTAAGAAAAGAAAACAATTTAAGGTTTTATAATTTGACGCTATCGACTTGTGACAAGAAAATCAATCCGGAAATTTTGTCACGGATTTTGTGACAAAATTTTTATTTCTAAAAAAATGTCACCATTTTTGTGACAAATAAATTTTCACAACAAACTTGTCACAAATGAAACGCACATCCATAATAAAGAGTTTATTAGGTTTAACACAGGAGGAAATGGGAATGTTGTTTGGCATCACGAGAGTGCAATGGGCCATGTTTGAAATAGGGCAACGGGATATACCCCTTACAGCAAAACAACTATTGGCCGATATGTTATCCAATGTGAAGGAATCCGAATCACATTCAAAGGAAAGTGTAATGATTGCTGAAGCAGAAAAAAAGAAAGCGCAGGAATGGTTAAAGCGGGAATATCTGACAGTGCAATACAAGCAACAACTCCTGGTACGTAAAATCAGCGCAATGGAAAAAACCCGAGCGGAATGTTTTGCAGCGTTAGAAACAGTGCACTATTTGGAATCCCACCCCGAAAAAGAACTCATTCCCGATTTGGCAAGAATGGTAAAAACAAGAGCTGTAAACTCGCTGAAAAAAAATACTTTACACCATCTACAGGAAATGCAACTGAAAAAGGAAAGTCTGGACATATTAAAAAACAGTCTGGAACAAAAAATGAAAGAGAACGAAAACGAGTTGTAAACCGTAAACAAACAAAGGGGTAAACAGCATTAAGAATCTAGCTTGTTTACCCCTTTTTACAACAATATTTTCCAGCGGCTATCCTTTTTTCAAAGAAGCCATATCAATTACAAATCGGTAGCGAACATCGCTTTTAATCATTCTTTCGTAGGCTTCGTTTATATCCTGCATCTTAATTACTTCAATTTCCGAAACGATGTTGTGCTTGCCACAGAAATCTAGCATTTCCTGTGTTTCGGCTATACCGCCAATTAAGGAACCTGCCACAGCTTTTCTGCCCATAATCATCGGAACGGTATTCAAAATAGGATCCAATCCGCCCAAATAACCCACCACAACCAAAGTACCGCTAATAGTTAACGTTCCCAAATAAGGATTCACATCATGAACGTAAGGCACGGTGTCAATAATCACGTCGAATTTTCCGCTCACTGACTTCATTTGCCCTTCATCTGTTGAGATAATTACATGATCGGCACCTAAATCCCTGGCGTCTTTTTCTTTATTGGGTGTTCTTGAAAAAAGGGTTACTTCTGCCCCTAAACCTTTGGCAAGTTTAATAGCCATATGCCCCAATCCGCCTAAACCCACAACGGCCACTTTACTGTCTTTACCAACGTTCCAATGGCGAAGCGGTGACCAAGTGGTGATTCCGGCACAAAGCAACGGTGCTGTGGCAGCCAAATCCAGATTGGAAGGCACTTTCAGTACGAAATGTTCCTCTACCACAACTTTTTCGGAATAGCCGCCAAACGTCATTCCGCCTAAATATTTGTCTTCACTGTTGTAAGTTCCAACCCATCCGTTCAAGCAATATTGTTCAAGATCCTGCTCACAACTGCTACAGGTACGGCAAGAATCAACCAAACAACCTACGGCGGCAAAATCACCGACTTTAATTTTGGTTACTTCGCTGCCAACTTTGGTTACTTTACCCACAATTTCATGTCCGGGAACTGCCGGATAAGTCGTAAAGCCCCAGTCGTTCCTTGCCGTGTGTAAATCGGAGTGGCAAACGCCGCAATACAAAATATCAATTTCAATATCTTTTGAGGTAACGTCCCTGCGTTCGATATTCATTTGTTTCAAAGGTGCATCGGCCGCTTGTGTCCCGTATGCTTTCACGTTGGTTGTTTCCATAATTCTATTTACTTTTTTAATTGGTTGTTATTTAAACTTTTAAAATATGTGTGTTACTGATAAGAAAATCGGATTTTTCACGGGTTAAATAGTATTTCATGCCGTTTGTCTTTACTCTCAAAAAAAACTTTCGCCCAAAACGGTTGCGCTCTGTGCATTGTCGGGAACCAATTCCGGTTTTCTCCCGAAACGATAAACAAACCGTAATCATCTCCCAAAACGGAGAAGTTTTCACGTTTGGGCTGTCGTATAAAATAATCGGTTTGGTATTGCTGATTGACCTCATCGCAAAATTCAAAAACATCTGCGACCACAAAACCAATTTCACTGATTTTTATAAATGAATTCCCATTAAAATTTTCCTCCGAAACATTCTTCAGATCGTAACGTGCTATGCATTCTAGGATATTTCCATTGGTATCATAAAAATAAAAGGATTTCGCATTCCAATTGAAAAAGTCGATAATTTCATTGGTTTCAAACGGAATCAATTCCACTCTTTCCCGAATCCATTCCAAGGCTTCAAGCAATCTGTTCTCAGGAATATCGAAGGCAACATGATAAACCGGTTTTTGAATTTTATCCGATAAATGGAAACATAATTGCGATATTCCGACCTTAAAAAAAAGAAGCTCATCCGTTTTCACAACGACCTTCAAACCTAGCTTTTCCTTATAAAAGAATTCGGTTTCCGAAAGCGAGTCGGTTAACAGATGAACTTCCGATATTTTCATGATTCTGTGCTGTTATTTAGCCAAATCAAAACGGTCAAGATTCATTACTTTATTCCATGCTGAAACAAAATCTTTCACAAATTTCTCCTGAGCGTCTGAACTTGCATATACTTCCGCCAATGATCTCAACTCGGAATTAGAACCGAAGACAAGATCGGCTCGGGTTCCTGTCCATTTTACACCGGAACCATTTGCTCCCCCAAACAATTCCTCCTGTTCATCAACTGCTTTCCAGGTTGTACCCATGTCGAGCAAATTCACGAAGAAATCGTTGGTAAGTGTTTCCGGACGACTGGTAAATACCCCATGTTTGGAATTATCGAAGTTGGTATTCAACACGCGTAAACCTCCAACAAGAACCGTCATTTCGGGAGCGGTAAGCGTTAGCAATTGTGCTCTATCTATTAACATTGCTTCTGTTGGAATTGCAAACTTGGATTTCGCATAATTTCGGAATCCATCGGCTTTCGGTTCCAATACTGCGAATGAGGCCACATCGGTTTTATCCTGTGAAGCGTCCATACGGCCAGCAGCAAAAGGAACTGTTACAGAATGTCCAGCATTTTTCGCTGCTTTCTCAACTCCGGCACAACCCGCCAAAACAATAAGATCAGCAAGTGATACTTTTTTACCACCCGATTGCGTACTATTAAAATCTTTCTGAATACCTTCAAGCGTAATCAAAACTTTTGATAACTGCCCCGGATTGTTTACTGCCCAATCTTTTTGAGGAGCCAAACGAATACGGGCACCATTTGCACCACCGCGTTTGTCGGAACCACGGAATGTAGATGCCGAAGCCCAGGCAGCACTGACCAATTGTGAAACAGTAAGACCGGAATCCAATATTTTAGCTTTTAATGAGGCAATATCACTATCATTGATCAACTCATGATCCACTGCCGGAATCGGATCCTGCCAAAGCAATTCTTCTTTTGGAACTTCAGGGCCAAGATAACGGGCAATCGGTCCCATATCACGATGCGTTAACTTATACCATGCACGGGCAAAAGCATCAGCAAATTGATCCGGATTTTCATAAAAACGTCTTGAAATTTTCTCATAAATAGGATCAAACCGTAATGTAAGGTCTGTGGTAAGCATAGTCGGCATATGCATTTTGGAAGGGTCATGCGCATCCGGGATTGTCTTTGCGCCACCTTTTGCCACCCATTGAAATGCGCCTGCCGGGCTTTTGGTCAGCTCCCATTCGTTATTAAAGAGATTATCGAAGAAATGATTGCTCCATTTTGTCGGTGTTTGTGTCCAGGTCACTTCGGGGCCACCTGTAATCGCATCTCCCGCTTTACCGGTGCCATGTTTACTCGCCCAACCCAAACCCTGCAGTTCGATACCGGCTGCTTCAGGTTCTGCACCAACCAATGCAGCATCTCCGGCTCCATGTGCTTTTCCGAAGGTATGCCCACCGGCAATAAGCGCAACAGTTTCTTCATCATTCATGGCCATGCGGGCAAATGTTTCGCGAATATCGGTAGCTGCAGCAAGAGGGTCCGGATTACCGTTAGGTCCTTGGGGATTTACATAGATTAGTCCCATTTGCACCGCTGCCAGCGGATTTTCAAGGTCGCGTACTCCCGAATAGCGTTTATCGTCCAGCCATTCCGTTTCAGAACCCCAGTATACATTTTCTTCCGGTTCCCAGACATCTTCACGTCCACCGGCAAAACCAAAGGTTTTAAATCCCATGGATTCCAAAGCGACATTTCCGGCCAAAATCATAAGATCGGCCCAGGAGATTTTACGCCCGTATTTCTGTTTGATGGGCCAAAGCAGTCTGCGGGCTTTGTCAAGATTGGCATTATCCGGCCAGCTGTTAAGAGGTGCGAAACGCTGTTGTCCTGCTCCTGCGCCTCCACGACCATCTCCTATTCGGTAGGTTCCGGCGCTATGCCATGCCATGCGGATAAAAAGAGGTCCGTAATGTCCGAAATCGGCCGGCCACCAATCCTGCGAATCGGTCATAAGGTCATTAAGGTCTTTTTTGACCGCTGCCAGATCAAGGCTTTTGAATTCTGTCGCGTAATCGAATGCCTCACCCATCGGATTTGAGAGGGATGAATTTTGACGCAGCATGTTTACTTTTAACTGATTGGGCCACCAATCCTTGTTTTTTGTCCCGATTCCACCCATATTCTCATTTTGGGTTGTGGCTGAAAAAGGACACTTACCCTGGCTATTCGAATTGTTTTCCATTTTATATAATGTTATTAGTGATTGATTCCTATTTTCATTAACAGAAGTATTCTCAAATCAAATTTCTGGGGCCCAACGTTTTACAACTGTTAAATTTAATTAAAATTACCGAATTAACTTATCCTTATTTTATAAATCAAATTGATTGTTATTATTTTCTCATAACAAAATACTATACAATAAAATTGGTACAATGTTTGTTTACCTTTGAGTACTAAATCACATAAACATGAAAAAAAGAATACTGCTTTTGGCTTTTATACCATTTTTTGGATGCGCGGAAATGCAGCAGGTTATTGAGCAATTACCGCAAACACAGGGAACGTTGGGCCAGATGGGTATCGGACAAGCCGAAATTTCTTCAGGATTGAAAGAAGCCCTGAACAAAGGGATCGAAAAACAGGTTGTCAAACTTACCGCTGCCGATGGCTTCTACAAAAATGAAATGGTAAAAATCCTTTTACCTGAAGAACTTAAAAAAGTAGACAAAACCCTTCGCGACATAGGCATGAGTAAATTGGCTGATGAAGGTTTAAAAGTTATGAACCGCGCTGCTGAAGATGCAGTAAAACAAGCCACTCCAATTTTCGTTGATGCGGTAAAAGGGATGAGTTTTACTGATGCTAAAAATATATTATTAGGAAACGAACGTTCTGCAACTACCTATTTAGAATCGTCCACATCAACCGCTTTGTATTCAAAATTCAACCCGGTAATCAAACAGTCGTTTTCAAAAGTAGGAGCCGACAAAGTTTGGTCAACCATCATAACAAAATACAACAGTGTTCCGTTAGTTAAGAAAGTAAATCCTGATTTGACGGATTATACTACCAATAAAGCTATGGAAGGCGTATTTAAAATGATTGCTGTTGAAGAAAAAGACATCCGCACCAACCTGTCTTCCAGAAGTACAGATTTACTGAAAAAAGTATTTGCTTTACAGGATAAAAAACAAATCTAAAATTTTAGAAATCAATAAGATACAAATAACAATTTATTAACACTAACTAAAAAAAAATTATCGGACCTTTGTT
>NZ_DATIDM010000137.1:0-14758 GCF_035456225.1 Flavobacterium sp. | reverse complement strand
ATTGGGATTTCAGCATTTTACGGAATCCTTCTTCTTTCAGGTTTTCCATGAAGATGCTTACCATCGGAGCAGTTTCGCCCACGATACCCGAATCGAGTAAGAAAACGGCGCCTTTTCCTTGTGCGCTTTGCGAAGGAATTCCGGTCGGTTCAATATTGTCTTTGGAGTTGATTAAAATCGGTAAACTCAAGTAGCTGTTCAAGGGATCAAGACCCGAACTTTTTCCGTGGAAAAACGATTCCATCTCTGAAAAAATGGATTTCAGCTGCAATAATTTTTCACGTGTCAGGTTTTCCAGAACCGTGATTTTGTTATTGGCATATTTATCGTAAATCGCTGCTACCAAGGCACCACTGCTTCCAACACCATATCCTTGAGGAATACTGGAATCGAAATACATGCCGCGCTCCACATCATCTTTTAAAACTTCCAGATTGAAAGTCACCAACTCGGGTTGTTCGCTTTGCAAATCTTTCAGGTATGACACAAATCGCTTTAAACTTGTGTTCGATTTTTGCGCTTCTTCAGACGGATTTTCATCTACTTTCAAAGCTCCGTTATAGAAATTATAAGGGATAGACAAGCCTTTGGAATCTTTGATGATTCCGTATTCTCCGAAGAGTAAGATTTTCGAGTAAAAAAGCGGTCCTTTCATTTGGGCTACAGTTTACGATATTCAGTTTATGGGCTAAATATACAAAAATTAAATCATTAAAGCTCCCAATCCTATTTCATCACAAATGTACTGACCATTTTGACAATAGCCAACTAATTCGTCCTTAATAAATTGCAGAGCTTTCCCTTTAACGTTTTCCGGATACAGTACGTGAACATTTGCTCCGGCATCAAGCGTAAAACATACCGGTGTTTGTGTTTCGTTCCTGAATTTCCAAATTTTATTGATGATTTCCAGTGTATTCGGTTTCATCAGTATGAAATACGGCATCGACGTCATCATCATGGCATGCAGCGTCAAAGCTTCACTTTCCACGATTTTGATGAACTGTTCCACATCTCCGCTTTCCAAAACGCTTTTTATAGCCGATAAATTGTGGTGTGCCTGAGAAAAACGCTGTTCGGCAAACGGATGGCCAAACATCAAATCGTGACCTACGGTGCTGGAAACCTGTTTTTCGCCTTTATCCACCAATAAAATAGTGTCCTGATAGTTGTTGAAATTGTTGTGGATGGTTGAAGGAAATTCAACGCCAAACAAATCGGAACTTCCTTTGATTTCCGCATGACTTCCCCAAATCACAACTTCACCTTTTACGCTTCGGCAGGCGCTTCCCGAACCCAATCGGGCCAGAAAAGAAGCTTTTTGATAGAAATAATCTTCTGGAATGTTTGGATTCAAAACTTTTTCCAGACTCATGATGTTCATGGCCAAAGCAGCCATTCCGGAGGCAGAGGAAGCAATTCCAGAACTGTGCGGAAAGGTGTTTTGGGTGTCAATCGTAAAATGAAAATCTTTCAGGTACGGACAATACTCAAAAATGCGTTCGAAAAACTTTTGGATTTTAGGCTTGAAATCTTCTTTTGGCTGCCCTTCAAATAACAAATCGAATGAGAAATTGCCATCCTTTTCTTTTTTTGCAAAGCCCAATTTAGTAATCGTCTTGCAGTTGTTCAGCGTAAAACTGATGGATGGATTGGCCGGAATCTGCTTGTCTTTTTTTCCCCAATATTTAACCAGGGCGATGTTACTGGGAGCGCTCCATTCGAAATTGCCGCTTTCTACGGAAACAGTATAATTATTTTGGATAAAATCCTTTTCAGAAATCATAAAAGTTGAAAAATTTAAGCAAAGATACATTTTTAGTTAGTTCGCTGCTAAAGTGCTTTGGAATCTGTGGTTTTTTCCTATTTTTGAAACATAATTTAGCCAAATGCAAAAAATCACCCGAATTCTTACCGTTGTTGTTACCTGTTTGTGTATAGGTTATTTTTCAAGACTTATAATAGGCAATAGTATTGAAGTTTGGTATCCGAATTTAATAAAACCGGGTTTTACGCCTCCCGACTGGGTTTTTGCTCCGGTTTGGTCAATGCTTTTTATTATGATGGGGATATCCGCCGGGTTGGTTTGGGACCGAATGGAATTGGATCGGATCAATGTCCGTAAAGGCTTGCAGTTTTTCGCGATTCAGTTGGGGTTGAATATTTTGTGGACCTACCTTTTCTTCGGACTGCACAATCCGTTATTGGCTTTGGTTGAAATAGCGCTGCTTTGGCTGATGATTTTCGAAACCTATGTTGTCTTTAAAAGAGTGGATAAAATAGCGGCAATCTTGCTTTTGCCTTATCTGGCGTGGGTTGGCTTCGCTACGATTTTAAATGCTGCTGTTTTCTGGCTGAACCGATAGTTTTTTTATCGATTTTTTCTGCACTTCATCCATAACTGTAACTATCTAACAATCAGCAATTTCTTTTATTATTATCTTTATATATACCCAAAAATATCTTCTGAAATCAAATTTTATGAATGGTTTCTGCACACTTTTCTTAACCCTGCTATTTGTTAAAATGGTTTTTTGGAATCAACTTAAAATTTAGAGATATGGGAGCTTTTGTTGTTTTGCTTATTGGTTTGGTAGGCGTTTTATTAGGCTATATTATTGGGAAATCGATGTCAAATTCAAATTCAAGAGATACTTCTGAAGTTGAAAAGCTAAAAAGAAGAGTGGCTGTGCTTTTATCGGAAAATGAAGTTTTGAAAGCGAAACTAGCTTCCGGCAGTCATGTTTTGGGATTCACGGCCGAACCGATGGAATATCATGAGTTTGATCACGATTTTGCGTCTTCGGTTTTGGGAAGGGATGTGGAAGAGAACGATCTGAAAGTGATTGAAGGTGTGGGTCCGAAAATTGAGCAATTGTTCAAAACCTCCGGAATCCTGACCTGGAAGAGTTTCGCCGAAATGTCGGTAGACCGTTGTAACGAAATTTTGAGCAAAGCAGGAGAACAATTCGCTTTCCATAATCCTTCGACTTGGCCGCGTCAGGCCCGATTGGCTTATGAAGGGAAATGGCGGGACTTAAAATTGTGGCAGGAATCGCTAAAAGGCGGTTTGGAATAAAGAAGCAAATATTACTTTTCGATAATAGACCGTGCTGCCAGGAAACCTCCCGTCCAGGCATTCTGAAAATTGAATCCGCCCGTAATGGCATCTATATTTAAAATTTCCCCGGCAAAATACAAATTGTCGTGGATTTTGCTTTGCATGGTTTTAAAGTCGATTTCCTTTAGGTTGATGCCTCCCGCAGTTACGAATTCTTCTTTAAAAGTACTTTTTCCGTTTACCTGAAATTGACCGTTGGTCAGCTGATTGGCTAAATAGGTCAGTTGTTTTTTGGAAATGTCGGCCCATTTGGTTTCGGCTGAAATTCCCGATGCGTTAACCAGACTTTCCCAAAGACGTTTCGGAAACTCGAAAGGGCAAAATTTTATGACCAGTTTCTTTGCATTATCTTCCTTCAGGTCTTTCAGCGTATCCAATGCTTCTTCAAAATCGGTTTCATGAAGCCAGTTAACCTGCAGTGTGAATTGATAGTTTTTGGCTGCCAATTCACGGGCACCCCAGGCGGAAAGGCGTAAAATACCGGGTCCGCTCATGCCCCAGTGGGTTATCAGTAAAGGCCCTGATGCTTTCAGTTTGGAGTCTTTTACCTTTACGGATGTAAATGCCGAAACGCCCATTAAATCTTTAATCCGATAGTCTTTGATGTTGAAAGTAAACAATGACGGAACGGGAGCTTCGATGGTATGTCCGAGTGATTCCATCAATTCCCACATTTTCGGATTGCTTCCGGTTGTCATCACCAGCGTTTCGCATTTAAATGACTGTTGATTGGTGTCGGCTTTCCAGTAATTTTCGCCTTTGTAAATCGATTGCACACTTTGACCGGTTAAAATATCAATTCCTGATTTTTTTCCAGCATTTAGAAAACAGTCGATGATGGTTTGTGAGCTGTCGGATACCGGAAACATTCTGCCGTCCTCCTCGATTTTGAGTTCAACGCCGTGTTTTTCGAACCATTCGATAGTGTCTCCGGAACAAAACTGGTGAAACGGACCTTTCAGCTCTTTTTCGCCTCTCGGATAAAATTTTACCAAATCATTCGGGATAAAGCAGGCATGGGTAACATTGCAGCGTCCTCCGCCGGAAACCTTTACTTTGGAAAGCACTTCTTTTCCGCGTTCGAGTATGGCGATTTTTAACTTCGGATTGTTTTCTGCGATGTTGATGGCTGTAAAGAATCCTGCCGCACCACCGCCTATGATTAGTATATCGTAATTTGTCGTCATAATCTGTCTGGGAAATCGGATATAATTCCGTCAATATTTTGGGCTTCTAATCGCTGGATATCTTCGTGCTGATTTACGGTCCATACGTTTATAGTGTAGCCTTTCTTTTTAGCTTCATGGATGTTGTCTTCGGTCAGTAAGGAAAAATGTGGGTGGATGGCGTAGGCCGAGAGTTCGTCTGCCCATTCCAAAGCCTGTTCTACACTGGCTTCTGACAGGGTGGCCAATCGGATTTTGGTATTTCTTGCTTTTACTTTTTCCAATTCCTGCTTTTGGAAACTGGAAACGATGAAATCTTCGTATTCCCAGCCTTTTTCAGTAACGTATTTTTCAATCAGTTCGCAGGTGGGTTGAGCGGTACCGTGTCCTTTTAATTCTACATTAATCCAGCATTTTCTGTTAATCAGATCAAAAGTTTCTTCTAAAGTCGGAATTTCAAATTCTCCTGCGACTTTGAATTCTTTCAATTCGGATAATGTCAGTTTATGAATTTCTCCCTTGGCATCGGTCATCCGTTCAACGGTAAAATCATGAAAAACGACCAACTCCCCGGAAGCACAAACGTGAACATCAAGTTCGATTCCGTCCACCTTTAAATCCAATGCTTTTTGGAAGGATTCCAACGTGTTTTCGGCTAAATGTCCTTTTGCGCCGCGATGTCCGATTTTCTGAGCCATGAAAAATTTGACTTTTATTTAACTATACAAAGATATAATAGATTGCAGTGTGGTTCGTTAAATAGTAAGGATTAATAATGAAAGCGTATGAAAAAGGGAGTTATTCTTTTGTTGATGGTGATTTTTGCAATAGGTTGTTCGTCTAAAAAAACTGTTGCGGAAGAGAAAAAAGAACCTGCTGTTCAGTATCGTGATGATTTCAGATCGGTTTCTCCAAGCGCAAAAAAGAAATTCTTATCCGAGATGAAAGCTACTGGCGAAACAGCATCGGTTATAATTCTGACCAAAGGTTTCAAAGGTGAGAAAGTTACCATTACAAATGAAAATAAGGTCTTGTATTCCGGAGTTCCGATCAGTAATTTGGGTACGGGAATTGCGGGTTACATCACTATTAATAATAGGGTTGATACTAAAATCACAGATGAATCAAGTAAAAAAGAAGCGTTGATTGATGTTGAAAATGCGAAAAAGTACAAATTTGTTTATGTGATGAAAGACGCTTTGCAACAGGGGAATCCTTACATAATAACGTATAGCAATACCCTGCGTCCGCTGAAATAAGGATAGTTTTTTTGCAAGGAATCGTCCCAATTAACCGATATTGGGTTTCTCTTTTTGTGTTTCATTGATTTCGTCTGTTTTTTTCACAATCTGATTCACTACCGAATCCAGGTTTTCAGTAGCGGTTTTCAGTTTTTGGATTATTTCAAAATTCTCCGGAGCGTTGGGATTTTCAAAATTAATTAAACTGATTAATCCCTCTATACTCGCTACGGGACCTCTGACCATATGGGATTGAAATTGCGCAATTTCGACAAGTTTTTCGTTTCTGAGTTTTAGGGTTTCTTCGGATTTGATTCTGAGGCCCAGTTCTTCTTTGGACTTTATAAGAGCTTTCCGAAGTGTTTCCACAGACAGGTTCTCCAGAAAACACAGTAAAAAAATGCTGGTTACGGTGAAGGTCCAATGCACAATGGGGCTAAAGCCGAGAGGTTCTTTTCTGGGAAGTAAATTGTTTTGTTCGGCAAAAACCAGAAACAACCCCACTAAAGCAGCGATAATTCCAAAAATCCATATCTCACGCTTTCCCATGGTAAGCCCGGCAAATAAAACGACTATTGGCAAAAGTTTGATTCCGTGTGCTTTAATTCCGCCACCGCTCAAGGAGAACAGTAGGATCATGATTAGTAGAAAAGAGATGTAGATAGAGGCAATGGCCTTGGTGTTATTTCTTTTGATAAGTGATGCGAGCATTAAGCTTACCAGCCAAACGATGAACAGGATCAGACCATAACGTAAAGCATACTGGCTCAAGACGAACATGCTGATCAGGAGGGAAACAGAAAGGATACACAGAAAAATCAGGATAATTTTTGCAAGGATTAATTTTTTGTCGTTCAAATCCGAATCCTGCAGTCCGAAAAGTGAAATTATTTTTCGCATGATGTTACTTTTTGATATTAGCACATTTTTGTAACGAGAAAGCGGTTCCCGAATGTGAATTCAGAACCAAGTTTTGAGTTGCCTTGTGGTTGGTAGTGAGACTTAAAGGTAGTTTAAATTTTCTTTTTTGAAGCTATTTTTTGGGATTGATATATTTTGAATAACCAAAAAAACAGAAGTTTTAGATGGTGAAATAAAGTCGGTAAAGAAAGGGAATAAAAAAAGCTTCCCGATTTGAGAAGCTTTTTGTGCGGGTGATAGGACTCGAACCTACACACCGTGAGGCACCAGATCCTAAGTCTGGCGTGTCTACCAATTTCACCACACCCGCAGGCTTATAAAACAAGTAGTTGTTTCATTAAGTGGGGCAAAGATAGGCATAACTTTTAAAATTGCAAATTTCAAAACATAATTTCCTGAAACTTTTTATCCGGAAGAGGGTAACTGTTTTACTTTTAGTGTTTTGCATTTTAGGTTTTCTTGTGAAAATACAATTTGGGTATTGAAATTCGGAATTGGTTATTTTCTTTTTGATTTTTTGTACATTTGGCTTTCATCATTTTAACAACATAATGGACAATATTAAACAGTACGTTCAGGAAAATAAGGAACGTTTTCTTAATGAGTTAATAGAATTATTGAAGATTCCTTCGGTAAGCGCCGACAGTGCTTACGCTCAAGATGTTATCGACACTGCTGATGCTGTAAAAGCAAGTCTTGAAAAAGCAGGCTGTGATTTCGTGGAATTGTGTGAAACACCAGGTTATCCCATCGTTTACGGAGAAAAAATAATCGATAAAAACCTGCCGACCGTATTGGTGTATGGTCATTATGATGTGCAACCGGCTGATCCGATTGAATTATGGACATCGCCACCGTTTGAACCGGTTATCAAATCAACAGAATTGCATCCGGAAGGGGCAATCTTTGCCCGTGGTGCCTGTGATGACAAAGGTCAGATGTACATGCACGTTAAGGCATTCGAATACATGATCCAGAACAATTGTCTTCCTTGTAACGTGAAATTCATGATTGAAGGGGAAGAAGAAGTAGGTTCTTCAAGTTTAAGCTGGTTTGTGGAACGCAATCAGGCCAAATTGGCTAACGATGTGATTCTGATTTCCGATACGGGAATGATTTCCAATCAACAACCATCCATTACGACAGGTCTTCGCGGATTAAGTTATGTAGAAGTGGAAGTTACCGGTCCGAACCGCGACCTACACTCTGGATTGTATGGTGGCGCCGTTGCCAATCCAATCAACGTATTGACAAAAATGATTGCTTCTATGCATGATGAGAACAATCATATTACTATTCCGGGCTTCTATGATAAAGTGGAAGAGCTTTCCATGGCAGAAAGAGAAAAAATGGCAGAACGTCCTTATTCTGAAGAAGCTTATAAAAAAGCATTGGATATCGAAGATGTATATGGTGAAAAAGGGTATACGACAAACGAAAGAAACTCCATCCGTCCTACGCTAGACGTAAACGGAATCTGGGGAGGTTATACGGGAGAAGGCGCAAAAACCGTTATTGCAAGCAAAGCGTATGCGAAAATATCCATGCGTTTGGTACCGAATCAGGATTGGGAAGAAATTACCGAATTGTTCACCAAACACTTTGAAAGCATTGCTCCAAAAGCAGTAAAAGTTAAAGTTACGCCGCATCACGGAGGTCAGGGTTATGTAACACCTATTGATTCTGTAGGATATCAGGCTGCCGAGAAAGCCTATGCGGATACTTTTGGCGTACAACCGATTCCGGTGCGTTCCGGAGGAAGTATTCCGATTGTAGCATTGTTTGAAAAAGAATTGAAATCTAAAACCATTATGATGGGCTTCGGTTTGGACAGTGACGCGATTCACTCGCCAAACGAACATTTCGGCGTGTTCAATTATCTGAAAGGTATTGAGACAATTCCGTTGTTCTACAAATATTTTGTCGCGTTAAGCAAGTAAAAATCAGACATAAATAAAAATCCGCTTCTTCTTTTGAAAAGCGGATTTTTTTATGATTTTCTGAAATTATTTTTCGAGTCCGACTACCGAGCGGTAAATGTAATCGGAATGGGTTTTGTGGAAATATTTGCCCATTTTTTTATCAAATTCTTTTTGCGATTTTTCGTCTTTCCATTGCGCTTTGAAAAGTTCGTCATCCCTTTTAAACGCTTTTTCAATGTCTCCCAACGATTCAACAACAAATACCTCTAAAAAATCGGTACTGTTGGAGCCCCAGGCATGTCTGTGAGGATAATAAGCTTTTATGAATTCGTTTTTATTGATCACTGCATCAAATAATTGTTTGTTCAGCTCATTGAATTCCTTTTCCGAACCGTCTTTCGGTTTGGCAAAAGAGCTTTTTCTCAAGTAATACACCATTTGTTTATCAGCTATTTTCGGCATCATTTTAGCGCCGGGAAGTGTAGCGTAGATTTCGTCGGAATGATGGCCGTCGTAGTAACTCTCTCTCTTTTCAAAAAAAGCAGTTCGTTTTTTTTCGTCGGGCCAGGCTTGTTTTTCCAATTCCTCAAAACGATCCTGGGCTTTTTTAATGGCATCCCAATTTTCGTAAACATACACGAAAATAATTTCGGTATTATCCGCTGTAAAATAATGGATGGCAACATTGGAACCTTTTATGAATTCATTTTTCATAACCACTTTGTCGAAATATTCTTTTTCAACGGCTTTCCATTCGTCCTGAGAAAAATTATCGAGATTGGCGTTCCAATGCATGGTAGTTGCAGTCAGATACATTGGTTTGTCGGCTTCTGCCTGACTGAAGAGTAAATTATTAGCAAAGAATAGAACTAAAAAGGGCAATAAGAATTTGTAGTTGACAGCTTTCATAATTTCAAAATTTAGTATTTAGGAATCAGTGAGTAATTCTTTTTTGAAATTTGAGGCTTGTGGTTTTTTGAAATCTTGAGGTATTTAATACAAATTTACAATTATTTTAACATAAATTATTGATAATCAATAGAATGTTTGTTAGGAGTTTTCGAAAATGATAAAATTGAATAAAAATAAATCGTTGGTTTACAATATGATATAAAAAATGGTGCTAAATTTGCAGTATCATCATCAATCAAAAATCATCATCATGTTAAAACGCTTTTTCATTTTGTGCTCCGGCGCAGATAGGACTTTGCTCGATACTTGCAGCGAAGGCGAACAAACCAAGTATGTAGGCGTAGGTGCCACCGTTTTCTTCACGGCTGTAATGGCTTTTATTGCTGGCAGTTATGCTTTATTTACCGTTTTCGATAATGTATATTATGCCATTTTCTTCGGAATTGTATGGGGTTTACTTATTTTCAATTTGGACAGATTCATCGTTTCCACCATCAGAAAAAGAGACCGGTTTCGCAGTGAATTGCTTCAGGCGTCTCCCCGAATTGTCTTGGCCATGATTATCGCCATCGTAATTTCAAAACCATTGGAAATCAAAATTTTCGAAAAAGAAATCAATACGGTTTTACTGAAAGAGAAAAATGAAATGGCCATTGTCAATAAAAATCAGGTAACCAATTATTTCAAAGGCGATGTGACGAAAAACCAATCGGAAATCGACAGCCTCAAATCGAACATCAAAGCCAAAGAAAAAGAAGTGGCGGATTTGTACCAGTCCTACATCACCGAAGCCGAAGGTACGGCCGGAACCAAAAAAATGGGGAAAGGCCCGATTTATAAAGAAAAACGAGCGGCACACGATTTGGCTTTAAGACAGTTGGATTCCTTAAAAACGACCTCGGCTAAAACCATTTCCGAAAAAGAAGCAAGATCCAAAACGCTTCAGGCCGATCTGGACAAAAAAGTAGCTGATTCCAAACCCATTATCGACGGATTTGACGGTTTAATGGCAAGAATCAATGCGTTGGATAAACTGCCTTGGTTGCCATCGTTCTTTATCATGTTGCTGTTTTTAGCGGTGGAAACTTCGCCGATTATTGCAAAATTGCTGTCTCCGCGCGGGGAATATGATTTCAAGTTAGAAGATAATGAAACGGCTCTGAAAGTCTTGATTGAACAGAATGTGTATCAACGCAATCTTCAAAAACAAACCGATGCGGCCATTTACGATAAAGTGTATGCTGATATCCGCGAAGACAAAGAAATTTACGATTACAAACGCAAAGCGGCTTCCGAATTGCTGAAACTACAGTCGGATAACTATGTAGAGAAGCAGAAGAATGTAATGTAAGTTTTAAGGGAAAAGGGATAATAAGTGATGAGGGAAAAGGAAAAAAAAGAGAAAGGGATAAGCGGTTTCATAACACTTATCCCTTTTAACTTTTTCCTTATGCCTATTCTCTACATGTACTGTAAAATTTCGGCTTTCAGTTTGTCATATTCGCCCTGAAGAATCAATCCATTATCCAGTAGTTTTTTGTAATTCTGCAATTTGGCAAACAGCTCGTCGCTGCTCATTTCACTTAATTTTTTCTCGCCGCTTGATTGTTGTGCCGGTTCCGAAATGTTTTCCTGAACTACAGGAGTTGAAGGCATGATTTCGGCAAAGGAAGTTACTTCTTCGGTTTCCATTTCTTCAATTGCTTCTTCAGTCACAACCGAAATTTCTTCTTTTACTTCTTCGGTAATAGGAGTCGATGCTATTGGAGCTGCAGCCGTCGGATTTTTCAGTAAATCCAATTGTTCTTTCGCAAACGTATATAGTTTTCGTGCCTGATTTTTTGGTAAATAATCAACAGTAAGCGTTAGTTCTGATTTGGTCGTAAACGTAAAATCAGCACCTAAAATGCCTTCTTTTACAAACGCTGCGGCAATGTCATCCCAATCGTAATCGGTGAATTCCATTGATAAACCTAAATTTTTCGGTTTACAAAGGATAATTCGTTTGTTGGTCACCACAATACTGTCCGGTAAAATGGTCACTGCCGGTTTTTTTTGTACGGCGATATAGCCCACTTCTTCATTGGACATTAATAAATTTTCCAGTTTGGATGTGATTTTTTCAATCGCTTTCGGATCCTGGTCTTCGTTTAATATTTTCTTTAAATTGTCAATCATTGTATTTTAATATAATTTGTCGTGAAATTGGCATCAAAAGTAATGCCTATTTTTATTTTTTGGAATTACATTTGCTTTTGATGAGTTTAAAACTGCCAAAACATTGGTCCACTAGATATTCAAGGGCCATATTTTCCATTATGGTTTTACTGCTCATATTTGTATTGCAATATAAATAATTCGAATAACTTGAAGAAGGTTTATAATCTTCATTGATATATGATGTTTTGACATTCTCAAAGTTTAAAGCAATGGCGGGAAGTTGTAACGATTTCCGTTCCATCGAAAAGGAAGGCTGTTCTGTAAAAGTTGTCGGGAAAGTCACAGTTCCTAGAGTTGTTCCATCGAATGAAATGTTTTTACTAAAGTCGATTGGATTAAAAACAGAAATTTCCTCGTTTGCTTTTTCTTGTGCTCTGACTGTAGAAAATGTTAGTGTGATTAGCGTTACAGTAACCAGGATAAAATAGTTATGAATCATAAGTATTGTTATTAAAGTTATCTCCTTCTTCGACTTCCTTTTGTGTTTTTTTTGTCAATGTTTTAAATACCAAATCGTAAGAGTGGTCGATTAGTTCTTTGATAAACCCATCGGAAACCGAACCATTTATTTTTACCGTATTCCAATGCACTTTGCTCATGTGGTAGCCTGCCTGAATATCATCATATTGTCCGCGCAATTCTAAAGCCCAATCCGGGTCGCATTTTAGGTTTACCGAAGGCGTTCCGTTTTCCCATTCCTGCAACGACGATAAAGCAAACATTTTTCCACCTACTTTAAAAACCAGCGTGTCTTCATCAAACGGAAAATGTTCAGTGACGCCTTTTTTTGCCAGACAGTAATCGTAGTAAACGTCTATGGTCATGACTGTATTATTTTATATAAAATTGGTTTGCTCGGACTCGCATCATTTTCAAACGAAGCAATTTGCAGGTTTAGTATGTAACTGCCATCAGCAATTTGGCTTTCTACATAAATCAGTTCGGTGATGGTAGCGTTCATTCTCGCATCACTATTCAGGTTGTTTACGTCTTTTACATTCCAAAACGCTTTGTGTGCCAGTAGTTTTCCTTCATCGTGTTCTTTATCGACGCTTGGTAAATCGATTAAAAGATGTTGGATATCGCTTTCGCGGATGAAAGTCGCCGCTTCATCCAACAGATAAGGCCAATTCGTATTCGAATATTTTTTCGAGGTTTTTTCAGTGGAATTGGGCAATGTTCTGATAATGATGGCTTCCGGAGATTTTCCCTGTAAAGCCTTTTCAATCTGTGCTTTTGTGATCACATAATCTTCACCATCGGCTTGTGGTTGTACGGAAATTACTTCTGCCGTAAAAAAGAATTGCTTCAGACACTGATTGATACTGTAAAAATCGCGTGTGATGTGTCCCAGGCATTCCGTATGTGTCCCGTGCCCGTGCGGGTTGAAAAAAATGTTGTTGAAATTGGTTGATGAACTTCCTTCGGAAACTTTACCTATCCAATCTCCAAAACGAACGGGTTCGATTTCCGGTTTTTCGATGTACCAGGCAATCGGATTTTGATCGGTATTGCTTAATGGTAATGAAATGTCAAGTGGTTTGGATAAGTCTATTGTAAAGACTTGCTCTTTGTTTTGTATGGTGGCTTTCATTTATGGAACGCGGATTAATCGGATCTGTCTGCTTTTCTATTATTCCTCCAAATTTAAGTAAAACAAGTCAGATGCAATTCCGTCACAAAAGAATTTTCCTTTTTTGGTGGTTTTGAGAATGTTGTCCTGTAAAATCAGTTTTTCATCATCAAGGTAACGCTGTGCATTTTGTAGTAAATAATGCAACATGTTTTCTCCGAATTCGACTTTGATTCGTTCCAGTGAAACCCCCCAAGTGGTGCGCAAACCAGTCATGATGTATTCGTTATAACGATCGGTTGCCGTTAATTCTTCGGTTTCGCGGGGTAATTTGTCTTCGGCTAACGCTTTTATGTAAAGAGGATTATTGGCGATATTCCAGCTTCGGTTGGTTCCGTCATAACTGTGAGCGGACGGACCGATTCCTAGATATTTTTTGCCCAGCCAGTAAGCTGAATTGTTTCGTGAAAAATAATTTTCCTTTCCAAAATTCGACAATTCGTAGTGAATGTACCCATTGGATTCGAGGATGTCCACCAGCATAAGAAACTGTTCATGAGCTACGGCATCATCAGGTTGAGGAACGATCCCTTGTTTGATGAACTTCTGCAGCGCTGTTTTCGGTTCTACCGTTAAGGCATAACTTGAAATGTGAGGAATGTTTAAGTCCAGCACCGTTTGGATATTCTGTAGCCAATGTTCGTTGGTAAGCCCCGGAATCCCATAAATCAAATCGACTGAAATATTGTCGAAGTGTTTTGTAGCGATTTCCAAACATTTTTTAGCTTCCGTCGAATTGTGGGCGCGATTCATCAGCTTTAAATCGTCTTCATAAAAAGATTGGATGCCGATTGATAAACGGTTTATCCTGTTATTTGATAATTCGATAATTCGTTCTTCCGACAAATCATCCGGATTGGCTTCTACCGTTATTTCAGGGTTTTCGGAGACCGTGAAGTTTTTATAGACTTCATCAATCAAAAGTCTTAAATCCTCAATCTGTAGTATCGAAGGGGTTCCGCCACCGAAATAAATAGTTTCCACTATCTCGTTGCCAAACTCTGTTTTCCGCAGTCGGATTTCTTTGGCTAAGGCCAAAACCATCTCGTCTTTCTTCTTCAGTGAAGTCGAAAAATGAAAATCGCAGTAATGACATGCCTGCTTGCAAAAAGGGATATGTATGTAAATTCCTGCCATAAAAAAGGGGCTGATAACAGCCCCTCTGATTTGTTTAGTTTGCAGCTCTTTCTTTGAAAGTTCCGTTAGAAATTGTAATTGTAGTTCCGTTTGTAGGGTGTGTTGCTGTTAGGCTGAATGTTCCCTGAACATAATTCGCAGTAACCGTAGCGTAAGTTATGGTTCCTGTTACATCGTACTCAATTGTTTGGTGCGTAGCAGGATCGTATTTTGAGAAAGCGATTCTGTTATCTGCATTATTGTCGCTGAAATTAAAAGTACCTTCCTCTGGAGAGAAATATGGGTAAACAATTCCGATTTCATACTGACTTCCGTTTTTGATATTTAACGTGGTAGTGGAAAGATCACCTGAAGAACTACTTTGTGTACCATACCAATCCTGGTTGTTTATTTTGGCAAATGTTCCTAAACCGCTTATTGTTGGGGGGTAATCTATATAAGAAATTAGGAATGAACCACTTATGGTGCTAAAATCCGATGTGTGA
>NZ_DATIDM010000136.1:0-4302 GCF_035456225.1 Flavobacterium sp. | reverse complement strand
ATTAGCAATAGCATTAGCGAATATTTTTGACTTTTCAGATAAGAAGAAATAATGTCTTATACCAAAAGGCAACTGAATATAGTTAAGTTCTGCACTTGCCACTAATGGTTTGCTTATACCATACGCAGGTAATTGTGTTTTATCACCCTTAAACTGATTATAGCTGGGTTCAAATATTACTCCCCATTTATTGTTGTTAAAAGGCAGTATCAATTCGGCTTCAAAACCAAAAGCAAAACTTGAATCTGAAAATTCCGGAGAATAACTTGGTGAAAAATTGGTAACTTTTAAGGAGCCTATGTTATATATAGCAGAAGCTTTAAAATTATAAGAAGTTTTACGTTCTTCTTTTATATCAGTTGTTGTATCTCCACTACAGTTATTGAATTCTTTGAAATATTTTGTCAGCGAACCCGTTTTATAATCAAGATCCTTAATTTTTTTCTGGTCATCATTACTGCATTTAACATCATACCAAAGTTGTCTTCTGAAGTAATCGTTTGTTAATACGGTATTTATGTCTACTTCAGGATTATTTTTTATATCTTCTGCCGAAGCGTAGTACTTTATATAAATAAGCTGTTTAACAGGAGAGTTATTAACTGAATAAAAGAATTTTTCCAGCCCATTATTTTCGTAAATGAATAATTTTGAAGTTCCGCTTACTAATTCTTTAAGAAATACTCTTTCGTTAACATATTGAGGTTCTTTAGTGTATCCAATATTGTTTATTTTATTACTTGATTTTTCAATGTCTACATCAGTGCGTACATATTTAGTTTTTAAATTAATTCCAAATTCTGTAGCGAAATCAATTGAGATTGTTTGAGTCTCAGATGCTTCATTGGTTTTGAATTCAAAAGAGGTTGGATTGTTTCTCCAATCAGTATTTTTGATAAAACCTTCGACTTTTTGGTTGTTATTGTCTAAATAATAACCGGGCTCGAATTTTATCTGTGCACTAATCAGATTTGAAATAAAAAGTAGGACAAATAGGTAATGTGCTTTGTTCATGTTTTTTAATTGGTTAAGATTAAATTGTTATAAAAATTGGGTATAAAAAAAAGGAAGTCATATTTTCTCATAAGACTTCCCTTTCATTGCAATTACAAAAATATACGATTTAAGTAAACAAAATTTATGATTTTTGTTACATTATTCTTCTTTTTGCCCCATCATCATCAAATAGGCTTTCAGGAATTCATCAAGTTCTCCATTCATAACTGCGTCTACATCACTGGTTTCGTAACTGGTGCGAACATCTTTAACCAATTTGTACGGATGCATCACATAGTTTCGGATTTGTGAACCCCATTCGATTTTCATCTTTCCGGCTTCAATATCCGCACGTTGAGCCATTTTCTTTTTCAATTCTATTTCATACAATTGTGAACGTAGCATCTGTAAAGCGCGCTGACGGTTGTCGTGCTGCGAACGTGTTTCCGAACACTGAATCTGAATCCCGGTGGGCTTGTGAACCAACTGAACTTTTGTTTCTACCTTATTTACATTCTGACCACCGGCACCACTTGAACGGGCTGTTGTAATTTCAATATCGGAAGGATTGATTTCGATTTCAATGGTATCATCAACTAAAGGATACACATATACGGATGCAAACGATGTATGGCGTTTTCCGTTACTGTCGAAAGGAGAAATGCGGACCAATCGGTGCACACCATTTTCACCTTTAAGATATCCGAAAGCATAATCACCTTCGATTTCCAGCGTAACGGTTTTGATTCCGGCCACATCACCTTCCTGAAAGTTCAGTTCCTTGATTTTATAACCTTGCTTTTCACCCCACATCAGATACATACGCATAAGCATCGAAGCCCAGTCGCAACTTTCTGTTCCTCCGGCTCCGGCTGTAATCTGAAGTACTGCACTCAAGTTGTCTCCTTCGTCTGAAAGCATATTCCTGAATTCAATATTTTCAATGTGTAAAAGTGTGGTATGGTAATGCTGATCGAGTTCTTCTTCAGTAGCATCGCCTTCTTTGAAGAATTCATAAATTAACTGAAGTTCTTCGGCTAAGTTATTGGCTTTTTCATAATCTTCCACCCATTTTTTCTTGGATCTCAGGTTTCTGACAATAACTTCGGCTTCCTTGGCGTTGTTCCAAAAGTCGGGAGCAAAGGTTTTTTCTTCCTCGTTGGCTATCTCGATAAGTTTCTTGTCGACGTCAAAGATACCTCCTTAACGCACCAAGGCGCTCAATAATATCCTTAATCTGTTCGGTATTTACCATAAAAATTGTAGTTTTATACCGCAAAAATAGACATTCCTTTTTAGAATATGGAAATTAATTTAGTTAGCGATACGGTTACCAAACCAACCCAGGAAATGTTGCAGTATATGTTTCGTGCGAAAGTGGGCGATGATGTTTATCGTCAGGATCCTACGGCTGTGGAACTGGAAGAAACGGTTGCCGATTTGTTCGGAATGGAAGCCGCATTGTTTTTTCCGTCAGGAACCATGGCCAATCAAACGGCAATTAAATTACATACCCAACCGGGCGATCAGCTGATTTGTGATAAATGGGCACATGTTTATTTGTATGAGGCAGGAGGAGCGTCATTTAATAGTGGAATTTCATGTTCATTGGTTGACGGAAATCGTGGAATGATTACATCCCTTCAGGTGGAAGAGCATATTACGGATCCTGAATTTTACCATAATCCAAAAACTTCTTTGGTTTGTATTGAAAACACCACAAATAAAGGAGGCGGAGCTTGTTATGATATTGAGGAATTAAAAAGGATAAAACGGGTTTGTGTCGATAATAATCTGAAATACCACCTCGATGGCGCACGTCTGTGGAATGCTTTGGTGGCCAAACGTCAACATCCGAAGCAATATGGCGAATTGTTTGATACTATATCCGTTTGTTTGTCTAAAGGAATGGGAGCACCTATTGGTTCTTTGCTTTTAGGAGATAAAGAAACCATTCACAGGGCATTGCGAATCCGAAAAGTATTAGGTGGCGGAATGCGTCAGATTGGTTATTTGGCAGCAGCCGGATTGTATGCACTACAACATAACGTAGGCCGATTGGAAGAAGATCACCGCCGCGCGCGAGAAATTGGAGCTTTGTTGCAACGATTGTATTGGGTGGATACGGTTGAGACTGTGGAAACCAATATCCTTATTTTCTCTGTTAAGCCGCAGTTTGATGAGGCTTTACTAATGGAAAAACTGAAACAGAAGAATATTTTCATCAGCTCGATGGGTAAAGGGAAATTACGCATCGTTACGCATTTGGATTACAAACAGGTAATGCACGATTATGTGTTGGAAGCTTTGACGAAAATTCAGCTTTAAAACGCTGCAGGAACTTCGAAAGTCATCGTTTCTCTTGATACCGGATGTTTGAACTCAATCCATTCGGCGTGTAAATGCAGGCGATCGGCTTTTGTTCCGTATAAATCATCACCTACAATAGGACAGTTTAATCCTGTTGCGTGTGAAGCGTGCATTCGTAATTGGTGTGTTCTTCCTGTTATAGGCCAGAAATGTATTCTCGTGTTCTGGTTCGTTCGCTCTACAACTTTATATTTCGTTTTTGCCGGTTTTCCGTATTCGTAACAAACTAATTGTCGAGGCCGATCATCTAAATCGATTCGCAACGGTAAGTCGATTTCGCCTTCATCTTCTTTTACAATTCCGTCTAATAAGGCTGTATAGCGTTTTTTGACAGTTCTTCGGATAAATTGTCCCTGCAAAAGTTTGTGTGAGTCTTTGTCTTTAGCAATCAGTAATATTCCGGAAGTTGCCATATCAAGTCGATGAACAATTAGCGGACCGGTCGCCTCGGGGTATTTCAGTTTCATGCGTTCATAAACGGAATCCATGATATTAATACCCGGAACCGATAGGAATTCAGCAGGTTTGTTGATAACGGCTAAATAATCATCTTCGTAAATCGTTTCAAGCTGAACACCCAAAGCCGGATTTATCAGTAGTGGATTTTCATCTACTTTAAGGCCTTCCAACATATGACCTAAAATGGGTTCACATTTTCCGCGACAGGCCGGGTAGAACTGACCGTGTTTGCGTATTTCTGATTTAGGCGATTCACCCCACCAGAATTCAGCCATGGCAATAGGTTGCAGGTTATTCAGATAGGCATATTGCAAAAGCTTTGGCGCCGCACATTCTCCTGCAGCAGCAGGTGGTTTTAATAAAGCAGTCGTTTCAAAAATAGCGCAAAGGCTTTTGGTTTCTCCTTTATTGTTAAGGAAATGATACTGGTCGAAAAGCTGTTGCTGTAAATCGGCTGATTTTTGTTTGCGTTCTTCT
>NZ_DATIDM010000135.1:0-2263 GCF_035456225.1 Flavobacterium sp. | reverse complement strand
CTGTTGATTCCCACAAACGAGTAATTCCTGTTGCATTTTTAAGCGCATCATTCAAATTGGTTACTACTTGCTCTTTCAAAAGTTCGCTGGTAACAGTGTTGTAAACTTGCGTATTTTCAATATTGTTGAGGGGCATTTTGGATACGGTGGTGCTTTTTTCTCTTCTGTATTTTTGCTTTCCGTTTACTTCAACTTCTTTTAAACTGTTTATGGTGTCTTTTTCTGTCTCTTGTGCAAAACTGGTTATTGAAAACAAGATAACAGTTGATAATAAATATAGGTTTTTCATTCTTATTTAGATTGATTAAATATAGCAGCAAAACTATATATTAATTTTTTCTAAACAAAATTTATTTAGAATAAATAAAAATAATAAAATTATTTGTTTGATTTTTATTTGTTTATGATAACATAAAAAGGTGTTTATGGGATGTGGTGATTGTTGTTTTTGTAAGTTAAAGATTGTTTTTTATGCTAAATATTTCCGAGTTTGGTTTTAGAATTGAATTTAAGATTTCCATAGTCCTCGGTTTCAAACGAGAGGAATATTAAAATTTGTAAGTAATATTTATTCTTGCGTTTGTACCGGCTTCAGCCTGCAAATAATACATTTCGCCATAGTTGTCATAACCGCCTGAATATAGGTATTGGTTCAAGATGTTGTTCACAATTAGGTTAATAGCGATTTTTTTGTATTGATACGAAAGCCCGCCATCAAGACGGAAATAGTCAGGAAGTGAAACTGTATTATTGGGAGAAATAAACCAAGGAGCTCTTCCTACCTGATATTGATACCCTAATGAAGCCCCTAGTCCGCTGAAGAATCCGTTGTCTAAGGTATAATTCAGCCATGTACTTTGAATGTGTTTGGTTGAACCGGGAATTTGATTTCCAACCGTTGAAGGGACGGAAGGATCTTTGGTTACTCTTCCTTCTGTAAAAGCATAATTAGCAATTACGTCAAAGTTTTTTAGGATTTCGCCTCTAAGGTCAACTTCAATCCCTTTGATTTTATGCTGACCGCCTTCTTTGTTGTATTGCATGGATCCGTCAGAATGATCTGGGTCAATCATAAGTACATTGTCCATTGTAATTTGGTAGGCTGCAAGTACCGAATTCCATTTTCCGTTAAGCCAGTCCCTTTTATATCCCAACTCCAAGTTGGTTCCCGTTTGCGGATTGAAACTTTTTCCTTGCCAATCGGTTCCATAATTTTCGGTAAATGATTCATCTCGCACAAAATACAAAGAGTTGTCGCTATCCACAGAAAAACTTAATCCCACGCGAGGCGTAAATTTATCATCGGATGTTCCGCCCTTATAGGCATCGGTGGCTTTCAACAATGTATATCTTCCCGCCAAAGTTAAACGAAGTCTATCGTCCAAAAATCCTATTTCGTCCTGAATGTAACTTGCGGTATAATTGTTTTTGTATTTTACGCCACGGTCTTTTATGTTCTTACTTCTGTCGAAAGTTGGAGAAGCAGGCAACGTCCCATGCACGGGATTGTAAATGTCCAAATCGGGCATGGTGAAAAATTGATTCCAATCGTGGTAATAGGTTTTTTCGCTGACATCCAGACCTCCCAAAAGTTTGTGAGAAACTGCTCCCGTTTGGAAATTTCCATTCACAAAAGCTTGTACTATATAAGTTTTTCCCAAAATATCCCAATTGCTTCCTGCCCTTTTGAGGATAGCGTCGTTGTTGGGGTCAAAACCATTAGGCCATAATTTGATTCCTTCCTGTTGGTAATTCATGTAATCGGCTTGGAAAGTAACTCTCCAATTGTCTTCAAACTTATGCTCGATAATTCCCAAAAGGCTTCTTTCAACCATATCGGTTGGGTCTAAGTTGGGTTCAGATGTAGTGTTGCTTCTTGGTAATTCCTCATAACCATTTTTCATGAAAAGATAGTTGGCTCCAATGGCATTTACTTTTGAAAATTGTTGGGTATATTCCAATGTAATGGAGGTATTGTCGGTAGGTAAATATTTTAATACCGTAGCAAAGGAATAGCGGTCATTAAAATCAAAATCGCGGTAACTGTCTCTTTTTTGTCCCATAACATTCAGGCGGTACAGCAGTTTTCCATCTTTGGTC
Organism: Flavobacterium sp.; assembly: GCF_035456225.1. Lineage (GTDB taxonomy): Bacteria > Bacteroidota > Bacteroidia > Flavobacteriales > Flavobacteriaceae > Flavobacterium. Next base: position 163 of record NZ_DATIDM010000135.1, on the reverse strand, counting down.
AATTTTCCGTCTAGGTCAAAAGTACCTCTGAATAAATTGTCGCTCCCATAGGTAAAACCCGCTTCGGCCTTGTTTCTTCCGCTTGGTTTTTTGGTGACCACATTATAAAAACCACTTGGATTTCCGGTTGCAAGCATAAATCCGGCAGGCCCTTTTACAAATT
>NZ_DATIDM010000134.1:0-7708 GCF_035456225.1 Flavobacterium sp. | reverse complement strand
TATCTTTAATAGCTTAATTCAAACATATTCAGCTGTGAAACAATTACTTACCTTCATCGCATCCCTATTTCTTATTACAACCATACTATACAGTTGCCAAAAAGACGACATAAGAGCGGAATCCGCAATTGATGATTCGGATGCAATTGGCAGACCGACATCGCAACCCCCTTACGTTTTAGATACCAACCCCACTCAACTTCAGGTATATGGTGTCTGGCATGCCGGAAATGATTACTGCACCTGGGGCACGGTTCGTGACATGGACGATTTTGATCTGAAAAATCATTGGATTATTGATCGAGGGGGTGGGAGTCCTTCCGTAAATGTAGTCGTTTTGAGTTTCGTCAACCCATTGAAACTGCTAAACAGAACAAATGATGCCACCACTACCAATGGTCTGCCAAAAGGGATGACCCAGCAGGTAGTCGATTATTTTAAGATCCATGGAATCCGGGTGATGCTGTCCATTGGAGGGATAACCTATACGAAGGACTGGAATACGGCATTGGCACAAAATCCGAGGTTGCTTGCAGAGAATGCCGCAGAGGTTGCGAGGACACTCGGCGTAGGCATTGAAATCGATTATGAAGAAAACCGAAATCCAAACCTGACCGGCTTACAAAATTTTATATCAACTTACAGAAGTATACACCCTTATGATTCACAAGGAACCAATCATGCTGCCCGGCTTACCATCGATTTAGCGGCAGGCGACCGTTGGCTGATTGGTATTTGCCAAAAAGCAACCGCAGAATGGCTCACTACAAGTACACCTGTTCTCGATTATGCCAATGCGATGGTACCAGCGAGGCAACCATCACTTACAGAAGCCATCACAAACTGGGACGAACATATCGACGGAAAACCCCAATATGCGCCTCCCATCCCTCCATTGGCTCCATGTAAATTTACCGGGGCGCTTTATATGACAGGTAATCAAACTGTACCCGAATGCGATAATTTTGATTCTTCCATTCAATTCCTAAGCAGCAACTATGTCACCCGAATAAAGCATAACGGCGCAGGAACATCGTCAGGAATGCTCGGTTACATGTTCTGGGCCGCCGAATGCAATTCGACCCGACAGTTGTGCACCACAAACTGTTCGGCAGGTATCGGACAGGGTGCGTTCTATTTTGACATCGATATTCCTATGCAGGCACTGCGACAGCAATAACTCAAACGCAACTTTACTATCACAACAAAGCTCAGTTTACCAACTGGGCTATTTTTTTGCTTCTATATCAGGTTTTTCAATAAATTACGAAGATTATTCCTACTTTAATAAAATGTTTATTATATTCGCTATCCAATCAAAACTTGTAAAAAACAATCATCATTAATTAAGAAACGAATCTATGAAAAAACAGCTGACCGTTCTTCTTTTACTTTCAACGTCTTGGACAATTTTTGCCCAGACAGAAACGCCCACTACAGAAAAAGAATCTAATAAATTTGAAATCGCCGTAATACCCAAATTAGGCTTCGGGAAAGTTCAGGAAACCGGAAGTCCTGCCACAAACGGATTTTTCAATGGTGGTGATTTGATCTTTTCAATCAGACCGGGTAAGCAAAAAATATGGAAATTCTCAACAGGAATAGGTTATTTAGAGTTTTGGGGAAACAAAAACATGGAAGGCACTTCAGCGGATTTAAAAAATGCTTATCTGCACATTCCCGTTAACGCGAGTGCGGACGTAATTCTTTACAAAAATACTAAACCTCAAAATCAGAATGTTTTATTGAATGTCGGGCTTGGTCTTTATGCAAACGATCAGATTAAAGAGGAAGTAGAAACGATATCCGGTACTTTTAGTGATTCGAATCTAGGATGGAATTTTGGTTTTACAACTCAACTCGGACTTAAATTCGAGCTATCCGACCTATTGGATTTCGGCTTTGGTTATGAAGTACAGGCAGATTTGTCTGAAGCAAAAAAAGGCGGCATCGAACGTAAAATCCAAAACGCGAATACCATTAATTTCACCATGGCATTCAAACTATAAAAAACAAAAAAACAGATTCCGGCAAACTAACCTGACGGAATCTGTTTTTATATATACAAACTTGCGAAAGCTATCGCTCAAGAATGGTTTTCAGATTAGACAGACTGATATCCATGTCTTTCGCGAGCATTTTTTCTACCATCGACACCATGATGTTCATCGGAAATATCATTTTGCTCCTATTACCCCAGATGACCTTCGTTTGATTATCGGAAACTATTTCGAAAACATAATCCGAGAAAGCTACAGCCGGAAATGGCCGTACAAAACGAATTTCGGTTTCGATCTTACTACTTTCAATCAGCGATTTTAATTCCAGTTCCCCTTCACCGGCTTTTTTATTACCATTCCATCGATAAATGAAACCAACAGTTCCATCGGTGCCGACAAAATCCCTTTTCATGCCGGGATCCACCATCACCCATTTGTTGAAATTATCTTGATTTTTGAGTAGTTTCAAATAGTCAAAAACTCTTTTACTTGAGGTATTGATTATGATTTCACGACGCACATGATATTCTTTCCTCATGAAAAGTGCTGCAATTAAAAGGAAGGCCATCAGACCTCCAAAAACCAGTAAAAAGATGTTTAAAATAGTCATCGCAATAGTTTTAAATGGTTAGATTATTTAAGTAAAATTTGGATGAAACTCCAATTATTGCTCCATCTGCTTGATTTTCTCTTCGATTTTACTTCGTAATAGTTCGAAACTTTCTTTTTTAATTTGCATATCGGCCAGCTTAAACAAACTGTGTTTTTTCAGATTATTCAACGCTCGTAACCGAATGCTTTCCGCCAGGACAACAGTCCGTTGATTGGCTTTTTGAACAGCAAGTACCACTGAAACTTCCAACGCGGCCAGACTTTCGGTGCGCAGGTTTTCCAATACGCTTATTTGTTTTTCGAGACGCGTCGATTTGATTTTCACTTTCTGAAGTTCCTGTCGCAGTTTCTCTTTTGTCTTATCCCTTTCGGCATTTCTCAATTGCTGCCCTTCTTCGGATAATACCTCTTTCTTCTGTATACTTTGTAACAGGAACGCCAATTGTTCTTTAGCCGCCAGGGGAATGTCACGCTTATCGGATTTAAACATAGACCACTGACTTGGTGTTATCCCCAACAGCATGGCCATTTCATCTTGAGATAATCCCAAGATGTGTTTTATTGTGGATGGCTTTCTCATTGTGTTGATTTAAGATTTTATTCAAAAGTAACACAAAATGAGTGTTGTTTTATAAAAAAAATATTTTTTAACACAAAATATGTGCTTATTTTTAATAATATATTTTTTAAACACTATAAAAACAGTATTGAAACTTTCATCATTAATCATTAACTTTAGTAGGTAATCTCCATCTTTCTAAATCCTGTAAAAGCTTATTCTAGAAAGAAAATAAATAAAATAAGGCACTATGAGAAAAATAGTTATTATATCAATGATCACTCTAGATGGAGTCATGCAGGCTCCCGGTGGACCAGAAGAGGATACATCAGGCGGATTCGAGTATGGCGGTTGGGTTGCTCCTTATGGAGACGAAATTTTTTCGGAGGTAATCAGAAAACTCATGCAACCTTCTGATCTTCTTTTAGGAAGAAAAACTTTTGACATTTGGGCCGATTACTGGCCGAAGCATGAATACGGATGGCCTGGCATCAATGATGTTACAAAATACGTCATGTCTGTAACAAAAAACTCTTCAAGTTGGCAGAACTCTGTTTTCCTGAACAGCCTTGAAGATATCGAAAAACTAAAAAGCTCAAATGGTTCGGATATTCAGGTTTGGGGTAGCAGTGAACTCATTCAGTCGCTTCTTAAAAATGATCTGGCTGATGAACTCTGGCTCATGATATACCCGCTAACACTAGGCAAAGGGAAGAAATTATTTATCGATGGTGCCATCCCTGCAGCATTTAAATTGACAGAGAGTGTGGCTACCAAAAGTGGCGTTATTATTGCCAATTACAAACGGGCCGGAGAAGTTAAGACGGGTACTGTTGAACCTTAAGAAAATGAATTGGAGTCCGCTATACCCTTTTAAGCATAAACCAGCACAATCTTATCCACGATAGTCTGCGCCAGCTTCACTTTGCTTTCCACCGTCCATCCAGCTATATGAGGGGTGAGTAGTACGTTATCGGCTTGAAGCAGGTACTCAAAAGCGGCAGGTTTTTCGCCTTCAAACAAATGCTCGAAGGACAGTTTCTCATATTCCAAGACATCCAGACCTGCACCTAAAATCTTTTTGGTTTTAAGCGCTTTGACCAAATCGGCAGTTACTACGCTATTTCCTCTCGCTGTGTTTACAAACCAAAATGGTTTTGAAAACGCATTGATGAAATCCGTATTGATCATTTTATCGGTTTCCGGCGTCCAGGGCGTATGCAGGCTCACTACATCGACTTTCTGCTGAAATTCAGCCAAACTTACCTGACAGGCATTTTCATCGCCTACATCGTTTAAAATATCGTAACACAAAACTTCCACATCAAAACCACGGAGTTTTTTGGCAAACGATTTTCCCATGTTCCCATAACCGATAATGCCAACGGTTTTTCCGTCGAGTTCGTGTCCGCGGTTACTTTCCCGATTCCAATGTCCGCTGCGAACTTCCTTATCGGCTTTATTCAGATTATTGAATAGCGATAAAAGCATCCCAAGCGCCTGTTCGCCCACTGCATTGCGGTTACCCTCCGGGGCGGCAATAAGATGAATTCCTTTTGCTTCAGCATATTCGCAATCGATGCTTTCCAATCCGGCTCCAACTCTTGCTATAAATTGCAGGTTAACAGCCTTATCAAGAAACTCTTTGTTGATTTTAAAACGGCTTCGGATAACAATACCGTGGTAATCATGAATCTTTTCTTCAATTTCCTTCTTTGATGATTTGAAATCTTCGAAGTTCTGAAAACCGGCGACTTCCAATTGTTCCCACAACAACGGATGGTTGCTGTCGATATGGAGTATTTTGGTCTGGTTTATGGGTTGTAACACTTTATTCATGGCAGGTGTCAAAGTTTCCTGTTATATGGAAATAAAGGTAATGGTTTTACACCAATGATCTTTTAAAATTTTTAAAACCCAAGGATTATTTTAGCAATGCTGAAATAAATAAGAATCCCAAGGATATCGTTACTGGTGGTAATAAATGGCCCTGTGGCCAAAGCGGGATCCACACCGTATTTATTAAGGATAATGGGAATAAAAGTCCCATTAAGCGAAGCGATGATAATCACCGATAACAGTGCTATGGTAACGGTAATCCCGATATGGATTTCATACCCAAGCAAAAAGTAACTGCCCGCAAAAAGAATCGCGGATAAGATTAAACCGTTCAATAAGCTAAGGGACAATTCTTTCAGCAATCGTTGCACGATACTGCCTGTAATCGCGTTATTGGCCAAACCCTGAACAATAATCGCTGAGGACTGTACCCCAACATTTCCACCCATTGCGGCAATTAACGGGGTAAAAAAGAACAGCGCTTTATGGGATTCCATAGCCGGCTCAAAAATACCAAGTACTTTAACACTGATAAAGCCTCCCAAAAGTGCCAATACCAGCCAAGGCAAACGCGCGCGGGTAAGTTCTAAAATACTGTCATCCGCCTCTACGTCCTGCGAGATACCAGCAGCCAACTGGTAATCCTGATCGGCTTCTTCTTTGATTACATCGATAATATCATCGATGGTAATTCTACCCACCAAACGTCCCATTTCATCAATAACCGGAATGGCTTCCAAGTCATACTTTTGCATGATACGGGCTACTTCTACATCCGGCGTGTCTACTTTAACGTAATCTACCTTCTTGATATAAACCTCGCTGATTGGCGTTTTGGTGGACGTGGTAAGCAAATCTTTCAACGACAAACGTCCTTTCAGACGATCTTCGTCATCCACCACGTAAATGGAGTGAACACGGGTTACATGTTCCGCCTGCTGACGCATTTCTTTCACGCAGGTCAGAACATTCCAATTTTCGTTAACTTTCACCAACTCTTTACCCATCAACCCCCCGGCCGTATCTTCATCGTAGCGCAATAGTTCGACAATGTCTTTGGCGTGTTCAACGTCTTCCAGCTCAAGGATTACTTCCTCTTTTATGGATTGTGGAAGTTCTGCGATGATATCCGCCGCATCGTCAGTGTCTAACTCATCTAACTCTTCGGCAATCTCTTTGGCTGAAAGTCGGCGTAGGATGTTTTCACGTAAATCGTCTTCCAGCTCCAATAGGATTTCAGCGGTTTTCTCGGAATCCAGTACTTTAAAAATATAGGTCGCCTCATCGAAATCCAACTCATCCAGGATTTCGGCGATATCAGCATGGTGCAAGTCATTCAGTAAAACCTCCAGTTGCTGGTCGTTTTTACTTTGAATGAGTTGCTCTAATTCTGAAATTAGTTCTTTGCTGATTTTAAACTCCATCGGCTCCTATTTTTTGCGTAAGTTCTATGAATTGTTCCACCGAAAGCTGTTCCGGACGAAGGTCAAAGATACTATCTTCTCGTAAATTATCCGACAGATTCAGCGATTTTAAGCTGTTTCGAAGTGTTTTTCGCCTTTGATTGAAGGCCGTTTTCACCACATTAAACAACAGTTTTTCGTCACAAGGCAATTCATAATTCTCCTTGCGGATCATTCGCATTACACCCGATTTCACTTTTGGCGGTGGCGTAAACACATGTTCACTTACCGTAAAAAGATATTCCACATCATAAAAAGCCTGTGCAAGAACCGACAGGATGCCGTATACTTTACTTCCTTTTTTGGAACAGATGCGTTCGGCTACTTCTTTTTGGAACATTCCCGAAAATTCAGGAATCTGATCGCGTAGTTCCAGTGTTCGGAACACGATTTGGGTTGAAATATTATACGGGAAGTTTCCGATGATGGCGAAAGGTTCCTCCTTAAAAACTTCTTTAATATTGTATTTTAAAAAATCCTTGGATATTATTTTTCCGTGTAATTTCGGATAATGTGCATCAAGATAAGCCACCGATTCGGTATCGATTTCGATCACATAGGTATCTATCGGTTTTTCCAGTAAATATTTGGTGAGCACACCCATCCCCGGACCGATTTCCAATACGTTTTTATATCCTTTCAGCGTCAGTGCATCGGCAATATCTTTGGCTATGCTTTCATCGTTCAGGAAGTGCTGACCAAGGTGTTTTTTTGCTTTTACTTTGTCCATGACAGATTTTTAGATTTTTAGATTTCTATACTTCTTAGACTACCATGAATAACTTTCTAAAATGTCTACTCTTCTAAGTTGTCTTGATTGTCTAATTTAATGTTCTGAAATCAACTCCAATTCGGTACGGAAGGCCAGCATCTTGTCACCAAAAAGGTGCAATCCCTCTTCACGCAGCCTTGGCGCATCTTCGTCGTAATAACGCTGTAAGGTTTCCAGGGAATCAGTCGTATATTGAATAGAGTATGTTACTCCTCCCATTTCTTCATCCACCAACACTTTTACCATTCGTGCTGAAGTGAATTTCCCGGTAGCTAAAACATCTGCAATGTGTTTGTTTTGCATCCAGTCCATCCATTGGTCATGAACACTTTCGTGTATATTTATGGTTACGTTGTAGATTATCATTTTTTTAGATTATTAGATTATTAGCATGGTTTAGATTGTTAGAATTTTAGATTGGTTAGGATTTCTGTTTTCTTCTAAAAGTATAAAACATTTGATT
>NZ_DATIDM010000133.1:0-6345 GCF_035456225.1 Flavobacterium sp. | reverse complement strand
ATGAGAGAATTAATACCGGACATTGGATTTTCTTTAAATCATCGGGCGGAATAACCCGCTGAAATTCGACTAGGCGATAAAGTTGCCGAATTAAAAACCAGTTGTCCGAAGTATCATTTTCTGCCAGCATTTGTTCAGCGTGTTTTCGTGCGGCGGTTATGCCTTCTATATCATACAATTCATCTGTGCCGGGAGTTATATTTATCTCAAAAGCCGCTATTTTTTCCGCTTTATCGGGATAGTTGACTGCAAGCAGAAGACCGATAATAGCCCCGTCACCTCTTCCAACAATGTAAGTCGAATCAAGTTTTAAGTGATTAAGCAGATCGTTCAGGTCTTTTGTCATCTGGATATAGGTCAGCGAATCTTTTCCCAATTCGCTTTTACCCCTTCCCCTGCAGTCCATTACGATGACCCTGTTGTTTTTGGAGAAATAGTCAATTTGTGGGGACATGGCACTGATATTCCCGCCGTTTCCATGAAGTACAATAACCGGCTTTCCTTTCCCGTAGTCTTCATAATACAGTTTTACGCCATTCAGTTCAATAAAATGGCCTGCTTTTTTATTGTTTCCATATTTTGATCTTGAACCTGACTGCGCCCAACTGTTACCTGCAAGGAATAAAAACAAGACCAAAAACAGCTTCGTAATTGGTACACTATGTTTCATGATATCCGATTTTAGTTAGTAATCAAATGCTACCTAAAGTTATTAAAAAATATCGTTGGAATTAGCAATTTCAGCTTTCAACTTATTAAGAATCAATAATTTACATTAAAAAATTTAGAAACTCACATCGGGAATTACCACACGAAAGGATTCGTGCGGTAGCGGGGGAAGAAAATGTAAGCACTTACCTTTACCAATAAATCCTACAACCCCACTTACATAAAACCCTTGTTAGCTGTTCTCTTTTTCTTTAAAATGGGAATTCAGAATCTAAATCGTTTTCATATTCATCAAGTTTTTCTTGGTATAATTTTTTATCAAAAAATAATTGTTGGAATATTTTTTTGAATTTGATTTCACATTCAAAATCATCTCTTGAAGCTTTAATTTTGAAACCATAGACTGAATCGTCAAGCAAAAGTAAATCATCTTTATTGCTTGACTCTTCATTGTTGAAAAAAAAGCCTAAATCAAATACATCTTCAAAAAACAAACCTAAATCTACGTGCTTAATCAGCCATTCTTTTTGAGTTGTTAAAATGTTATTATATTTATCAGAATATTAATATTCTTCAACTGCTTTTTTACATAAATCGTAACACTTTTTAACTTATTCTAAATCAGAAACATATGACATAAAGTTGTTTTTCTTTATCTCAATAATTGAGGTTGGTAGTATAATATCTTTCATAAATCAAGTTAGTTATTATATTTAAACCCCGATAGCGCGGATTTGCAACCCTGTATTCTTTTGACAATATTCCAAAGATTTTATTAGATTTTGCTTTTGATTTAAACGCGTAAAGACGTCAATCCATCCTACTGCAGATATAGTTATAAAGTAAGCTTCTTCCGTTGTTGCGGCTTTGTATTTTGTTGACATGGCGTATAATTTATATTACAAAACTATACTTTTTACACTAAAAATTATAGGTCAGAAATGTTTTCTGTACTACCCCTTTCAACTTAATTATTCTAGGATGACTTATTCTCTTTGTGGTCACGGATTACAAATCCGCGCTATCGTCGTTGCTACACGAAAGGATTTGTGCGGTATCGGGTTTAATATTCAGAAATTAAATGAATCTTGTGAATTGAATATTCTATTTTGTTAGCTTTTTTTATTTTACCTTCAAATGGAAGATAATATTCTTTATAATAACCACTATCTGGATATGGATTTTGAATTTGTTTTTCTATAAATTCTAAATCAAGGTCAAAATCTGTATCACAACCTATACAAATTTCTTCTGTTGGTTCAATTTTATAATCTTTGTATGTAACTTTTCCAAGGTACGTTTTCTTAATCCTAACATTGTAGACTTTATTTTCAGAAAAGTTTTTAATACTCAATGCTTTGGTTTTAGATAAGAATTCAATATTGTCTTTATTTGAAATTTTCATTTGTTCTGCCAAATCATAGTATAACTCACGTTCTTTATCAATATTTGGTGAAGCAATAATTACATCCCCATCAGTAGAATTTGTTTCTCGACCAACTAAATTATTAGAATATTCATCATAGATAAAACAAGTTGCTAATCTTCTACATTCTTTGTTATCTTTATTTGTAACGATTTTAATATCATTGTTACAAGAGCATATTGAAAGTCCAATTATAGTTAAAGCTAATAATTTTATCATAAGAAATGTTTTTATTGCGTTGTTAAAAATTTTCTGCTAACTCAAAAATATGTCCAACAAAACCATTAAAATAATATAATAAATTTGTCGTTTTGAGATTGTTTATTTTGTCATTTGGGCAGACAAAATTAATCTTAAAAATACTGAAAATCAAATAGATAATAATTATTTTAACTTTTTCAAAAATACTTCTGAATAAAATAAATAGATGTCTAAAAGATAGCATGGTGACATAACCACACTATCGGGATGCAAATCGTCAACAAAAAGCGAAGTGATGTATACAAAAAGTAAGAGCGTGTTTTCAAAACCGTTGAAAAGGTTCTATTTTTGTAAGCAATAACCAAAACAATTATGGCAGGAGGATTTTTTGCGGTTCTGGATGATATCGCCGCTTTGATGGACGACATCGCAGTAACGAGTAAAATAGCAACACAAAAAACAGCGGGCATCCTTGGCGATGACCTGGCGGTAAATGCCGAGAAGGCCACCGGGTTTTTATCATCACGCGAATTGCCGGTGCTTTGGGCGATTACCAAAGGCTCGTTCATCAATAAGCTTATTATCATTCCGCTTGCTTTAGTATTAAATTACTTTTTTCCAATCGCGATAAAATGGGCTTTGGTTTTAGGTGGTTTGTATCTGGCTTATGAAGGTGTGGAGAAAATCATTGAGTATTTTTTCCATCGCTCAAAAACGGGACATGAAGTGATTGAAGAGGCTAAAGAAGAAGATGCCGAGGCTGAAGAAAAAGCTAAAGTAAAATCAGCAGTAACTACCGACTTTATCCTTTCTGTAGAGATTGTTATCATTGCTTTGGGCACTGTGTTAGACAAGCCTTTGACTACACAAATTTTAACCGTGTTTGTTGTGGGGTTTCTCGCTACAGTAGGCGTGTACGGAATCGTAGCGCTTATCGTGCGTATGGACGATGCTGGATTCAGCTTAATCAAGCGTTCTAACGACAAAGGTTTTTTGGCCATTTTAGGTAATTTACTGGTGAAGGCATTGCCGCTTGTTATAAAAGCACTTGCTGTAATTGGTACCCTGGCTCTTATTTTGGTGGCCGGAGGTATTTTTGTTCATAATATCGATGCACTCCACCATTTGTTCCCGCAACTGCCGGCTATCGCAAAAGATGCGGCTATCGGCCTAATTGCAGGTATTGCTGCTGTGGTGGTTATGACAATCGGTAAAAAAATTATATCACTTGTAAAACCTAATTAAGGTTCGTAAATTTCAATATGAAAATGCTCCGAAAGGGGCATTTTTTTTTACTTCCGATAGCACATTCTACGAAAAAAATTAAACCGTTGCCCACGCAACGTAACGCAGACTTGTTATTGGTTTTGAATACCAGAACATTTCAAAATCGTCGAGTTTTTGACTATCAAAACATATCCGGTGGAGGCGGAGGCACTTGTCTGTCGTTGATAATTTTTCTGATTGCTTTCAGGTCTTTTTCGCTTAAATCACCTTTGTTCATCATTTCGACCAAATCCTCTGTTCTGAAAACCGAATAATACTCAATCAGATATCGCACCTCATCATCAATAGTATTCAAATCTTCAATATCCATCATTTCTTTATCCAAATACCGCTTTAAATGATGCCTTCTGCTGTATATCACTACAAGCACCACTATCACCAATATTAGCAAAAAAATCATCATAACCAACTTATTATCAACATATAAACTTAAGATAAAAAATTGGTTTTAGCAATATTTTCTTTCAGATAAAATTAAAGGGCTAACCAGCTAACCTGACGCAGGCTGTTAATAGGTTTCGAATACCAGAACATTTCAAAATCTTCCTGACCGAAAGCTTCAAAATCAGATTTCACTTCGCTAAAGGTCATTTTTTTGTCGTTGGTAACCGATATTTTTTCGATCAATGACTGTAACCACTCGCCTTTTTCTTTTTCGACAGTAATTTCAAGAACATCCCTTTTGTCGTGGAATGTCATTTTCATCATTTCCCAGGAATTGCCTTTTTTGCTTTTCGTAAAGGCGCTTACCAAAGGTTTTGCTCCTATCCAGACCATTTTAGCGTTCGGTTTGATATTGAAGTTGGTTTCCTTTTCCAGGCAATCCGCAATGAAATCCGGTTTTATGGTTGTTCTCGGAATCTTGAAATCAAACCAATCCTGCAGCGGATAATCGAAACAGATACCGTGCATGTAATTGAACAGTGATTTTTTCAGTCCGAAACTGAACTTATCATGATCGATTCCGGTTTTGTCCTGAAACTGTACATCGTTGTTGGCAAAAGTAATATCATTAATTTCGGGAACTACTCCAAATTCCTCCGGGAACATTCCCACCGGACTATGAGCCGTCATGGCGAACTGATGCCAGAATCCCGACTGCAACACCCCTATCTCAAACAGCTGACGCACCATTTCGAGACTGTCAACCGTTTCCTGAACCGTTTGTGTTGGGTAGCCGTACATTAAATAGGAATGCACCATGATTCCTGCTTCGGTGAAATTTCGGGTCACCTGAGCCACCTGCTCTACCGTTACGCCTTTTTTGATAAGGGCTAATAATCGGTCGGACGCAACTTCCAAACCACCTGAAACCGCTATACATCCGGATGCTTTTAGTAGTACGCATAAATCGGCTGTAAAGCTTTTTTCGAAACGGATGTTTGTCCACCAGGTTACGGTCAGGTTTCTGCGCAGAATCTCCAAGGCCACTTCTCGCATTAAGGCCGGTGGCGCCGCTTCATCTACGAAATGGAATCCGTTGTGTTTGGTTTGTTCGATGAGTTCCTCCATTCGGTCCACCAGCGTTTTGGCGGCGATGGGTTCGTATATTTTAATGTAATCGAGTGAAATATCGCAGAAGGTACATTTTCCCCAGTAGCAGCCGTGCGCCATCGTGAGTTTGTTCCATCGTCCGTCGCTCCAAAGACTGTGCATCGGATTGGCGATTTCAATCACGGAAATATATTTATCCAGAAGTAAATCGCTGTAATCGGGCGTGCCTACATCCGACTGTTTGTAATCATGACGAAGCGTATTGCTTTTATACACCACCTGATTATCCTCCAAAACAAAAGTCCTTTTAAATTCGGCTTGACCGGAATTACAAATTGTATTGTATAAAAGTTCGACAGGAAGTTCACCGTCGTCTAATGTAATAAAATCGAAGAATTCAAAAACTCGGGTATCTTTCAGTTCGCGTAATTCGGTATTTGGAAAACCGCCTCCCATGGCCACTTTAACCTCCGGAAAATTCTCTTTGATGTGTTTGGCACAACGAAAACTGCTGTAGAGATTTCCAGGAAAAGGGACTGAAAAACAAATCAGTTTTGGCTGAACCTGTCTGATTCTTTCGGAAATAATCTTTAATGTGAGGTTGTCGATGTACGTTGGCTCGGTTTGCAGATAATCGTATAACTCATCAAACGAATTGGCACTTCTCCCTAAACGCTCGGCATAACGGCTGAATCCGAAATTCTCATCGACGCATTCCACTATGAAATCGGATAAATCTTCGAGATACAACGTCGCCAGATGTTTCGCTTTATCCTGCATTCCCATCGTTCCGAAGGCCCAATCCATATCATCCAACTGACTGAAACGAGAAGCTTCGGGTAAAAAGCCATCTAAACAGATTTGTCGGGCCAAGGTTGGATTTTGTCCCTGCAGAAAAGCGATGACCGAATCGATTGTTTTGATGTACTCGTGCTGCAGACTGAAAATACGCTGCGAATTATCAGAGAAATCATTTTGATTGACTTCGGAATAGCTGAAAATGCCTTGCAGCCCCTCTTTTGAAAACAATTCCAGAATCACTTCGATACCCAAATCCATCTGAAACGAAGGAATATTTTTGGTATTGAGAAAGCCTTTTAAATAAGCCGTGGCCGGATACGGGGTATTCAGCTGGGTAAAAGGCGGCGTGATAAGAAGAATGTTATTCAATGGATTATTTTTTGCAAAGGTAAAGTTTTACATCATAACATAACAACCGGAAATTTATTTAGGCCGATGTATCAATTTGTAACTCATTAAAAAACAAC
>NZ_DATIDM010000132.1:0-3718 GCF_035456225.1 Flavobacterium sp. | reverse complement strand
GGAACGACTACAACAACTTCAACGAGTACACCACAAAATCCAACTCCCGAAACAGGAGTAATTTTGGTCCCTGCCAATTTTGATTTGCAATTTTATGCTACTGCTCATAAAATAAATTACCAAGGACTCATATTGCAGGATGGTAAAGGAACTGTGAAAATGAAAGACGGTAAAATGCTTATGCAAAACACGGGTTTCAATCTTATAGGTTGTAATGTTACAATGAATGCAACTTATCAAGGGTTGAATCCTCAAAAAGCACTTTTTGATTACCATATTAAAGCGACAGATTTTGATATAAAACGAGCTTACAAAGAAGTGAAAATGTTCAGAGACATGGTAAGTGCTGCCGAAAAAGCTGAAGGTATTGTCTCTTTGGACTACAAGATAAAAGGAAGATTGGATCAGCAAATGATGCCAGTATATCCATCTTTATTAGGAGGTGGAACAATTTCGGTAAAGAATGTTAAAGTGAAAGGGATGAAGATGTTTGGTGCTGTGAGTGAAAAAACAGATCATGAGGAAATGGAAAACCCAGAGTTGTCGGATGTAAAAATCAAAACAACAGTAAAAAACAATATCATTACTATTCAAAGATTTAAGTTTAAGTTTGCCGGTTTTAGACCAAGAATTGAAGGAACTTCCAGTCTGGACGGCAAATTAAACATCAAAATGCGATTGGGTTTACCTCCTTTTGGAATCATAGGGGTTCCGCTAACCGTAACAGGAACTAAGGATAGTCCAAAGGTAAAAGTGGGAAAACAAGGTGAGGAAATTGAAGAAACTGAGGATACAGAAGGAAATTAAATAATCTGAATCAAATAAAAAAAGTACCAATTGTTTCAATACGATTGGTACTTTTTTGTTTTATTTAGAAACACCCGGTAAATTATGGTAAATATAATCACCGTGAACGCCTGTGAAACCCAATTTTAATTCGTCAAAAAAAGCTTTACTGTCAGCTTCTTTAGGCCAGGCAGCTTTTTCTAATTCGTCCTGTTTTTTGTTGGATTTTTCTATATCAGCAAATGAGTCAAAGTAATAAGCCTCCATAAAATCCCGGCTGTCCGATCCCCAAGTATGACGGAAAGGGTAATATCCTTTGATATTAGGATCTTTCAATGTTATTTTATCATTGAATTCTTTCATCAAGGCTTTTCCTTTGTCTTTTGCTTTATCGTCAAACGAAAATTGTGATTTTCGGATGTAAACAATCATGGGTTCTTTACTGGTGGGTTTGAAATCTATTCGGCCTATTGATTCAACAGAAGAGTAGATTTCATCTGAGTGGAATGGAGTGTAATAACTTTTTTGCTTGTCAAAAAAAGCAGTTCTGGTTTTTTCATCCGGCCATGCTTTTTTTTCAAGATCCTCTGAGATAGAATGCGCTTTTTCAATATCTTCCCAAGTTTTGTAAATACATACTATAATTACTTCGGTATTGTTGCCGGTGTAATAATGGGAAAGGATTTCAAAACCTATAATAAGGTCATTTTTGCTGGTCACTTTGTCAAAGTACTCTTGTTCCGTTGCCTTCCAATCCTTAGGATCCGTATTCAAATTTCTGTGTAGGGTTGTCATCGTAATAAATACAGGTTTGGGGGGATCTTGAGCATAACTGTTTATGCTTAGACAGAATGTTAAAATTAACATTCCCAACGAAAAAAAAGTTCTTTTTTTCATAATAAACTAATGATTAGGTGAATAATTAATAAAAACTTATGCAAAGTTAGTTAATTGTTAGTCAGGCTATTATGAAAAATGAGTTTATTTTGAAAAACCCGAATTATTTTAGTTGTTGTAAAGAATTTGGGGTTAAGAATTAAGAATTAACAGAGTACTAATCATTAATTAATAGGTAATTCGGCCACTACAAAAGTGCTCCCGCCAATATAAATAAAATCGTCTTTTGAAGCATTATTTTTGGCTTCGGAAAAAGCTTCCTTTACCGAGTTATAAGTGTTCCCTTTTAGAGAATGTTCTGATGCTTTTTCCTGTAATAAAAGAGCGTCCAAACCACGAGGAATATTCGGTTTACAGAAATAATAAGTGGCGTCTTTAGGAAATAAAGGAAGAACTTCGTTGAGGTCTTTATCGTTAACCACACCCAATACAATGTGTAATTTATTGAAAGTCTCTTTTTTAATTTGATTCAAAACAATTTCGAGACCATTTTTGTTGTGCGCCGTGTCGCAAATCACTTTTGGGTTTTCTCCCAATTGTTGCCATCGTCCTAACAATCCGGTGTTTTTAACTACATGTAGTAAACCCGATGTAATGTTTTCGTCACTAACTTTAAAATCGGTTTGTTTGTTCAGAATTTTGAAAGTCTGAATTACCGTTTTTTTATTGTGTTCCTGGTAATCACCAATCAAATCAGAAGGAGGTGTCTCCGAAATTAAATCCGAAGCAAAAAAGATTTCGGCCTTGTTTTCTTCGGCTTTCGCCAAAAAAACAGGCTGTGTTTCTGGAGTGTATTCGCCGATGACAACAGGAATTTCAGGTTTGATGATTCCCGCTTTTTCACCTGCTATTAATTCTAAAGTGTTGCCAAGAAACTGAACATGGTCAATACCGATATTGGTTATTACCGAAACCAAAGGAGTGATAATGTTGGTAGCATCGAGCCTTCCGCCCAAACCAACTTCGATAATGGCGATATCTGTTTTTTCTTCAGCAAAATATTCAAAAGCCAATCCAACCGTCATTTCAAAGAAACTCATGTCATTAGCCTCAAAAAAAGATTTGTGCTTTGCTATAAATTCACATACAAAATCTTCGGAGATTTCCTTTTCGTTAATTTTGATTCGCTCCCTGAAATCTTTCAGATGAGGCGAAGTATATAGCCCAACTTTGTATCCTGCTTCCTGCAAAACAGAAGCCAGCATGTGCGAGGTGGAGCCTTTTCCGTTGGTGCCGGCAACGTGAATACATTTTGTTTTTTTATGGGGATTATCAAGATGTTCCGCTAGTAAAATAACATTGGTCAGGTCTTTTTTGTAGGCCGAAGCACCCTGATGCTGATACATTGGAAGTTGATTAAACATCCAGTTTGTGGTTTCCTGATAATTCATTTATTTTTGATAAAATAGTTTAAAATTGAAATATTTTTCGCTTTTTTTAGTTTAATATTACAACGAAATTTATTTATGCAAAATTGAAATATTTTTTGCAATTAACGATTATAAACCAGGAATAAAATATGTTTAGTTTCATACAATTACAGGCCGATACCCTTGCCAATGCTGCGTCTAATGTTGTTGTCGAAAAAGTGGCAACTAATAACGAAATATCTGTTTTAGAGTTTGTTTTTAAAGGAGGAGTTTTTTTAATCCCCATCGCGATACTGCTGTTTTATACTTTTTATATCATTATAGAACGCTACTTATATATTAGTAAAAAAGCCAAAGTTGACCCTCTTTTGATGCGTGATGTCAAAGATCATCTGACTGCAGGGAATTTCGAACTGGCCCGTTCCATAACCGAAAGAACCAATACCGCTTCCGGAAACGTAATCAAAGAAGGAATTACGTTAATTGGCCGTCCCATCGCCGAAATAGAATCGAATATGGACCGCGCCGCCGATATCGAAATTGCCGAAATGGAGCAGCACCTTGGTCAATTAGGACTTATTGCCGGTATCGCACCAACCCTTGGATTCATCGGAACGATTTCAGGGGTAATCAAGATTTTCTACAGCATTTCGGTAACCGAAAAC
>NZ_DATIDM010000131.1:0-31261 GCF_035456225.1 Flavobacterium sp. | reverse complement strand
GACTATCCGTATAAGGTTTGTGCAGGCAGGCACCACGCGATCCCAAAGCACCATCTCCCATGAATTTAAAGGAACGCACATTGAGTTTATCGGTTTTATAAATCCCTTTTTTAAGGTAATAATCCAAGTTCTCGTTAGATGCCATGGCCATTGCATAGATGTTGATATTCAATCGGTCTTGGCGTTGTAAACTATCAATCAGGTTGATGACATCGCGATCCAATCCTGCTTCGTTTATTGTTGTCAAACCATAATCGAACATTGTTTTTTGCGCTGACAGAAGCGCGTTTATTTGTTCAGCTCTGGATGGCTTTGGCATTTTTTGATATACCAGTTCCATTGGATTATCGACTAAAACACCAGTAAGTGCACCATTTTTAACTTCAATCTGACCACCTTCTATTTTCGTTTTTGGAGTTATACCGGCCATTCTTAACGCAACCGAATTAGCAATCAGCGCATGACCGTCTATGCGCGTAAGCACTACAGGTATATCCGGGAAAATCATGTCAAGCTTTTGATTATTGGGAAATTCTCTTTCTGCCCAGTCGTTTTGATCCCAGCCCCTGCCTTGGATGTATGCTATTTTTCTTTTTCCGCGAAACTGACTTACTCTTTCAATTACTTCGTCGAAACTTTTTGTTCCACGCAAATCTACCGTCTGAAGGTTCATGCCGTAATTGTAAAAATGAGCATGTGCATCGTAGAACCCCGGATAGATGAATTTACCTTTTGCATCGTAAAAATCATCCGAACTAAACATTTCATTTATTTCAGCCGCTTTCCCTATCCCAACGATCTTACCTCCGGAAACGGCCAAAGCTTCAGCCTTATCGAATTTTTTATTTACTGTATAAATTGTCGCATTGGTTATGATAAGATCGACAGTTTGCTTTTGGGCATTAGCCATGCAAGTGATCAACACGAAAAGAAGAGTGATTTTAAATTTCATTTTTCAGAAGTTTTGTGTTTCCTGTCAGTTTTGGAAAGACAGAAAAAATTGGTTTCCCAAAGATATTAATTAAAGATTAGGATTACAAATAAAGAACTGGCTCGGAATCAAGACTTTAGATCCATTTTCATCCAGCTGTTTTATATGTCCCTATATTTTGGATAGTTCCCTATTAATTAAGGACTCGTTTTCATCATCAAAACAAACAAACAGCACTTTTTCGATTTCTGAATGATTTGACAAAAATTCAGAAACGGTTTTGACTGCTATCTGTGCTGCAGCTTCTTTTGGAAATCGGTATACCCCCGTACTGATGCTTGGAAACGCAACGGATTTGCAATTGTTTTCTACAGCTAATTTCAGTGAGTTTTTATAGCAGTTGGCGAGTTTTTGGTTTTCATCATTGTTTCCGCCGTACCATATCGGGCCGACCGTATGAATTACAAACTGTGCAGGGAGTTCGCCTGCTGTGGTAATTACCGCCTCTCCGGTTTCACATCCTCCTTGTTTTGCGACAATCTTTTTGCAGTCTTCCAAAATAGCATTTCCGCCAGCTCTGTGGATGGCCCCATCGACTCCGCCCCCATCCATAAGGGACGAATTGGCTGCGTTAACTATTGCGTCTACCTTAATTTTAGTAATGTCTCCCCTTACAACTTCAATCATAATTTTGGGTCTGATGTTATGCTACTAATTTAGCAAATTAGAGAACATCTTCAATCACAAATCGGGAACCATTAACCTCAACGGTATCCCCGATTTGTTTTCCCAAAATTTGTGAACCTAAAGGAGATTGCGGCGATAGTGCCAAAACCGAAACACCATCAATGGTTATTTTAGGCAAAGCGGCGCTGATAAAAAGCTGCAATCCGTTTGCTTTTACCAAACTTCCAACAGCAATAATCTTACCGGAAACCGATGCATCAATTTTACTTAAAATCGCTTTAAATTTAATGGCTTCCTGAAGTTTTGCACTCAATTTTTCCTGTTCGAGATGCATCATAGATAAAGCAGTTTCGTGTTTGTCTCCGGCTGAACTTTTAGCATCGTTTTGTGCATCATCGGCCAGACCGGAAATCATATCGCGATATACATCAATCTTGTCCTGAAGCAAGGTTAAATGATGATTTACTATTTTCTCTTTGAAGGTCATTTTAGAAAGATACTAAAGTACTGAAGCGCTAAGACTTTGAGGTTTTGAGGTGTTAAGGCGCTGGAACAGTGAGGTCACTAAATTATTAGTTTAGTCTAAAACCCAAGCTCCTTATTACCTTTACCACTTTGCGCCTAATTTTAAAAATCAAATTTATAGTTCGCTCCCAATAAAAACTGGAATCCCTGAACCGGATAATTCACCCAACGTTCGTATTGTTGGTTCGCAAGGTTGTTTAGCTTAAGAAAACCTGTTAAACGCTCACTGTGCTTGTATCCCAGATGTGCATTTAAATCGAAGTAGCTGTCTAAAGTAACTATTTCCGCAAAAGGAACACTTGCTGGATCAAATGTGTTTTCGTACATCACAACATCTTTACGTTCTCCGACGAAGAAAATATCGGCTCCCGCATACCATTTTTTAGTAATATCAACATCTAAATCGGCTCCGATTTTCAATTCCGGTAAGTTCCATGCTTCTTTCTGATCGGTTGAATAACTGTTAAACGTTCCGTTAACTCCGAAACTTACATTTTTGGAGAAATCCATTTTCAGCTCCCCGAAGAAACTCACTGTTTTCAAGTCATCATAAATCACTCCGAAGGAATTCCCATAAGCATAACCTTCTCCATCTATAGTGGCTGAGTCAAATGGATTAGCAACAAAAAATGCTTTATCATCCTCTGCCATATACGAACCTCTTACATTAAAAGCTACCGTATTGGCTAATTTCCCTTTAAGCCCAACATAAATATCATACTGTTGATTAGTTGGTGCTACGACAAGCGTTGGCGATACAAATTTATTTTCTTCCACGAAGTCGGCAAAAGAGTTTTGTTTCAGATTTCCTTCCGCTCCTGCATAAGCTATCATAATATCGCCCACTATCTTATAAGAAGCTTTTATTTGAGGATAGATATAAAAATTATCATCTGTTTCATCGTTGAAAATTCCTCGACTATAGAAAAAACCAGCCCCTGCCTGAACAGACAAATCGTCTTTTTGCAATAAAATTGAAGGAATTACGCCAAAATTCAAATAACTATAGCTCATTTCTGAACTATCAAAATAATTTTTTTCGAAACTTCCACCTACATAATCGGCCACAATATCGGCTTTGAATTTATAATTCTCCACTTCAAAATCAAATCCAGGTTTGATAAAAAATCTGTTCTCTTCAGAACCGTGAGAATCCCAGAAACGTTTAAACAGCATCGGACTTTCATTCATCAATCCTTCTTTCACATCGACTGTGGCACCTAAAGTAACTGTCTGATAGGTTTGCTGTTCTTCAATCGAATTAATCACATCGTCGGAAAAAGTCACAAATTCTGT
Organism: Flavobacterium sp.; assembly: GCF_035456225.1. GTDB lineage: Bacteria > Bacteroidota > Bacteroidia > Flavobacteriales > Flavobacteriaceae > Flavobacterium. Next base: position 27,822 of record NZ_DATIDM010000131.1, on the reverse strand, counting down.
TGGAAGACCGTACCAGTTGTACATTTGGTGTTTGTAACCTAAATCGGCATTCCAGTCTATGTCGCGTGTTCGGCTGCCATATGTTATATCTAACGCCGTATTGTAATAATCATCATCTAATACAACGTCGTCAATTCCGCCTTGAGACGACAAATGACGCAGCATTCCTCCTACATAATCATTGTTGCTTAACTCCTGTGTCACAAACAATTCGGCGTTTACAGTACCATAATTTCCAACTCCTAAAGTAGCATAGTTTTTAAAAAGGCGTTCTTTTGCTTCCTTATCCACGTCTGCTGCCCTTCCTTTTGCCGGAGTGAAAGTTGATGCTACCGGAAATGAGAAAATATTGTATTTTATTTCTTCTTTTTGTGTATTGGTTTCATCCTCTATAACCGGAGTTTCTTTTACTTTGAAAGCATCGGAAATGGTTGGCGTGTAAGGCTTCACCACATTTACTACTTCCGTTCCGATATTCTCGTCTTTCTTTTGCGCAAAAGTCTGCAATCCTGTAAAAAGAAAACCAATGGCCGTTAAATATTTGAATGTCTTGATCATATTTATTTTTTTAGGGAAAAGAGATAAGGGAAAAGGGATAAGAATCTGCAATTATTTCAATTCCGATATTTTTAAATTTCCTTCTATTTTTCTGTCTTCTTATTTTGTTATTGATGAATTACGTTTCGCTTCTTCCTCTTTAATGAAATCGAGTTCGGTCTGGGCCTCTGTAACGACATCATCAAATGAAGCGAAGTTCTTAATCACGTTCTCCAGAATATAGGTTGCCTGAAAACTGTCTTTCAGTCCGTAGAAGTTTTTCGCCATGACGATTAATCCTTTGGCTCCGAAATATTTATATCCGGAATAATCCTTGGCCAATTTTTGAACCACTTCATTGGATTTTTCAAATTTTCCTTCCTTGTTTTTGAAATAAGCGTCGTAGTATAAAGCTTCGGCAGCCAATTCCCCTTTTGCTATCTTCTGTAGTTTAGCATAAGCTTCTTTTGCTTTCACCTCGTCATTGGTTTTGATGGCCGAACGGGCTACGATGATTTGCGCATCACTTTTCACTTTGTCATCTGTTTTAGGATTCGCCAACACTTTTTCAGCGTATACAACGGCATTAGCAAATTCCTTCTGTTCATAATAACATTTCATCAGATTGGATTGCGCAAAGGTTACGTTTTGCGGGAAATCGGCTTCTGTTTCCAATCGTTGTAAGACCGGAACCGCTTTATCGTAGGTTTTGTTTTTCAGATAAATTTCGCTTAAACGCGCCAACGACTGCTCGGTGAATTCGTTTCTGGATTTACCGATGACATATTCATAATTCGGAATTGCCGTAGTTCCCAATCCGTCAGCAAAATATAACTGTGCCAGATAGAAATTGGCTTTCAGCGCATGCAGACCTTCAGGGAAATTAGCCAGATAACCGCTAAAACCGGAAATAGCCTGTTTTGCATTGTTCTGCAAGTATTGTTTTTCGGCAGCATTATAGGTATCGTTATCTAAATCGGCATTGGAAACTTCCACGAAATCCAAGGTTTTTACCCAGGCTGCATATTCATTTACTTTATTGTTATCCATGTAAATCAGGCGGGCAGTTGAAACCGCTTCGTTGGCTTCTTCCGTCCGTGGGAATTTGGAAACTACCTCCTTGAATTTCGTTAATGCCTGCTGATCTTTATCGTTGTTGTAATACACCAATCCCTGACGTAAAATTGCTTTGGAAACATAAGAGCTTTCTTTGTAGCCATCAATCAGACGATCGTAAGCTTCCACCGCTTTGGATACGTTATTTTGGGTTACGTAGGTATTTCCTAATTCGTATAATGCATCATCCGCATATTTAGAATCCGGGTGCTTTTTCATGAACGAGTTCAGGTTTTCGATTTTCAAATCGTTTTTACCAACAAATCCGTATGAAATCGCTTTTTGGAAATGAGCATAATCATCATCAACTCCTTTTAATTCCATCACCTTATTATAGGCATCCATGGCCGGCCAGTATTTTGAGGTAACGAAATAACTGTCTCCCATTCGCAGATAAGCATCATTCAGACGGACTTTATCGCTCTTTTCCGTATTGATGAAATCCTGAAAATGAGTTGCCGCATTTTCATATTCTTTCAATTTGAAATAAGTATAAGCCAAATTGTAACTTGCATTTTTAGCTTCAGGGACATTTTTAGCTTCTGCTGAACCCATGAATTGTTTGAAACTCATTAAAGCATCGCTAAACTGATCTAAATTGTACTCGGTTTCCCCTTTCCAAAAAGTAGCTCTGGCAGTAAATTTAGCATCTCGGGGTTCAGCTATAGATTTTTTGAACAGATTCAAAGCCTCATTATAATTTCCATCCGTGTATAATTCCAAACCGCGGTAAAACGTAACCTTCTGATAGGCCGGACGGTTTTGCGGATTTTTATTTTTTTCCAGCAACGTCAACGCCTCTTTATAATTTTTAGAAGTGATGTATGAATTGATCAACAGGTTTTCAACTTCCTGTTTATATGCCGTTTGCGGGTATTTTGCCAAATAGGCCTGCAATACTTCAGGCACACTTTGGTATGGATTCCCGATTTCGTAACTGATTTTGGCGTAATTCAGATAAGCATCTTCTTGGATTTTAAGATCAAATTCCATTTCGGAAGCATTCTTGAAAGCATTTAAGGCTTCCTGTTTTTTTCCTACTTTCAGATAACTTTCCCCTAAATGATAGTACGCATTTTGAGCTACACTATCCTGGCCTTCAATGATTTTATTGAACTGTGCAATGGCATTTTCATAATCACCGGCTTTGTAATAAGCGTATCCCAATTGGTAGAAATCGGTGTTATTCCATTTTCCTTTTTTTCCTTTGTAATTTAAAAGATACGGAAGTGCTTTGTCATATTGTTTTAGGTTGAAATAACTCTCCCCTATGATTTTAGACAATTCCGATTTCTCTTCGGCATTCGATTTCGATAATTGAGGAACACCTAAATCTATGGCTTTTTGAAAATTGCCCAATTTGAAATTCATATCAGCCTGGAAATAGGACATTTTTTCCTTATATTTTTCCTGATCCTGAACCTGGTCAAAGTATTTATTGGCGTCCTTGTAATTATCGGTCTCATAAGCCATAAATCCTAAATAGTATTTTGCCTGTGAACCGAATTCTTTTGAATTCACAACTTTATTAAAATATTTATCGGCTTCTTTTTTATTCTTGGCCGAAAAATAACAATACCCTTTCTGGAAATTGAATCGCTCCCGTTCTTCGTTGGACATGGAACTTTCGTCCACTTTATCAAAATACTTTAAAGCTTGCGGATAATTGGACTGCGCAAAATAATAATGCGCTACTTCTATGAAAGCCTGATTTTGTTTTGAAGAAGTCGGATAGTTCTCCACGAAATTTTCAATCAGCTTATCGGCTCCGGCCTGTTCCAAACGAATGGCGCAGTTTGCCGCATAATAAGCACAATCCGATTTTACTTCATAACTTACTTTTGAAGATTTCACCCTGTTGAACAGGATTTGGGCTGCATCATACTGATGATCTTTATACAGCGCAACGGCCTTGTCAAAATCAGTCAATTCATAAGTGTAGATGCTGGATTGCTGTGCAGAAAGACTCACAGAGCTCAAAATCAGGGAAGTATAGAGAAACTTATTCAGTTTTCGCATAGTACGGGCGTTTTAAAATTCAAATATATCAAATTCCTGTCGTTATTAACGTGCAACTTTAAGTGTTTATTATAAGGGTTTTCAACAAAATTAGGGAGAAGGGAAAAGAATCAAGAATCAAGAGACAAGAGGCAAAAAAACAGCTATCTGGAAATCGCGGAATATTGTTGCTGTATTTTGAATCAGTTTTTTTTAGCGATTATCTTTTTTCTTGTCTCTTGATTCTTGTCTCTTGTCTCTGTTTCATACGCAATACTTTTCCTCTTATCCCTTTTCCCTTTTTTCTTTTCCCTTCTTTTAGAATAAGTCAAATATTTTTCACACGTTTTTTTGATTAAATTCGTTCTACTTATTACTTTTACAAAAATTAAATCACGCGACATGTCACAAACGATACTTTCCCTTAAAGATGTTACCATTTATCAAGAGCACAATGCCATTCTGGCCAATGTGAACCTTGACGTTAAACACGGTGAGTTTCTCTATGTAATTGGGAAAACCGGTTCGGGGAAGAGTAGTTTTATGAAGACATTATATGCCGATTTACCACTTACGGAAGGCAACGGAACCATCGTTGACTATGATTTAAATTCTTTAAAAGAAGATGATATCCCGTATTTAAGACGTAAACTGGGTATTGTTTTTCAGGATTTCAAATTATTGCCGGACCGAAATGTTCACGATAATCTTGAATTTGTCTTAAGAGCTACCGGATGGAGCGAAAAAGAAGAAATTCAGGTTAAAATTGAAGAAGTATTGGACAAAGTAGGCATGAAATCCATGACTTCAAAAATGCCGCACCAACTTTCCGGAGGGGAACAACAGCGTGTTGCCATTGCCCGCGCCCTTCTTAATGATCCTGAATTGATTTTAGCCGACGAACCAACAGGAAATCTGGATCCGCAAACAAGCGTGGAAGTAATGGAAGTACTGAAAAAAATCAACCAAAACGGAAAAACCATTATCATGGCAACGCACGATTATGCGCTAATCATGAAATATCCTTCCAAAACATTGAAATGTGAGGACAAAACGTTGTTTGAGGTAGTTCAGAGAACCATTTAATCATTCCCGAAAATAGCTTTCATTAGTTGATTTGCATTTTGCAGATCGTTTAATCGTGATTCCAGGATTTCTTTTCTGGCATCCGATACTTCATAAGGTCTTGTGAAAAGCGATTTAATGGTTTCCATGAGTTGTTGTTCATCAGACACTTTTTCACATAATTGCTCTACCTTTTCATCATCGATGATGTTATCGTTGATCACACAAAACCGTGAATTGAAAAGGGAGTTTATCAATTTCAGTTTGGTACCTGATTTTTGAAACGACCAGCAAATATTTATGTGAGCCTCTTTAAACAGCTCTAACAACTGACTATGATTGGTCAGTTTTATGAATTCGATATTAAGCGAAGAACCTATTTGATTACGGACAAATTCTTCATTCGAACCCGCCGCAATGACCAGATTGTATTCTGGATTTTTTTCAAAAACTGAAATTAAAAAAACGACTGCTTTTCTATTATCCGACGTATTAAGATCGCCATGATAGAAGGCGTATTGTCCGAAACCATTTAAATTCGCAATAGTGGCATTTCCGTGAAAAACCGGAATATATTCCGCATTATGAAACTTTTTGTTGCAATAGTCGTTTTCAAATTCTGAAAGTGTGAATACCTTTTCAAATTCAGCTAGAACCGATTCATACTTCCTGTACTTACTACTCTCCCTATACATCGCCATTTTTTTTAGGAAACTTTCTTCGCTATTAGCTATCCCGTTGTAATAATTGTGTTCGATATTATGCTGACGAAGGAATTTTTTATGATCCAGAAGTCGGATATCCCTAACAAGACAGGTTGTTTTCAATCCTTCAAATAATACCGGAGCATTTGTCTTTACAATATTTTCAACCAATTTAGGATTACTCCTTGAAATCACCGAAAACGGCATCCTGTTAAAAAAGTGAAATGGATTGCGGGTACTTTCATAAAAATAAATCGACTTGCAGTATTTTTTCAGTTCCTCGAATTCGGTCGGTATTTCCTTTACAAAACAATGGAGATGGATTATGCATCCAACTTCATGCAACGCTTTGATTTTATAAAAAACATCAACCACACCTCCGTAATTCGGTGGATACGGATTATCAAAACTGATAATATTTAACTCGGTTTGTCTCATTTGAATCCAAAAGTACTATTTTTACATTTATGATTTCTAATTTACTTATTTCGTAACGGACGCCGAATGATAAAAGGGTACATCAAACAAACTCTGAAAAAATATTTTTATGCCTTTTGGCTGAAGGACAAATTCTCTCCTGCAACTCAAATTGGCCAGATTCAGCTTATTCATTCTTATAAAGACAGAATGAAATCTGGAAATTTACCGGATTTCAACGATACTGGTTTCAAGGTTTTTTCCCAATTCGAGGAAGACGGAAAACTGCTGTACCTTTTTTCAGTAATCGGAATGGGGAACAAACGATTCGTAGACATAGGTGCCGATGACGGAATCAACAGCAATTGCGCCAATTTTGCCATTAATTTCGGCTGGTCCGGACTTTTCATTGATGCCGACAATAAAGCGTTGTCCATCGGCAAAAAATTCTATTCGAAATACCCTAATCCGTGGACATATAAACCTAAATTCATTCATTCCATAGTAACCGATAAAAACATCAATGATATTATTGCTGCTGAAAAATTCACCGGTGAAATAGAGTTATTATCGATAGATATTGACAGTAATGATTACTGGATCTGGAAAGCCCTGGACGTGGTGGAACCTAAAGTAGTAATCATTGAAAGTCAGGTTGCCTTCGGAAATCAGAACCTGATTGTTCCCTACCAGCATAACAGCGATAAAAATCCAAACAACGATTTGTATTACGGCGCTTCAACCCATGCATTGGTTACATTAGGCAAAGAAAAAAATTACCGTTTGGTAGGATCGAATGCTTATGGAAATAATTTATTCTTTGTTAAGAACGGAGTTGCTGAAAAAGAGCTCCCTGAAATTGATGCCAACAATACGCTTAACAGCCCTTATGTAAAAGAAAAAGAACTGTTGTTTAAAAAAATTAGCCATTTGGAATTTCTAAAAGCCTGATTATGCCTTTGATTTCAGTGATTATTCCGCTTTACAACAAAGACTTCAGCATCGGGAGAACTTTGGAATCCGTTTTGCGCCAAACCTTTACTGATTTTGAAATCATAATTGTAAACGATGGCTCAACAGATAAAAGTGTTGAAAAAGTACTGGAATTTTCAGACTCACGAATTCACTTGTTTCACCAGAAAAATGAAGGAGCCGCTTCTGCACGGAATTCAGGTATTAGCAAAGCTTCAGGCAGTCTAATCGCTTTTTTAGATGGAGATGATGTATGGTTTGAGAACCATATGGAAAAACTGGCAAAACTATATACTGACTTCCCAGATTGCGGATTATACTGCAGCCGCTATCTGATGAAAATTTCAAAAAACAACATCATAGCGATTTCATACAAAGACAGTGTTCAGGACAATTACAGAGGAATTTTGCCCGATTACTTTGCGTCCAGTATGAAATTCAGGGTTGGTCTGACTTCTGCTTTAGCGATTCCCAAAACTATTCTGAATACTGATATGCTTTTTAATCCGGAAGTAAGCAGCGGACAGGATTTGGAACTGTTTACTAAAATTGCCATTAAACATCATGTTGCGATTACTGGAACGTATACGTTGGAATATAACTTTTCATTGGAAAACCAATTATCCAAAACACCTATTACAAGAAAAAAACTTATGGATTTCAGTCAGTTTTCTGAAGCTGAAAAGAATAATAAATCCTTAAAAAACTTTTTGGACCTCTACCGCGTTGAGTATGCATTGCATTATCATATGTTTGGTGATACTCATAAGAGTCAGTTCTACCTTAAAGAAGTCGATAAAGAGAATATTGGTTTTAAAACCCGATTACTTTTTCATTTACCTGGTCTTTTCTTGAGAACCCTCTTAAAAATCAAACGTGTATTAAATAAAGTAGGGATTAATTTTACTGTGTATCATTAATGTAGTTTAGAAACTCCTTGTATTCCCTGATATAGTCAGCTTCTTCAAATTGAGCTGAAGCTACTACCAGGCAAACAGAACCAGAAGAAAAATTCTTTATTTCACGCCATATACCTGGATTTATGAGCAGTCCTTCGTTTGGTTTATTTAAAGTAATTACCCTCTCTTCTTTCCCATTTTTAAGAATTAAATCAAAGCTACCGCTCAAAGCCACCAAAAATTGCTTCAGTTTTTTATGAGCGTGTCCCCCTCGCTCGGCACCACTGGGAACATCATATAAATAATAAACTCTTTTGATATCAAACGGAATCGTGTCACCTTCAATTACAGAAAGGTTTCCTCGGCGCTCTTCAATTTTAGGAAGGGAAATCAGTTCTATGTTCATATTACGAAAGTACTTCAATTTTCATCAAATCCAACCATTGTTTTCCGATTTTGTCAGTCGAGAACCTTTCAACTGAAGGAACTGTCTGTTTTTTACAGTTTTGGTACAAATCCGGTTCGCTCACAAATCGATTCATTTTTATTTTCAGATCGTCAAAATCCTGATTGTCCACCAATAACCCATTCGATTCATTTACAATCACTTCGTTCGGTCCTGAAATGCCATCGAAAGCCACAACCGGAGTCCCGCAGGCCATTGATTCGGTAACCGACATCGGAAAACCTTCATATTTACTGCAAACAATCAAAAACAATGCATTTTTCAGATACGGGTAAGGGTTTTGTTTGAATCCTAAAAAATGGATTTTCGGGTTATTATTGGCCAATTGCTCTGCTTCTGTTCTTTTCTCTCCTTCCCCGATCAAAACCAGATGTATGTTTTTCTGAGGAAGTTGAGATTCGAGGTAAGTCGTAACCAACCGATCAAATTGTTTTACGTTTTTATGATCAAATCTTCCCATTCCGATCACGTATTGAAATTCGAATGGAATTCTTTCTTCAGCTTTTTCACGAACTTCTAATTCATTTATTGGATTATAGATCCGAAGCGTGTTGCCGAAACCATACGTTTCATCCACTTTGCTTTTTATAGCATCCGATACGCAAACTACGGCATACTTCTTTTTAAAGATAAGATTGGCTAAAAATTTATTTTCCGGAATATAGGTGGCTGTATTTCCGCTGTGTACCGTGTATATTGTTTTCATTTTATAAACCCAATTAGCCATCAGCACTTCCTGAAAAGGCTTGATCCGGTAACGAAAATCTATGATAAAGTCGAATTTTTCCTTCTGAAGATATTTTTTTAAAAACAACATCAGATGCAACTTCCCGAAAATACCTTTGTGCTGCTCCTTCATTTTTCCGATATTCACCAGGGTTCCGGAATAAGGATATTCTACATCATCTACCAACACGATATTGTGAACATCAATCCCCTGAGTGCCAAAATAAACCGACAGCGATGACATTACGCGCTCGAGTCCGCCACTGCTTAACGTGTAGCCGATAAGGGCTATTTTATGGTTCCTTTTTGGAATATTCATGCACTAATGTGTATTTTAGCAACTAATATAAAGTTTTATTCAGGACATGCAAAATTCTCCGTTGGTAAGTATCCTTTGTTTAAGTTACAATCACGCCCAATTTGTGGAAGAATCCCTGAATTCGGTACTTTCCCAGACCTATAAAAACATTGAATTGTTAATTGCAGACGACTGTAGCTCAGACAATTCAAAGGTTGTTATAGAAAATTGGCTGAAAAACCATCCTGAAGTCATTTTTATTTCCAATCCGACAAACATCGGCAACACGAAAACCTTCAATAAACTACTTGCATTGTCCAAAGGTGAGTACATTATTGATTTGGCAGCCGATGATGTTTTGCTTCCTGACTGCATTGAAAAACAGCTGCGCGCATTTGAAAATTCAAAATTGGAAAATGTCGGCATAGTTTACGGGAATGCGGAAATCATTTCGGAAAATAACGAGCATTTAAAGTATTATTACGAAACAGGAGATAAAGGAAAAATCACCCATTTACCGCCGAGTGGTGACATTTATCTTTCTGTTTTAGGTCAGCACCACAAAATATGTTCTGTTTCTTCGATAGTAAAACGGGAAGTTTATGAAAAATTGGGCGGATACGACGAAAGCCTTGCCTATGAAGACCTTGATTTGTGGATAAGAGCCTCAAGAGTTTACAGTTTTGAATTCGTCCCGGAGGTGCTGATTCAAAAACGGGAACTTTCTACCTCTCTGGGATCACAGTTTTTCGTAAAAAACAATGCGCGAACCCGAAAATTAAACCGGTCTACTTATACTATCATCCGAAAAGCACTGCGCCAAAACATTTCGAAAGCAGAAAACCGGGCCTTATTAAAGCGTATCCATTTTGAAACGGCTAAAGTTTTTAAAGCGTATGATTTTTCGCTTTTAGCGAAATATGTAATACTGGAATTAAAAATAAGATTCTTGTAAAAACAAAAAAAGAGTTGATAAGTCCTCCTTTAGTTTAAAATAATTAGCATATTTTCTCAATACACTCAATCTTATCATTTTTTTGTTAAATTTCCGTAAGAAAATACAAATACAATAAAATAGATAAAGTAAGAGAATGCATGTGCCATTACTACTCCTTCAATCCCAAATTGTTTAACCAAACAAAGAGATGAAAAATATAATGTACTAAGCGAAATTATTTCGGTTACTATAAAAAATTTGGTCATTTTATGTGCTAAAAGCTGATACCCAAATATCAAAGAAGTTGCTTTCAAAAAATCACCAATCAATTGCCAAAAAAACAATTCTTCAATTGGTTTAAAATCGGAGGTAAAAAGAATTTGAATGACCAGACTACGAAGAGAATACAACACAATAAGTACAATTAGGAAAGGCGGAAGGACATTTTTAAAATAGCTCAAAAAAATAACACCTGTTTCCTTCGAATTTTTAGCTAATGTTAATCTTGGCAAAAAATAAATTGATAGTAAGGTAGTTATAAACATCATATAATAAGTCGAAATTCTACTGATTGCTTCCCAATATCCAGCCTGCTCTGTGCCCAAATTTGTTATTACATTATTTCTGATTGCTAAAAAAACTATTGGCCCCAAAACTCCCGAAGTTAAAGCCATTAAAGTATAAGACGATAAATTCCTTATGATCGAAGAATCAAACCATTTCAGTGATAAGTATTTGAAAAACTGAATTTCAGAATTTATATAATAATAAGACACAAAAAAAAGTACTGAAGGAGAAATAACCACCGCCAATAAAGCACCAACAGTATCCATTTGCCAAATTAATGCTACGGAAATTATCAAACTAATGATGTTTCCGAAAATAGAAATGTAAATCACTTTCGAAAACTTTCCCAATCCATTAATAATAGCAACAAATATAAAATTAGTAACATACCAAGGTAGGCTAATAGCAAGTGCTTTAAAAACAAACCCATAATCGTTATCCGAACCAAAAATTATTGAATTCAAATATGATGATAAAAAAAACAGACAAATACTGACTACAATCGCTAAACCAAATAAAGTTATAAATACTGTCGAAATAATTTTTTTAAGTCCAGCTTCATCTCTTTCATTTTCAGCAACATATTTCACAGTCCCATTCTGAAAACCCAAAACTGAAATTGTTTCTACCGTCGAAATAAAATTACGAAGATTTCCCACCAGTGCCATTCCTCCTGGGCCCACAAAAATTGCAATAACCTTTGATGTAACTAATCCAATTGCAATTTTAATAAGCACGCTGATGCCATTCAGAGAACTTACCCTAAAAAGTGGTTTATCAATAATATCTTTTATAAACCTCAAATTAATATCCGTTTAAGATTTTTACGACATAACCAATTTCATCCTCCGTTAAGACCGAACTCATAGGTAAACTCACTACTTCCTCGTGTATTTTTTCAGTAATTGGGAAAGACAAATGATGGAATTCCTTCATGGCTTTTTGCCTGTGTGGCGCCACCGGATAATGAATCATGGTCTGAATGCCATTTTCCGACAAATACCGTTGCAATTCGTCCCTTTTTGCAGTTCGTATAACAAACAAATGAAATACATGGTTATCCGATCCGTCATAAAAAGGCAAGGTGATTTTATCATTATTTATTTCCGACAAATAACGTTGGGCAACAGCTCTTCTTTTTTCATTTTCGCTAGTCAAATGAGGTAATTTCAAGCGTAAAAATCCGGCCTGAAGTTCGTCCAGTCGGGAATTAAATCCCAAATAATCGTTATAGTATTTTGTTTCCGAACCGTAATTTGAAAACGACTTAATGGTTTTTGCCAGTTTTTCATCGTTGGTCACCACGGCACCCGCATCGCCCAAAGCGCCAAGATTTTTACCCGGATAGAAACTAAACGCTCTGGTGTGACTTCCTTTAAATGGCAATCCGTGTCCTTGCGCTGCATCTTCAACTATCAGTAAATCATATTTGTAACCGATTTCCATAATTTCATCCATCGGAGCAAGCTGCCCGTACAAATGAACAATCAACATCCCTTTTGTCTTTTCAGAGATTTTGGCTTCAATCTGTTTCGGATCGATATTGTATGTTCTTTCGTCCGGCTCAACAAAAACAGGCACCAGACCCGCATGAATAATTCCTATAATTGATGCTATATACGTATTTGCCGGAACAATGATTTCGTCTCCTTCCTGAAGATTCCCCATTTCTATGTAGGCTTTGAACGCCAAAATTATAGCATCCAGTCCGTTTCCTACGCCAATACAATATTTCGAACCGCAATAGGCCGCAAATTCTTCTTCAAAAGCTTTTACCTCATCGCCCAAAATATACCAGCCTCTCTCCAAAAAGCTGTTCAGTTTTTCCTGAAAAGCAGCTTCAAAAGGTTCGTTTATCGTTTTTATATCTAAGAATTTTATCATATTAAATAATTAATCCTGAATAATTTTTAGTCGCAATCCGAATAAAACTCTGTACCGAAGTTCGAGCCCCGAAACTTTCCTTCCAATAGGCCAGGCCTTCATTTAAAACACGTCCGTTTTCTTCGGAAGCACTTCCGAAACTGACATATTTTTTATCGGAGTACTTTCGGATGATATAATCAAATAAAACATCTAACGCAGCGGTATCGGTCCTGTCTTCTGCACCTGAACTATATTGAAAATGAGCTGCGGTATCAGTTAAGAACATGACAACGCCTGCTTTCAGTTCGTTATTCTGATACGCATTGAAAAGTTTGATGTTTTTAGGAAAAAGTAATGCCAGTTTCTCAATTTCTTCCAACGAATGTACCGGTTTTACCCCAAAACGGTTTTCAAGATTCGGAGTCAGTATGTTGCTCCAGAAATCTTTATAGTTTTTATCTTCCCTAACTTCAATGTTGAGATTTTCAGCCAAGGCCAATGCCCTTTTCCGATTGCGGTTGGGCTTGTATTTTTCGTTGTTGTCGATCACCAGATAGACATCGGAACGATAGATTTCCGCATTTGCCAAAAACGAAACATAATCGATTTCTTCGGCAATGGTTTGATTATAAATTTTAGGTAGCATTTTCAGGTTCAGCACATCGATCCCGTTTTCATTCAAAAAATGTAAAACCGACTGAAAAACCGAAACATACTCTTTGATTCGAATATTTTTTTTAATCACAAGTCCGCCGTAGCTCAACCCCTGATGCGAATAAACTTCGTTTTTTGTTTTATTGGCCGGAAGAACAGCAATAAGCTTGTCGTCGGAAAAAACAAGAAGTGAAAAGTCTTCAAAACGGTCGGAGTGATACCCCATGAAATCCCTGTGAAAAAGAAATGTTGCATTTTTGGCCTGATTTATAAAATCATTCCAGAGTCCATAATCGGCTTTCTTATATTTTTGTACAGTATACTTTTCCACCAAACCTTGATAAACTCCCGAAAAGTAGTAATTTTTCTTCAGATTAAACCAATCTTTTTTACGGAACCAATCACACGCTGTAAAAAATAATTACTAATTTTAACCAAAATCTATTTACAGTGAAGTCCAGATTACTTCTTTTTTGCAGCGTCCTTTTTTTACTTTTTCCCGGAATTTCTTTCGGACAGAATGTTGCGCTTTATGACCAATTCTTTGGAAGGTATGATTTTACTTTTTTTGGAAATACACTCAATCCGAATGAAAACACCCAATATTTTCCGGATCACATTTTAACCTCATCATCAGCCGATTTAAGTTTGAGCTCGGGAAGCGTAATCGAGAAAGCCTATCTCTACTGGGCGGGATGTGGTCCAGGAGATTTCAACATTAAACTCAATAATATCGACATTTCGGCACAGCGTACTTTTTCAACTTTTCAGGCTAGTGCTGGCCCTGAGAAAATATTTTTTGCAGCATTTTATGACATCACAAATATTGTCACTTCACAAGGAAACACAACATATACGGTCTCTGAATTGGATGTTAACGATCAAATATCGGATTATTGGGATAATGCAACCCATTTTGCAGGATGGGCCGTTCTTGTAGTATACAAAAACAACAGCCTACCTTTAAATGTTGTAAATGTATATGATGGTTTAGAAAGTTTATCAACAACTCCTTTAGGAGAAGTGGGAGAACTTACCATTACTATTGACAATTTAAATGTAATTGATGATGTCGGTTCAAAAATTGGGTTTATTGCTTGGGAAGGTGATCGGGGAATTCCTGCCCCAGGTACAAATATTATTGAAAGTTTGAGTATAAATGGGATTACAGTTGGAAACCCTCCATTAAATCCTCCAAACAATGCTTTTAATGGAACTAATAGTGTTACAGGTGCCGAAAACCTTTACAATATGGATTTAGATATTTATAACATTCAAAATTTTATAAATATAGGCGATGATAGCGCTACGATTCAACTTGCTACTGGTCAGGATTATGTAATGATAAATACGATTGTAACCAAATTAAACAGCCAGTTGCCTGATGCCACAGTTACTATCGAACAGGCTGAAGGCGAATGCAACTCCAGAAACATTACAGTCAATTACACAGTTTCCAACTTTAATGCCACTGATTTTTTACCTGCCGGAACGCCAATTTCCATTTATGCCAACGGAACGCTTATCGGCACCAATCAGACTCCAAATGATATTCAGATTGGCGACAGTGAGTACTTTTATCAAACCGTAACCGTTCCCAACGGAATTCCTCTTAATTTTACATTGGAAATAATTGTAGACCAACCAGGTGTTGTAACGGAATTGGTTGAAAACAACAATAATAATACCATGGAAGTAATCCTGGCAGCAGGGCCAACTCCAAATCCGCTACCTGATTTGATTTCCTGCAACAGGGGACGTACTGAAGGATTATTCGATTTTTCAGCCTATGAAAATTTGGTAACATCCGATCCTAACAGCACAGTAACATTTCACGAATCGCAACTCGAGGCCAATGCAGGGATTAACCCGATTGCGGATCCATCCAATTATCTTGCGACTTCAACTCCCAAGACAATTTATGTTCGCATTGACGGCCCGGAATGTTTTACAACGACATCATTTCTGTTAACAGTTAAACCCTGCCCTCCTATTGTGTACAATGCCGTTTCTGTAAATGGAGACGGAATGAATGACACTTTTCACATCGAAGGATTATATGATGTTTTCGTCAACTTCGAACTTACCGTATACAACCGCTGGGGAAGAGAAGTCTGGAAAGGAAATAACAACACCCCGGAATGGAATGGTTACATAAAAGACGGTGTTGGCGGTAATCAGGCTCCCGACGGAACATATTTTTATATTTTATACCTAAACGACAAGGACTACCCGAAACCGCTAAACGGCTATTTGTACCTGAACCACTAATTTTTTTCTACCGCCGGCAACGACCAATGAAAGATTACGGCCATTAAACGGATGGCGATTATCAGTAAAGAAGTCGCTAAATAAATTAGTTCTTCGGGAAATTCAATCCTTTTGAGGAAAAAGAAGAACACGCCGCCGATTATACAGATAGTCGCATAGATTTCTTTGTGGAAAATCACCGGAATCTCATTACACAAAATATCCCGGGTTACCCCTCCAAAACAAGCTGTCATCGTTCCTAAAGCAATACAGATAACTGGATGAAGATCTACTTCCAGTCCTTTTTCCAAACCAATTAACGTAAAAACACCCAACCCGATGGTATCAAATAAAAACAGTGAAGTACTGAAACGATCCAGTTTTTTTCTGAAAAGCATCGCAAGAACAAATCCTAAAATAATGATGTAAACATAATTTAGATTCAACATCCAGCCTACGGGAGTCCTTCCGATAAGCACATCACGTAAAGTTCCGCCGCCAACCGCAGTAACAAAAGCTATAATGAAAACCCCAAAAGGGTCCATTCTCTTGTTCATCGCGGTTAGTGCGCCTGATACGGCAAAGGCCATGGTTCCTAAAATATCCAGTACTTCAAACATTTTTACATATTTCGGGTGAAGTAATTGTAATCTTTCAATACAGTTCGCATAAAATCGGAATCATTCCCCGACTGACTTTTAATTCCCGTAACCGATTCAATCTTTTCGCGGAGTTTATAAATCAATTTAAAGTCACCGGTTTTTAGTGCCGATTCAAAAGTTTCCTTGATAATTCGGGCATCGTTATCCGAAAGTTTGATCACCAGCGGATAAGTCGGCACATAATCATCGTCTATTTCCTGAAGAATGGTGTGATTGATATTGATGTTATTTTTTAGTGTAATCACTGCCGTTCCTGCCGCCATATCTCCCAAACGCTGGTTTTTACTGCTTACGGAAATTGCAATCAGACCAATAATTCCGCTTCCGATACTGATTTCAACCAATCGGAAGAGCCAGCGCATCAGGTAATCTCCAAAACCCGCTTGATAGCCATCGAGTTTAATCACCTTGATTTTCATTATCTTTTTTCCGAAGGTCTGCCCTTCCATCAGGGTTTCCTGCACCAACGAATAAAAAATAACAGGCAATCCGAAAAGCATTATTACAGCCGTAACCGACCATTGATCGGCATTTTCCATAAACTCATTCAGCCCAATCAAATAGAAAAAAACATAGTAAACAACTATTCCGTAAGCTACTTTTATCACAGTATCAAGTAACTGCGCTGCAATTCGGTCGCCAACAGAAGCTGCCTGAAAATTTATATTCACATTTTGCGTGGTGGTTATTGATAATTCTGACATATTTTATATTTTAGCTTTTTTATGAGAGAAGTAGCGTTTATAAAACAAAATAAAGAAAAATGGCTTGAATTTGAGCAGG
Organism: Flavobacterium sp.; assembly: GCF_035456225.1. Lineage (GTDB taxonomy): Bacteria > Bacteroidota > Bacteroidia > Flavobacteriales > Flavobacteriaceae > Flavobacterium. The sequence continues at coordinate 10,905 of NZ_DATIDM010000131.1, read as the reverse complement.
CTATTTTTGGCAAAGCTAAAAAAAATCCGGATGAATTGGCTAGTCTGTACATTCATTTAGTGAATGATTTGTCTTATGCCCAAACTTACTATCCTAAAAGCAAAACGGTAGTCTATCTTAACCACCTTGCCTCTCGGGTTTACCAGAAAATCTATAAAACCAAACGGGAAGAAACAAACCGCGTGATCCATTTTTTCAAAACTGAAGTTCCATTGTTGGTTTATGAATACAGAAGGTATGTTTTGTATGCTTTCCTTCTTTTTTTCCTTTGTACCGGAATCGGAGTAATTTCTGCGCACAATGATGCCACTTTCGTAAGACTGATCATGGGAGACGGTTATGTAAACATGACCCTTGAAAACATCGAAAAAGGGAATCCGGTCGCCGTTTACAAAAGCGGTAGCGGTTGGGGCAGTTTTATCGGAATTACGCTTAATAACCTTATTGTTGGGGCAAAATTCTATGTTTATGGTATTTTCATCGGTATCGGAACCTTTTTGGCCTTGCTCCAGAATTCCATTATGTTGGGATCATTCCAGTATTTTTTCTATCATGAAAACGTATTTTGGGAAAGCGTTCGCGGAATTTGGATTCACGGAGCCATGGAAATTTTCGCAATGGTTATCGAAGCCGGATGCGGATTCATTTTGGGCGCCAGCATACTTTTCCCTAAAACCTTTTCGCGCATGAATTCCTTTAAAACAGGATTTAAGGACAGCCTGAAAATATTCTTAAGTACGATGCCTTTTACTGTCGCGGCCGGTTTTCTGGAAGGTTTCATCACCCGTTACTCCATTGATATGCCCCGGGCCTTAAACATTATTATCATTTTGGGCACATTATCCTTAATTACTTATTATTTTTTAGTGTATCCTTATATTGTTAACCGAAAAACATCTAAAAATCATGTTCCAACTCTTTAAAAAAAGAAACTTCAGCGAATTAGTTGGGGATACCTTTACGTTTTTTAAAATGCACGGTAAACATTACTACCGAAACTATTTTATTGTAAACGGTGGTTTTTTACTGGTTCTGTTGGTACTGGTTTACTTTATCATGAAAGTGTTTTTCGAAGGAATGTTCTCCAATTCAGGTGAAATGAACGCCGTGGGCAACAATTTTGACGCCTACATTAATGATAACCTGACTCTAATCATTACATTGGGAATTATTACAGCCATCTGCATTCTTTTCTTGAGCCTGTTAAGCTACGCTTTCCCTGTTGCTTACCTGAAACTCCTTGAAAAAAAACCAGATTTTGAAACCCGTGAAATAGTTAACATAATTAAAAGCAAAGTCGGGAAAATAATTATCTTTTTTATTACATCCCTTTTTGTTTTTATTCCGATTATGCTGATTGTCTTTGGATTAAGTTTTGTCTTGGTCTTCCTTCTTATCGGTATTCCGTTACTGATGATTGTGATACCTGCCATGATGAGTTGGTATTCGTTGAGTTTTTACGATTACATCAGCACCGAAAAAGGTTATTTTGAATCATTGGGCACCGGTTTTACTCTTCTTAAGCAAAAATTCTGGCCAACAGTAGGTTCAACTGCCGTTATGTACCTTATTATGCAGATCGTGGTTGGTTTTATAGCCATGATTCCGTACATGATTGGTATTTTTTCGTTTATTACTGCAATAGAAACCCAAAATCCGACTGGTCCGGGAACAGAACAACTTTCTTTCTTAATGATTATGATGGGACTTACCATGATTTTATCCATTTTAGTGAATTTCATCTTCCAGAACTTTATTTTGGTAAATCAGGGCATCATCTATTATAGCCTTCGTGAAGAAAACGAGAACAATATGCAAAAAAGTGAAATTGATTTGATTGGAACCCAAAGTGAATAAACTACTTTTTTACATATTATTTTTCATATCTGTAACTGTTTTTTCGCAAACGGAAAAAACTACAGTTCCGCCTACCCACGGACTAAAAAACCACAAAATTACGCCGGTTCATTTCAGGGAAAATTTTCAGCGTGATTATACTTCAGAGGAATTTCAGTACGAACCGTTAGTAAAAGACACTTCCCGTTGGGATAACTTTAAAGCCTGGCTGCAATATTGGTTAGACCGGATTTTTTCCTTTGGTGATGCCGAAGGAAATGCAACATTTTTTGAAATTGTGGTTAAGGTATTAGCCTTTCTAATCGTTCTTTTTGTGGTTTACCTCATCGTGAAAGCCATTATCAACAAAGAAGGAGTCTGGATTTTTGGAAAATCATCCAAAAAGAAAATCAGTACGTCAGAGAGTTACGAAGAAGACATCCATTCAATCGATTTCAAAACCATCATCGAAAAAAGCAAAGCGGCGAACAACCACCGCCTTTCCATTCGTTATTATTATTTGTGGCTATTGAAAAAAATGTCGGATAACGGCGTAATCGAATGGGATATTGAAAAAACCAATTCCGATTATCTCTACGAAATAAAACGCGATTCGTTAAAAGAAGATTTCCAATACCTTTCCTACATCTATGATTACAGTTGGTATGGTGAATTCCGCGTGGACGATACATTGTTCGAAAAAGCCGAAAAAGCTTTCGTTAAAACCATTAATTCCATCTAAATGAACAGGACACTCAAAATATACATTGCGTTTTTTGTTCTGATTGTTATCGGAATTATAGTGATTGACGCCAATCGTTCAAAACCTATTGACTGGACACCTTCCTATGCTACAAAAGACAAAATACCGTTTGGCCTTTTCGTACTGGATAATGAAATCGACAGTTTATTGCCTAACCATAAAGTTGAGCGGTTTCAAAGCACCGTATACGAGTTTTTAGACCCAAAATACAGTTATGACGACTCTACGTACACCGTAAAAGGTTCTCTCTTATTCATTTCACAAAACAACGAATTTGACCAATCGTCACTCGATGAACTTTTATGGTTTGTAGAACAAGGAAATACTGCTTTTTTAAGCATGACCAATTTTCCTGAAACACTTATGGATACGCTGAAAACGGATTTCGGAAACCAGTATTCATTAACAGACAGCCTGTATTTCAATCTCAACAATGCTGTTTTCAGACAGCAGAAATACGTATTCAAAAAAGGAGCGAGCCTTTCCTATTTCAATAAAACCGATTCACTCAACGCAACAGTTTTGGGACATCAGGAAATCGATACTGCCAGACATGCGAATTTTTTAAAAGTCCCTTTTGGCAAAGGAAATTTTTACCTGCACACCCAACCGGCCGCCTTTTCAAATTACTATTTGCTGAACAAAAAGAACAGCGACTATTGTGCCAACATTTTATCTTACCTGCCAAAAGGAAAAGTGTTCTGGCAGTCTAAAGGATATGGTAACGAAGAAATTTCAGGTTCTCCCCTGCGCTATATCACAAGTCAGCCGGCTTTAAAATGGGCATGGTATTTATTTTTAATCGGAATGCTGACGTTCATAATCTTCAATGCTAAAAGAAGACAACGCGTTATTCCTATAAAAGTACCATTGCAGAACACCACAGTAGATTTTACCAAAACAATAGGAAATTTATACCTGCAGGAAGGAAATCATTATGTAATCATCGATAAAAAAATCATCTATTTCCTCGAAAAAATACGTACCGATTATCTGCTTGACACGTTCAATTTAGACGAAACATTTATTAACCGACTTCACCAGAAAACCGGAAAAGACAAATCGGATATTGAAAATGTTGTACAACTGATAAAAAAACACCGAAACAATCTGGACAGTACCGAAAAAGACGTAATCGAAATTAGCAAAGCAATAGAAAAAATAAAGTAATATGGATACTTTCGAAAATAATCACACCCCGTTAACCGAAACTTCAAACAATGAATTTTCAGGTGAAACCACACAAACAACATCTTCAGGTGAGAATGTAAACTTTCAGACCCGAATCAATCTGGCGCCGTTGTTACAGAGCGTGAATGAAATTAAAGCCGAATTAAGTTCGGTTATCGTAGGGCAGCAAAAAATGATTGACCAATTATTGGTTGCCGTTTTATCCAATGGTCACGTACTTTTAGAAGGTGTTCCCGGAGTGGCAAAAACCATTACGGCCAAATTGCTTTCCAAAACATTGGCCCTGGATTTCAGCCGAATTCAGTTTACACCCGATTTAATGCCTTCGGATATCATTGGAACCTCTGTTTTTGATTTGTCGAAATCGGAATTTCAATTCAAAAAAGGACCGGTTTTCTCCAACTTCATTCTTATTGATGAGATTAACCGTGCTCCTGCCAAAACACAAGCCGCGCTGTTTGAAGTAATGGAAGAACGCCAGATTACTGTAGACGGTCAGGCCTATAAAATGGATGCTCCGTTTTTGGTCATCGCAACGCAAAACCCTATTGAACAGGAAGGAACGTACCGTCTACCGGAAGCGCAATTAGACCGTTTCCTGTTTAAAATCAGCATCGACTATCCTAATCTTGAAGAGGAAATCAATATCCTTCAAAAAGAAAACGCCTTACAGGATAGAAACAAACTGGATAACATCCGTCAGATTCTTTCCAAATCCGAAATCGGAAACTACCAAAGTCTGATAAAACAAATCATGATTGAAAGCCATTTGGTGGAATACATTGCCAAAATAGTGATGAATACAAGAGAAAACGCTTTCCTTTATTTAGGCGCTTCCCCTCGTGCTTCCATCGCGATTTTAAATGCAGCCAAAGGTTTTGCAGCGTTGCGCGGACGTGATTTCGTAACTCCGGAAGACATCAAGGATGCAGCAGTTCCTGTATTACAACATCGTGTAATGGTTACGCCAGAACGTGAAATGGAAGGCATCACTTCCACAGAAATTATCCGCCAGATTATTGATACCGTAGAAATTCCGCGCTAATGCAGTTTTTTAAAAAATTATACCTGAACAATCTGTTTTTCTATGTGCTTTTGGGCATCATGGCCAGTTTTGTTTTGGCTTATTTTTTCCCGAGTCTTTACAAAGTCTGCCTGCTGCTTTTGTTTTTACTGATGGCTTTTTCAGGGCTGGACATTGTATTGCTTTTCGCAAGTCGTCAATACATAAAAGCATCGAGAAAAGCACCGGAAAAATTTTCCAACGGAGATGAAAATGGTGTTACAATCAAACTGAGAAGCCATTACTCTTTCCCTGTTTTTGTTAAAGTAATCGATGAAATTCCGTTTCAGTTTCAGATGCGTAATTTTGAAATTGACCGAAAATTGGGCGCTAATGAAAAAGATCAGTTCGATTATCATTTACGTCCGACGGAACGTGGAGAATATTTCTTCGGAAACCTTAACGTCTATATTTCCTCGCCGTTGCGCTTGATTTCCAGACGTTTCACCTTTGACAACAATCAGATGGTGCCTACTTATCCGTCTTACATTCAGTTACGAAAATACGATCTGATGGCTTTTTCCAACAATCTGTTGCAATACGGACTGAAGCGAATCCGCCGAATCGGACATACAATGGAATTTGAACAGATCAAAGAATACGTTCAAGGCGACGATATACGGACCTTAAACTGGAAGGCCACAGCGAAACGAAATCAACTGATGGTGAATCAGTTTCAGGATGAAAAATCGCAAACGGTCTATATGATTATCGATAAAGGCCGCGTGATGAAAATGCCTTTTAACGGATTGAGTCTGCTGGATTACGCTATCAATGCTAGTTTGGTTTTATCCAACGTCATCCTGAAAAAAGGTGATAAAGCCGGACTGTTTTCATTCTCCAAAAAAGTAGAAAACCGTGTCATTGCCGAGCGTCGTCAATCGCAAATGAATCTGATTCTGGAAAACCTGTACAATATCAAAACAAATTTCTTCGAAAGCGATTACAGTCGTTTGTATGTGGATGTTAAGAAAAATATCAACCATCGAAGCCTGATTATTTTGTATACTAATTTTGAAACCGTCGATGGATTGCACCGACAACTTCCCTATCTGAAAGGAATTGCAAAAAACCATTTGTTGGTTGTCGTTTTCTTTAACAACACCGAATTGAACGACCTGATTCACAAAAAAGCGGTTACCATTCAGGATGTCTACGACCAGACGATTGCTGAAAAATTTGCCTTCGAGAAACGACTGATCGTGAACGAACTGAAGAAATACGGTATCTATTCGGTTCTGACCCAACCGGAGAACCTGACTTTGGATACCATCAATAAATACCTGGAAATTAAAGCGAGGGGAATTTTGTAAGATGTTCGGAATATCTCCTTAATTTTGTCCCTTCATCTGTATCAAAATGAAACAAATCGCTTCCGTTCAGAATCCGTATATAAAATCCCTGGTACAACTTCAGGAAAAAACCAAAACCCGCAAACAGACAGGAACATTTCTGATTGAAGGCCAACGAGAAATAATGTTGGCGCAAAAAGGCGGTTATGAACTGGAAACGATATTGTTTTTACCCGATTTGATTTCTGAAAACGAAATAAAACAACTGACACGGCAAAAAGTCGAACTGATTGAAATTTCAAAAGAGGTTTACCAAAAGCTGGCTTATCGCGATACTACGGAAGGTATTCTTGCCATTGCCAAAACCAAATCTTTGCAGTTATCCGATTTAAAATTATCCGAAAACCCGTTGATTTTAGTTGCAGAAGCTACGGAAAAGCCGGGAAACATCGGCGCACTTTTACGAACAGCAGACGCTGCTAACCTGGATGCTGTAATCATTGCCAATCCGAAAAGCGATATGTATAACCCGAATGTGGTTCGCTCGAGCGTAGGATGCCTATTTACACGTCAGATTGCTGTGGGTTCAACCGATGACGTTATCGCCTATCTGAAAGAGAAGGACATTGCCATTTATTGCGCTACGTTACAGGATTCAACTTATTATCACACACAAGATTACTCCACTCCTTCCGCATTGGTTGTAGGCACGGAAGCCACAGGTTTAACCGAAGCCTGGAGAAACGCGAGCACTAAAAACATTATCATCCCGATGCAGGGTGAAATCGATTCGATGAATGTTTCGGTTGCGGCTGCGATATTGATTTTCGAAGCGAAAAGACAGAGGGGATTTTAAGGAGGAGAGAATAGAGAATAAAAAAAGAAGCAAGAGACAAGAATCAAGAGAAGAAGGCAGAATTCAAATATAGAATTTTAAAAAACAGGAAATGAAATATAAATTATCTTTAGTAGTGCTATTCATTGGTATTAGCATGTCGGCTCAAATGTCAACCACCCAAGTTGATGAATTGGTGGAAAAAAGCATGAAGGCATTTAATGTGCCCGGAATAGCAGTTGCCATCGTTAAAGACGGAAAAGTAGTCCACTCAAAAGGATACGGAGTGCGGTCCATCATCACCAAACAAAAAGTGGATGAAAACACCTTATTCGGTATCGCCTCTAACAGTAAAGCATTTACGGCTTCGGCTTTAGCCATTTTAGTGGATGAAAAAAAACTGAACTGGGACGATAAAGTCATCAAATACATTCCCGATTTCAAGATGTACGACGAGTACGTGACCAAGGAATTCACTATCAGAGACTTGCTAACACACCGCAGCGGACTAGGAATGGGCGCCGGCGATTTAATGCTTTGGCCTGAAGGAAGTGATTTTACCGCAACCGACATCATTCATAATTTACGCTATCTGAAACCAGTATCGGGCTTCCGAACTAAATTTGACTACGATAACTTACTGTACGTTGTTGCTGGGGAAATCATTCAGAAAGTATCCGGAAAATCATGGCCTGAATTTGTGGAAAACCGCATCATGCTTCCACTACAAATGGAAAAAAGCAAAGGAAACTGGCACCGAATCCCCGATACCACTAATGTAGTTACACCTCATGTGCCGTTAAAAGGTAAACTGGGCATCACCAAACAAAGCAAAAATTCCGTAATGGATGCCGCGGGAGGAATATTCTCTAACATTTCCGATATGAGCAAATGGGTACTGCTGCAATTGAACAAAGGAAAATACGGTCCAGAAAACAAGGCGCTTTTCAGTGAAGCACAACAAAACGAGATGTGGGCAGCACAGACCATAATCCCTTCAAACACAACACCACCTTATAATACCCACTTCAGTGCTTACGGACTGGGATGGTTCTTAAATGACGCAAAGGGTTATAAGCAAATTTCACATACCGGAGGCCTTGAAGGAATGGTAACCCAGGTGACCCTGATCCCGGAACTGAATTTAGGTATCGTGGTTTTAACCAATCAGCAGTCCGGAGCAGCTTTTTCGGCCATTACCAACACTATCAAAAACACCTATATGGACATCCCATACAAGGATTATGTGGAAATGTACAGCAAACGTTCACAGGAAGCCACTGCAAACGCCGACAAATCAACGGAGGAAGTCTGGACAACCGTGACAAACAACAAAACCAGTCAAAAAACAAACCTTGATAAAATTGTCGGAACCTATAACGACAATTGGTTGGGCGAAATCACTATCAGTGAGAAAAAAGGAAAATACTATTTCGCTTCAAAACGATCACCCAATTTATCCGGAGAGGTTTTCTTTTACAAAGACACCACTTTTGCCGTAAAATGGTTTAACCGAAAAATGGAAGCCGACGCTTTTATAACCGCGACCTACGACACTACCGGAAAAGCCATCAATATCAAAATGAAACCGATTTCTGAACTAACTGATTTCAGTTATGATTTTCAGGATTTGGATATTAACCGGATCAAATAAGTATTAAAGCGTTCAAAAAGAACGCTTTTTTTTATTTAAAAAGCCAACCTGTTTTTAAATATATAATTGATTAAATTTTAGAGTTAGTTTTTGTAGTTGAGAGCTTTATTAATGGGGAAGTTCATGATAACTGGGAGTTATGTATTTATAACTTAAGATATAATAAAAAAACTTTTTAAGGCTTTTTTTGTTATAAATCTAATAATGAAAAACTAAGAGAAATTATTTCGTATTTTTTTTACATTTACGTACATTTTTTAGTGGAAGCAAAAAAAATTGAATAATTGAATAATTAAAAAAATAATATAACACTGTTGCCCTAAACACTTGAATCTTCCATTAAGCAATAAAAAGTTAGCTAAAATTCTGTACCATGCCCCTAGATTTAATTAAATATATGACTCTTAATCTAATACCGAAATACTCCCTGACAATACTACTCTTAAATAGTATTTTTGCTTTCAGTCAAAATAACAATGATACTTTAAGAAATAAAATTGGAATAGATTATTTAAAATTAAATGATCTTGGTATTACTGACGAAACAAAAATCAATACTTCTTCGGAAATTAAAAATTATAAATCTGAAAAAATATTGAATTCAAGGAATGAGTCTTTATACCATAAATTACAAGCTGAAACCAATAGGACAAATCCAATTGACACTGATTCTGATGGTATATCCAATGATTTAGATATCGATGATGACAATGACGGGATTCTTGATACTAATGAATCAACTGTAATAGTTAATTTGGATAATAACATTTTTTTAAATGGATCACTGGAAGGGATTTCCAGTATTACTTTTAATCCTCCTTATTCATGGCAAGGCGTGCCCTTTAACAGCCCAATATGTCAAGCTAGTTACCCTGGCGGTGCAACCGCAGATATTTTAACTATTAACGGGCCCATGGCATCAGGAGGTGTTTTCGGAGTTCCTCAAGAAGGAAGGACATTCGTTTCGGGTTTGCACTCCTATTACCCTATAACTCTTCCGAATTACCCAAATCCTACTTTATGGCATGAAGGAATTGAACAAGTTGTAAACTTAACATCAAATCAGACATATATTTTAGGTTTTTATCAGGCCGATGTTCAAATGTACAATAATCTTGATGGTACCGGAACATGGAAAGTATTCCTAAATGATACGGAAATCTTTCAGTCAAATTTAACCATCCCGAATTCTGCATATGATAATCCTAATCTTACTTGGGAAGAACAAATATTCACATTTACTACCAACGTTACTGGGCCAAACAAAATTTCTTTTTTGCCTTTTGACAATGATTCTAATATTACCCAGCCTGATGGTATACGCATTGGTATTGATAATATTCGCTTAACATCCCCGCAAGTAATTTTCTTTGACAACGATAATGATGGTGTCTTTAATCATCTTGATTTAGATAGCGATAATGATGGGATTAGTGATTTATTTGAAAGTGGCTTGAACGCTTTAATTTTGGATCCGGACAATGACGGAGTAATAAATCAATCACAATTTGCAGATACAAACAGTAATGGATTAGCAGACGCAGTGGAAAGTATTTATGGTCAAAATAATGGTATAATTCCAAATAATACTCAACAAGATAATGATACAATAGCTGACTATGTAGATTTAGACAGTGATGGAGATACAATACCTGATGCTATAGAAGCGCAATTAACTACAAATTATGCGTCAAACTTTCCAAATGACGGAAATGTTACTGATGATGACAGTGACAGTGATGGTATAATTGATATTTATGACACAAGAGCTGGTCATGGCGGAAATTTCAACTATCCACAAAATTCAGATAATTCAGATAGCCCAGACTACATTGATATTGACAGTGACAACGACAACATATTTGATATTATTGAAGTTGGCCATTATAATCTTGACACAAATAATGATGGTACATCTGACAATTCATCAGGAACAAACGGAATTGATAATACTCTTGAAAGTTTTGATAATTATAATGATCCTGATTTCCAAATAAATAATCCAGCTCTATTACCTGATCAGGATTCAGATGTTTTTTCGGGAGGAGATGTTGATTATCGTGATTCAGACATTACAGTTGGTTTAGTTTCAAATGGTCCTGTTTGTATCGGTAATAACGTAACTTTTAATATATCCACGGCAATTCCGAATGCAACTATAACTTATAACATAAACAATGGTGTATCCCAAAGTGCATTTTTAGATTCAAATGGAGATAGTACTGTATCGATTTTAAATCCATCTCAGAATTTAACTTTTAATATTATCAA
>NZ_DATIDM010000130.1:0-31587 GCF_035456225.1 Flavobacterium sp. | reverse complement strand
GGATTGGTGGCTTTAGAAGCAATGCTGGCTGCAAAACCAGTAGTGGGAGCGAATCACGGCGGTCTGAAAGAAATACTGGTGAACAAAGAAACAGGTATTTTGTTCGAGCCTAACAACCGTGAAGATTTAATTCATTCACTCGAAGAACTAATCGTCAATGAAGATAAAAGAATCGCTTTAGGAAGGCAAGGTTTTCAAAGAGCCATTACGGAATTTTCCCTTGATAACTACGTCACTAAAATACAGGAAGTCTGCCTGAAACAAATCCCATATACACAGACAGTGAATTAAAAGCGGTTTTATCAGCTTGTTTCCTAAAAATTCCTATTTTTGGGTACTTATTAAGGAAACGTTTTCATGAAGATTGCCATATTAGGGACAAGAGGTGTGCCCAATTATTACGGAGGATTTGAACAGTTCGCCGAATTTTTCTCGGTTTATCTTGCCGATAAAGGACATGAGGTATATTGTTATAACTCACACGATCATCCCTATCAGGAAAAAACTTTTCACGGTGTAAATATCATCCACCAGTACGATCCGGAATACAAATACGGTACTTTCGGGCAATTCATTTATGACTATAACTGTATCATGGATTCCCGTAAACGCGGGTTTGACATTATTCTTCAGTTGGGTTATACCAGTAATTCCATTTGGTTTTTCCTGTTGCCTAAAACACCGATTATCATTACCAATATGGACGGATTGGAATGGAAGCGTTCCAAATATTCCTGGCCGGTGCAACAGTTTCTAAAGGTGGCTGAATGGCTCGCAGCTGTTTCCAGCGATTATCTGGTAGCGGATTCTTTGGGAATACAGTCTTTTTTGAAAAAAACCTATAAAAAAGAATCGACCTATATTGCCTATGGAGCTCACCCCTTCGATTCTCCGGATGAAACTGTTCTGGACGAATACAAAGTGGAGCAGGGGAAATACAATATGATCATGGCCCGTTTCGAACCCGAAAACAACCTGGACATGGTGTTGGAAGGAGTTTCGTTATGTGAAGATAAAACGCCTATCTTGGTCATAGGAAAACACAATACAAAATATGGCGAATATTTGAAGAATAAATTTAGATATTTTCCACACGTACGTTTCATGGGAGGAATTTATAACTTAGAGCATTTGAATAGTTTAAGGTATTATTCCAAACTTTATTTTCATGGACATTCCGTGGGCGGGACCAACCCTTCTTTACTGGAAGCAATGGCTTCTCAAGCCCTGATTGCAGCACACAATAATGATTTCAACAGAGGTGTGCTGAAAGAAAACGCCTTTTATTTTTCGGATCCGGATGAAGTGAAGCATTTGCTGCAGACCATAGACAGGAAAGAAAACCAAAAGAAGATTGAAAACAACTATGAAGCGATTAAAAAGGATTTTAACTGGGAAAAAATAAATGGCGACTATCTCCAACTTTTTGAAGATTGTTATAAGCGACATAAAGCAACAGGTAAAGGATAATTATTTATTTCTTCCACTACTTTTAGTTCTCATTACAATCCCGATGCGTTATGCTTACAACAGCATAACCACTGGCATTTTTATTGGGGTTTCCATCTTGGTTTTCAAAAAAAAGCATTTCAGGTTGGAAAAAAATCTGATTGTTCCCATTGTATTTTATCTTCTGATGCTTGCCTCATTGATTTGGACAACCGATGAACCGGAAACCAAATCGGCTCTTTTTAAAACCCTTCCGTTCTTATTATTGCCGGCATGTTTTATGATCAATAAACCGTTATCGCAAGTCCAAACACAAAAAATTATCCGATATTACGGTTATGCCTTTGTTCTTTTTGCGGTTTTTTATCTTGTAAGGGCGTTTGTGAGCTATTGCATCACCAAAGAGAGTTCAGTCTTTTTTTACCATGGTCTGGTAACGGAAGATGTCAATGCGATTCATGTTTCGGTATATATGGTGCTGGCCTATTTTTCGTTTATGATTGAGCCATCGAAAACAATTCTGGAAAAAGTGTCAATGCTGCTTCTTACAGGTGTAATTGTATTGTTGTCTTCCAAGAACGTATTGATCGTATTCCTAATTTTAAACCTTGTTTATTTCTTTTACCGCTTTGAAAGTAAAAATAAAATGAAACTCCTGATTTTTGGCGCAGGAATCGGACTGATGCTTTCACTCGCTTTTTTTCAAAAAATTAAAAGCCGATTTGAAATCGAATTTTCCTCTAACATCAACGAAAACACGATCAACGAAGATATTGTCGACCCCAATGCACTGGTTGTAAAAAACATCTCCGTTTTTGAAGCATGGAATGACGATACATTCAACAGAAACGATTTTTTCCCCGGAACCGCCTTACGTGTTTACCAATTCAGGATTTTTTTGGAGATGATGAAGACCGATGGTGCTTATCTGACGGGTTACGGATTAAATGCCACCAAACATAAAATCCGCGAAAAACGTATTGAGCATAATTTGTATGAAGGTTATGATGAGTTTAATTTCCATAATCAATACGTTCAGTTTTTTGCCGAACTGGGAATTTTAGGCTTCCTGTTGCTCCTGACAATGGTCGTGATTACCCTTAAAAAAGCATTGGAGAACAAAGATTTTGTGCATATTTCTTTTGCAGTTCTAATGATAAGCTTATTTTTGACGGAATCGTTTTTGAGCCGACAACGTGGAATTGTCTTTTTTGTAGCCTTTTACTGTTTTTTCAATGCTGCGAAAGCGATTCCATCCAAAACAGAAGATTAATGAAGAGAATACTGATCACTGGGGCAGCCGGCTTTTTAGGCTCCCATTTGTGCGATAGATTTATTAAAGAAGGGTATCATGTAATTGGGATGGATAACCTGATTACCGGAGCCCTGAAAAACATAGAGCACTTATTCAAATTGGAGCATTTTGAGTTTTATCACCATGATGTAACCAAATTTGTGCATGTTCCGGGAAATCTGGATTACATTCTTCATTTCGCTTCCCCGGCTTCTCCTATCGATTATCTTAAAATCCCTATTCAAACGTTAAAGGTGGGCTCCTTGGGGACTCACAATCTTTTAGGTTTGGCAAGAGTTAAGAAAGCCAGAATTCTTATAGCCTCTACATCCGAAGTATACGGTGACCCTTTGGTGCATCCTCAAACGGAAGAATATTACGGAAATGTAAATACGATAGGCCCACGTGGAGTTTATGACGAGGCAAAGCGTTTTCAGGAGTCGATTACCATGGCTTATAATACTTTCCATGGCGTTGAAACCAGAATCGTTAGGATTTTCAACACCTATGGCCCGAGAATGCGACTGAACGACGGTCGCGTAATTCCGGCCTTTATCGGTCAGGCACTTCGAGGAGAAGATTTAACTATTTTCGGAGATGGTTCTCAAACCCGTTCTTTCTGTTATGTGGATGATCAGGTGGAAGGCATCTTCCGATTACTGCATTCTGATTACCATCTGCCTGTAAATATTGGAAATCCTGATGAAATAACCATCAGGGATTTTGCTGATGAAATTATCAAGCTGACAGGCACCAATCAAAAAGTAGTCTACCATCCGTTACCGGTTAATGATCCGTTGCAACGCCAGCCTGACACCACAAAGGCAAAAGAAATTTTGGGTTGGGAAGCAAAGGTGCCACGTTCCGAAGGGATGAAAATCACGTATGAGTATTTCAAATCATTGTCTCCGGAAGAATTGGCAAAAGAAGAACACAAAGATTTTTCAGATTATATCCGATAAATGACAGCAGCCCAGAGAGGAAGATATTCAAAATATTTAAAACCCATCAGTAGTATTATTGACTTAATAGTATTGGTTGGGTTTTCGTTCATTTTCTTTAAGGATCTCAATATCAATTTTATATATTTCACTTTTTATCAGATTTTTTGCTGGTTTGTGATTGCGTATTTTTCGGGTTTTTATGAAATCTATCGGTATACCACTCCAATTCAGATTATCTCAAAAATCATTAAGCAGGCGGTAATTTTCCTATTGGTTATTATTGCTTTCTTCCCATTTTCAAAAGATGCCGTTTTCAGCGGAGAGGCTATAGGGTTATTTTCGGGGAGTGTCTTTTTCCTGATTATTAACTTCAAAGCGCTTGCCTTTTATTATTTGAAGAAATACCGAATTGTAACGGGAAGCAATTACAGAAACGCAATAATTGTTGGCTATAGTGATGAGGCAAAACGGTTAAGGGATCTTTTTAATACCAGAACTGATTTTGGATATCGATTTCTTGGTTTTTTCTCCGACAAAACACAAAATCAAGATATTAAAGGAGATTTAAGCAAGCTCGAATCTTTTCTGATAGATGAAAAAGTAGATGAGGTTTACTGTTCTTTAGGGGAATTGTCAAATGAAAAAATTAAGAATTTGGTTGAATTTGCCGATGAAAATAATATAGCGATCAAATTTATTCCGGACTCCAAGGCAATCTTCTCCAAAAATTTAAAAATTGATTACTACGAGTTGTTCCCGGTACTCTCACTGCAGAAAACCCAATTGGACGAGCCTGTTGTCAAATTTGTAAAAAGGGCTTTTGATATTTGCTTCTCCTTGCTTGTAATTGTCCTGTTTCTTTCATGGCTGACACCGATATTGGCTGTTTTAATTTTAATGGAATCGAAAGGGCCTATTTTTTTTAAGCAAAGCCGTCCCGGAATGAATGAAGAAGAATTCTTCTGTTATAAATTCCGTTCCATGAGGGTTAATACCACAACTGAAAAAGAGGCCTCCCGAAATGATCCAAGGGTGACAAAAGTTGGAAGATTTATACGAAAAACCAGTTTAGATGAAATGCCGCAATTCTTTAATGTGTTGTTTGGCGATATGTCTGTTGTAGGGCCACGTCCGCATTTATGGTCGCAAAATAAGACGTATGGCAGCCGGATTAAAAAATATATGGTACGCCATTATGTGAAACCGGGAATTACAGGTCTTGCACAGGTAAGAGGTTTCAGAGGTGAAATAGAAACCGATGAAGATATGATTAACCGAATTAAATACGATGTTTTTTATATTGAAAACTGGTCGGTTTTATTGGATTTGAAAATCATTGTTCAAACGGTTATTAATATTTTCAAAGGAGAAGAGAAAGCCTATTAAAGTTGGCTTATTTCCTCGTTTATTACTTCCATTTGTCGGTCAAACGAAAAGCGTTCCCGAGCTATTTCCTGAATCTGCTTTCTGTATTTTTCATCTGTTTTTGTAAGCTTTGAAAATACCTGGTTGAGTGTTTCGTAATCTCTCGGAGTAATAACTTCTCCCAATTGATATTCGGTTACCACCTCACCACCTTCTCCACCGGCAATATAAATAATGGGTAAGCCTATGTGTGCCATTTCAAAAATTTTGGAAGGGACGGAACCATAAATACGGTTAATCAAAGGAATTAACGCGTAATCTGCTTTTTGGGTCAGCACTTCGTGAAGCGCTGTTCGGGTTAATTCTCCATGGAAGAAGATATTTTTATCCGGATGCTCTTTAATAAATTCGATGAGTTCTGCTTTTTCTGCACCATTCCCGTAAATGTCAAGGACAACATTTTCAGGCAAACGTATATTTCGGCAAAGCACCACGATTCCTTGGGCAACACCTAATAATCCCGCATAAACCATGTGAATTTTATCGGAAACCTCATGTGATTTCTTTTCCTCTAAATGAAATTTAGGATAGTTACGATATAAGACCGTTCTTGTTTGGGTCCTTTCGTTTACATGGGTGCATATTTCTCCTGATTGTCCTAAAATCAAATCGGCGTTGCTGTAATTGTAGCGTTCGATTTTTTCCAGCATCCGATAGCTGAAATTTTCATTCATGACATTCAGTTCTTTTCCCGCCAAAGGCCATAAATCAGAAACATTCAGAATTATTTTCTTGCTTTTCAACCGACTCATTGCAACACTAAAAAACGCCACAAAGAGGGGTGGTGACTGGATGATTACTTTTTTCGGAGTTTTCGTGAATAACAGAAAAACACTCAAGGAAATTGAAAAAGAAAGCATCGAAATCAAACGAACAATCTTATTTTTGGAATTGCTCGGATATACCCATGTCCGGTAAACGGTAATTTCTTTCTCCACCGACTTGTGTTTCAGTTTTCCTTGATAACCGTCAAAAATCTTCCCGTTAGGGTAATTTGGAAGCGGACACAAAACGGAAACGTTCCAACCCTTATCGCGAAGTCCGTGAGCCAGTGTTTCAATGCGATTGGCGGCGGCTCCTGTTTCCGGGGGGTAATAGTTGGATATGATGAGTATGTCCTGCATTACAAGGGAAGGTCTAGTAGTATGCGCACAATTCGGCTGGCGGTATGACCATCCCAAAGATCCGGAATCCCAACTTTTTTCCAATTATTTTCCGATATCTTATCCAAGTTTGCTTTCAGGGCATTAAAGTCGCTGCCAACCAAAACATTGCTTCCCAAAACACAGGTTTCAGGCCTTTCGGTATTCTCTCTTAAAGTGATACAAGGAATGTGCAGATAGGTAGTTTCTTCAGTAATACCGCCAGAATCCGTAATTACTCCTGCCGCATTTTTGAGCAGGTAGATGAATTTAAGGTAAGGTTGCGGTTCGACAATTTCCAGATTCGAATACGTTTTGCCAAGTGCTTCTACAATAGGCCTTGTTCTGGGATGAATCGGAAATACTACGGTGAATTCTTTTGCGAAATCTGTGATGTTGTCCAAATAGGATTTCAGATTTTCTTTATTGTCCACGTTAGACGGACGGTGCATGGTAAGTACCAGATATTTTTTTTCCGACAAGGTCAATGTGTCAAAGAAAGTCGGTTTTTCAATGAGTTCCATATTTTTTACCAATGAGTCAATCATGATGTTCCCCACAAAGAAAATGCGATGGTCTTCAATTCCGGCTTTTTTCAGATTTTCATTGGCATAATCTGATGTCGTGAAAAAATAATCGGTAATACTGTCGGTTACCATGCGGTTGATTTCTTCTGGCATGGTTAAATCAAAGGATCGGATTCCGGCTTCAATGTGCGCAACTTTTGTATTCGCTTTTTTGGCTACTATGCTGCAGGCCATTGTAGAGGTAACATCACCTACGACAATAACCAAATCACAGGGGTTGTCCGCCAGTTCTTTTTCAAAGCCAATCATGATACCGGCCGTTTGTTCTGCTTGGGTTCCTCCGCCTACCTGAAGGTTTGCGTCCGGTTTCGGGATGTTGAGTTCCTCAAAAAAAGTGTCACTCAAATTTTTATCATAATGCTGACCGGTATGCACCAAACGGAACGAAATGGCTTTTCCTTCATTTTGTTGAAGCTGAATCTGATGGATAAGCGGCGCAATTTTCATGAAATTGGGTCTTGCTCCGGCCACTATGGTGAGTTTTATCATTATAGTTCTGATATGAATTGTTTGAGTTTGCCTCGTGCATTGCGAAGTAAACTATTTTTTCTGTTATACGAAAATTGTAATCCGGGCTCGAGGTATTTGTCAATAGCCTCCTGAATTCCTTTGATCTGTTCCGATGTCAGTTCCTCTTCGCTCACATAGTCGATTTCAAATGAATCCGTTTTGGTCTGACGTATAATGAATTCTTTTACATTGCCATCGTCTTCGATGATGCTTTTGGTAACATAGTAAAAGGTAAGTCCGGGGGATTTTTTTCCGCTCGGCAAAAGTGCTATATCGTTCGTTCTTCCGGTCAGTTGCTTCAGAATCGGTTTTTTTGGAGTGCTTTTTTCGTCTAAAATTCCGATATCGCCTATGTCATAACGGATAAAAGGATGCGCTTTGTTGTACAGTGAGGTAATCACGATACGTCCTTCCTGTCCGTTGGGAACGGGTTGGTTGTTATCGTCCAAAATTTCAACAAAAAGGGTTTCCGAATTAACCTGCCATTCGCCTTTCGGATTCTGAAATGCAATTAAATCCAGTTCGGAAGCGCCGTATTCGTTCACTACAGGAATGCCGAATTGCGTTTCCAAAAGTTCTTTGTCGGAATCAAAAAGCATTTCCGAAGTGACCATGCACACTTTTAAAGTAGGGCAGATGTCTTTCAGAAACAGGTTTTTTTTCTGCAGGAATTTGGCAAACAATACAATCGAACTGGTATAACCATTGATGTAATCGAATTTTTTGGTTCTGAAATGTTTCAGCACTTTTTCCAGAAACACATCCGATAAATCAAAAATTGGGAAACGGTATCGCAGTCCCAGAAAGTCTTTCAGGCGTTCTTTTCGATATCCGATGAAATCCAAAGGGATTCCGTAGAATCGAGCCTGAAAGGATGAATTGAAATCGATTCCGTACCATCCGAAACGGTAAATTATCGAAGCCCAGGTTAGGGCATGCGCTTCTTTATCTTTGGCAAAAACAAAAGGATCACCACTGGAGCCGGATGTCTTATTGACAAATACTGATTTTTGGGTATAGCCTTCTGAAAGCCGTTCCGTTAAAGGCCTTTGCAAATCTCTTTTGGTCAGGACCGGCAAGTTGTTCCAATCGATTTTATCTTTTTTTCCGACCAGTTCCTTGTAAAAAGTATTGTTTTCCAGATGAAAAGCCACGATTTTTTTTCGTTGTGCCTCGATGTGCGCCAAATAATCAGCTTCCGGGATGGCCAGAATTTCATCGAAAGCGGCATGTGCTTCCCTCATTGGGAAACCACTCATTTTTAGCGAAAAGTCGAATAATCGGAACACGTTCAGGGAAATTTTTTCAAAAATAATAAAACAGTATCCATAAACTATCGTTATAAACTTTTTTTTCCGTTCAAAACGGACTATTTTTGCACCCAAATCAACAACTCAACAACATGACTATTTTATTGTTAGGTTCAGGCGGAAGAGAACATGCTTTGGCTTGGAAAATGCTTCAGAGTTCTCATTGCTCAAAACTTTTCGTAGCGCCGGGAAATGCCGGAACTGCTTCTATCGCTACCAATGTTGCCATCAACCCCAATGATTTTGCGGCCGTAAAAAACCTTGTACTTTCCGAAAACATCAGAATGGTAGTGGTTGGTCCGGAAGATCCTTTGGTAAACGGTGTGTATGATTTCTTTAAAAATGATGCTGATTTAAAAAATATCCCTGTAATCGGTCCGTCAAAACACGGAGCACAATTAGAGGGAAGCAAGGAGTTTGCTAAAGAATTTTTGGTAAAGCACAACATTCCGACGGCACGTTATCAAAGTTTTACAAAAGACACCGTTGAAGCAGGTTGTGAATTCCTAACTACGCTGAATGCACCCTATGTTTTAAAAGCAGATGGTTTAGCGGCAGGAAAAGGGGTTTTAATTTTGAATGATTTAGCCGAAGCGCAGCAGGAATTAAGAAACATGTTAGTGGATGCGAAATTCGGAGATGCTTCTTCCAAAGTGGTTATCGAGGAATTTTTAGATGGAATCGAATTGAGTTGTTTCGTACTTACTGATGGAAAAAGCTATAAAATATTGCCAACTGCAAAAGATTATAAGCGAATCGGTGAAGGCGATACCGGTTTGAATACGGGTGGAATGGGAGCTGTTTCTCCGGTTCCGTTTGCGGATGCAGAATTCATGCAAAAAATTGAAGAACGCGTTGTGAAACCTACAGTCGCAGGTCTTCAAAAAGACAATATCGAATACAAAGGTTTTGTGTTCATCGGTTTGATTAAAGTGGGGAATGATCCGTTTGTAATTGAATACAATGTTCGTATGGGAGATCCTGAAACGGAAGTGGTGATGCCGCGTCTGAAATCGGATTTGGTTGAAATTTTCCAGGCGATCGCTACGCAGACTTTAGATCAGGTGGC
Organism: Flavobacterium sp.; assembly: GCF_035456225.1. GTDB lineage: Bacteria > Bacteroidota > Bacteroidia > Flavobacteriales > Flavobacteriaceae > Flavobacterium. The sequence goes on along the minus strand of NZ_DATIDM010000130.1, from coordinate 21,857 downwards.
TTTTGAAATCGACCCGAGAAGCGCCACGACCATTATGGTTGTTTCCGGCGGTTACCCTGAAGATTATGCCAAAGGCAAAGTAATTTCAGGTTTGGATAAAGTAGAGGGTTCGATTGCTTTTCACGCAGGAACCGCATTAAATGACGGAGCGATTGTGAGTAACGGCGGACGTGTTATAGCAGTAACTTCTTATGGAGATAATTTTAAGGAGGCGATTGCAAAATCGTATTCCAACATCGAGAAAATCCATTTTGATGGTATGTACTACAGAAAAGATATCGGGTTTGATTTGTAAACCGGTGTTTTTAAAATAATAAATGTAAAAAGAGCAGAAGTGATTCTGCTCTTTTTTATTGTTGTTGAATATGAAAGTCTGTAGAAATTGCTAGAAGGTCTCTCCGGCATTCAGATAAAATGCTTTGGAATCACGACCCCAGGCGTAATTCAGAACAAGATTGGTCCTTGTCGGCTTATCAAGTAAAATACGAAGCCCAATACCGCCTGCGGGCTGGATGTACTGGAACAGGTTAACGTCATTATCATGATCGCTGGCGGTCGTTAAATTTGCAAATACGGTTCCGCTGATGAGTTGATTGCAGCTGATTGGGAAACGGTATTCGGTTTCAAAATAGACCAGATCAAAACCACGGAACAGACCTTGCGTGTATCCTTTACCGGCCCTGCTGCGCTGATCCCATCCGATAGCCGGTAAATTCAGATAGGGTAGATCGCCTTGTACCAGGAATTGACCATAGGTCCAAAAACCCAGTACATGTTGTTTATTGGTTGTGCTTAAAGGGATAAAATAACGGTATTCGGCGAAAAGTACCTGGCTTTTTCGCTGTCTGTCGTTCAGACTTGGATTGAACCGGTAATTAAGGTTCGCAAACCACCCATTGTTTGGATTTATCTGATTGTCCCTCGAGTCATGCACCATGTTAAAACTCAAACCATTCACTATATATTCCTGATGGTCAAAACCGTGCCGCTGACTATAATTATAGTGTTCGGTATATGCACCTTCCTCGATTTTCAGGTTCTTGTCGTCTATATTGGTATAGATGTCAAAGGCAACCCCACCTCCCATGTAATAATCTTTTTTGAATTCCCAGGAGATTGTTTGATGAAACTTCAAATAGTCATAATCCATGGGCTGGGTAATAGCGTCCAGACTGTATCCGTCATCGGAGCTATTGGGCGGAATGATATTGGTTCCCAAACCATAATTGGACTGTGAAAAAATGTAATAACGCCAATCTCCGCTCAAAAATATGGCATTGTTTTTCAGCAATACATTATTTTTTGCATTGATCATTAGCTGGTGTTTCGTAGTGTAGGTCACACCCAGGTTGACGGTGGAATATTTGTCTTTGGGTTGATCGCCTTTAAAAGTGTATTGGGCTACAACACCATACATGAAGCCATATGCCGGTTGCGAACCGATTGTTGGTATGATAATTAAAAAGCTGTTTTTGATGGGTTTGAGGACAGTGGTGGAGTCTTTTTTTCTGAATAGATCCGGAACGGATACTATTGGGCATTTACTTACGGAATCCATGCTCGTCTGGGCTGTAGTATTGCCTATGAACAGGATCTCTATCAATAGAAAGGCACAAAGAATTTTCCAAGATTTGTTGTTTGATACTGGCATGACTGACACTTCTGTTTTTTCTGATTAATAAAATTAGACAGAAATGCCTTAAGTCTTTCAACATTATCCTTTTTATCGATAAACCGCTTTTTTTAACGGTCTTTTAAAATTTGCACTTTTTTATTTCGGGAAGGAGCAAAAAAAATCCCGATATGAATCGGGATTTTTCAGAATTCTTATTTTAAGAATGAATGCGCAGTAGTATCCTGCTCATCCTCTCCTCTGTCCTTAAATAATTTTAATTCTTTTGTCCAGTACCATGTAGCACAACAGCAGATAACGATAAAAATCCAGTTTATAATATTTGCTGTCCACCAGTTAGATAATTCTAATTCTCTCATCAAATCCATAGGAGCAAAAAGAATTTCTTCGAATAAATAGGCTATTCCTTCAAAAAAAGCTTTCATAGTGTGTTTTGTTTTAGTTTATTTCGAACTAACAAGTAAAGAAAATAAAACTTCTTACTCTTGTTAGTCTCTTTTTTATACAAGTGTTATCTTTACAGTCACAAAAATATAAAATATCTGCATGTTAGCAAGTCTTTTTAATAAATCTCGACCAATTAATTACGTTTTAATCAGTTTATTGCTGATTGGGTTCTACTTTTTATACTTGACCAGGGATCTTTCATGGACGGAACATTATTTTACGGTTATTCAGAAAACCGGACTTTTGCTTGTTCTTACAGGTTCTTTATTTTTGGTACGATTCATCACTAAAAGAAACGGATTGAGCAAAGACAACAGTTATGCGCCATTTATTTTTGTTGTTTTTTTGATTCTTTTTCCAACAACGTTAGTCAATACCAATATCATTTTGGCCAATTTTTTTCTGCTGTTGGCTTTGCGCCGATTGATATCCATGCAATCGCTGATCACCCCAAAAGAAAAAATTTTTGATGCCTCCTTTTGGATTTTTGTGGCCTCACTATTTCATTTCTGGTGCATACTGTTCCTGATATTGGTTTTTATTTCCATCGTTTTCCACGTATCCAGAGATTATCGCAATTGGATAATACCGTTTATTGCCTTTTTTGCCGTTTTGGTCCTTTTCGTCATGGCCGTGTTACTGCTGGATCATGATTTGCTGGCGTTTGTGAAAGAAAGGTTGCAGATTAGTTTTGATTTTACTTATTTTGAAAACGTATTCCAGAACATAGCGTTGGCTTTTTTCTCCTCGGTGGCGGTATTGTTCTTTTCTACTCAAGTTTTGGTGTTGAAAAGCCGACCGTTAAACATGCAGTCTTCGTATAAAAAAATAATTTTCACATTCCTTTTTGGAGTTGGAATTTATGTTTTATCGGCCGACAAAAACAATAGTTTTTTGATGTTTACCTTTTTTCCCTTATCGGTTTTAGGGACTAACTTTCTGGAAGGGTTAGACAAAGGATGGCTCAAGGAAAGTATTTTAGGCGGATTGGTTTTATTTTCCCTAATTATTTTCCTCGGACAGTTATAGTTTGTTTCCGTAAGCCAAATCGCCGGCGTCGCCTAATCCGGGAACGATGTAATTCTTTTCGTCCAGTTTTTCGTCCAGGGCAGCAACCCATAAATGGCAATTAGGAGGCAGGTTTTCTTCTAAATATGCAATTCCTTCGGGAGCCGCAATTACAACGGCAATGTGGATTTCCTTTGGCTTTTGTTCCAAATGCAGTTTGTTTAAAACCGCTACCAGTGATTGCCCTGTGGCCAACATTGGGTCGACCAAAATCAGGTTCTTGTCTTCAAAGGATGGTGCCGCCTGATATTCCACCAGTATTTCAAACTTTTCGTCGTTGTCATAATGATGGCGATAGGCCGATACAAATCCGTTTTCAGCATCGTCAAAGAAATTCATAAAACCCTGATGTAAAGCCAGACCGGCTCTCAAAATCGAACACAGAACCACCGGTTCAGCAATAGTTGTAGTGTGTTTTATGCCTAACGGCGTCTGAACAGCAACATCTTTATATTCCAACGTCTTGCTCAATTCGTAGGCCATTATCTCTCCGATACGTTCAATGTTTCTTCGAAAACGCATACTGTCCTTCTGAATCGAAACATCGCGAAGTTGCGTTAAAAAGTGGTTCAGAATGCTGTTTTTTTCGGAAATATAATGGATGTGCATAAAATTTGTTTAAAGTTGTCATTCAAAGGTAAAGGATAAAAGTATAAAAACTATATTTGTAAATAAAATTAAAAGCTATGTTTGCCGAATTTGCATTTCCGATTTTTGAACAGAGTATCAAGGAATATCATATCATTGACGATGTGTATCAGCCTACGTTAAACCCTTATGAAAAAGGTTCGTTAGAGCATTTGTTGTTTGCTAAAAACTGGGTGGACACCGTGCAGTGGCATTACGAAGATATCGTTCGTGATCCGAATATCGATCCGGTGGCGGCTTTGGATTTAAAACGTAAAATTGATGCTTCGAATCAGGTTCGTACGGATATGGTGGAATACATCGACAGTTATTTTCTTCAGAAATACAAAGACGTTCAGGTAAAATCTGATGCGAGAATAAATACAGAAAGTCCGGCTTGGGCTATTGACCGTCTGTCGATTTTGGCTTTGAAGATTTACCACATGAACGAAGAAGCGACCCGCGCAGAAGCAACGGCAGAACACCGCGCTAAATGTCAGGAGAAACTAAATGTGCTTTTGGATCAGAAGAACGATATGTTTACCTCCATCAGCCAATTGATTGAAGATATCGAAAAAGGCGACAAGTACATGAAAGTGTACAAGCAAATGAAAATGTACAACGACGAAGAATTGAATCCGGTATTGTATCAGAATAAAAAATAGTCATCCTGGTTGATGTCTAAAAAACAACATATTGCCGTAATAAGGCTCTCGGCCATGGGTGATGTCGCAATGACGGTTCCTGTGTTGAGAGCCTTAATTTTGCAGTATCCCGAAGTGGAAATCACCGTGGTTTCCCGACCTTTTTTCAAACCTTTTTTTGATGGGATTCCGAATGTGAATTTCTTCCCGGTAGATCTGGCCAAACGCCATAAAGGACTTCCGGGTCTGATGCGATTGTATTCGGATTTGCGAAAACTGAACGTCGATAAAGTAGCTGATCTACATAATGTTTTACGATCGAAGGTGGTTCGAAACCTTTTTGCAATGAGCGGAAAAAAAGTAGCCGCTACCGATAAAGGCCGGGCAGAAAAAAAAGCACTTACCCGTTCTGAAAACAAAATTTTTATTCCGGTCAAGCCGATGGTCGAGCGCCATGCCGATACCTTTTCTCAATTGGGTTTTCCGATTGATTTGTCCTATCCGCAGTTTCTGCCGAAAGCCATTTTGTCTGATGCAATCGTTTCGGTAATCGGAAATAAAGACCAAAAATGGGTGGGAATTGCTCCTTTTGCCCAATACGAAAGTAAGGTGTACCCAATCGATTTAATGCAAAAAGTAATCGACGGTTTAGCCGCTGATGCGAATCTGAAAGTTTTTTTATTCGGAGGCGGGGAGAAAGAAATCCAATTATTAAACCAACTGAAAAACAAGCATACCAACGTAATTGTTTTGGCCGGTAAACTGAAATTCAAACAAGAACTGGAAGTCATTTCAAATCTGGATTTGATGCTTTCCATGGATTCCGGAAACGCCCATATTGCAGCCATGCTGGGCGTAAAAGTGATTACGCTTTGGGGCGCGACGCATCCTTATGCGGGTTTCAAACCCTTTAATCAGCCGGATGATTTCTGCCTTGCTTCAGACAGGGAAAAGTATCCGTTGTTGCCAACATCCGTTTACGGAAACAAAAAAGTGGAAGGTTATGAAAACGCGATGCGGACTATATTACCGGAAACGGTTTTAAACAAAATAAAAAAGGAGCTTTAACTGAAGCTCCTTTTTGTTTTGGTATTATTTCTTCTTGAGGTTTTTGATTTCCTCCTGAAGCGCTTTAATCTCTGATTGTAATTGTTGTATGATCTGGCTTTGTTCCTTTATCGCCTGAATCGAAATAGGAATCAGTTCCATATAATTGACTAAATCAACCGGTTTTTCCACATTTTAAATTTTTCATCGCAAGAACGGCATGGAGCGCCTCCTCATAATTAATGATTTAGTGTGGTTTGAATCTGGTTTGCGAAATAGTAATTATTTACAATTAAAGAACAAAATACCAGACAAAAACAGATAGTTAAAATACAAAAAAACCGACAAAACACATGATTTGTCGGTTTTATAAGTTTTCTATTCCTTATTTGCCTTGTGTTCCTTTTGCCATAGTTTGTTGATCCACAAATCGTTTCATTTCTTGCGGGTCTGTTGTTGCTGGCGGAACATCTTTTGCTTTTACTAGATTATTTTCAAAAGGTTGGTTGGCATCTACGCCAAATCGATGATCCTGATAAAACCTTCTCTTGGCTAAAATTCGGTATGAAAATGCGATGTTCGTTTGTCCATTATTTTTCTCCTTAACGGTAAATCCTTTATTGTCAGCGTCTTTAATGACAATAAGGCCGTTGCTTTCTCCTTCTTCCTGAATAAAAATACGCATGGGATGGTTGTTGTCAATGTGTACAGTTTCCATAAATAAATCATCCAAATAGATGTGAACTTGCCCATTCTCAAGCGTGCCTCCACCAATGTCCTCAAACCAAATTTCCGGACTTTCGGTACAGTAGACCAGCTGATTTCCTTTGGTTGTTGGTACGGAAGCCGATTTGGCACCGGTTACAGCAAAATTCCCCATACTGTAAACACCGTAAGCCGAACCCACGGTTGTGTTTGTATTTCTACCGTAAACACCCGTCCCTGTTGTATAGTTAACTGTTCCGAAAACCCCGAAGTCCCTGGTTGCAGGCATGTCGGTGTAGGCTGCGGCCCAGCCTAAACCAAAAACCCCGGCTCCCCAAAGAGAGTAATCTCCTAACACTCCAATTTCGTTTTGGCCCCCATTGGTTGAAACTCCGGAAACTCCGGCCGAACCTAATCCCGTGGAACTGGATTCACCTCGTACCCCGTAAGAGGTGGTTCCTGCGGTAGCGTTTGTATTAATACCATATATTACCGGTAAATTGACTGCATCAGCAATAACATGTAGCTTTGAAGTCGGTGTAGTTGTCCCAATCCCCATGTTCCTATTATTGGTGATTACGGCCACATCATTATTAGCTACTCTAAAGCCGATGTATCCAGACCCGGTATTTTGCTTGTTGATAAACGTAAATGCACCATCGGAAGACTGTAAAAATCCGTATCCGGTTGTGTTATTCTGTGCCTGATGGCTAAATCCTGTCCAAGAAGCACCATGTCCAACATCACCGATAAAGGCATTATTGATTCGTGCATTTCCTCCCTGAACATCGAATTTTTGAGTGGGAGCTGCAATTCCGATACCAACGTTACCGCCGCTGGTTACACGCATTCGCTCCACGTTGGAAGTTCTTGTGACAAAATCTACAACATCAACAGTTCCTATAAAATTGTTGGTTGGATTGGTTCCAATATTCCCGATTGTGTTCCAACCCGAACTGGTAGTTAATATTCTTGACCATGGTGTTGTGGCTGAACCATTAGTTTTTCTAAACCAAAGTTCCTGATCGAAAAAACTTCCTGCAATTTGTAAAGCATAATTATTGGCACTATTGCTATGTCTGGAATCAATTAAATGCCACCAACTGCTGGCACCACTGGGATAATTTACCGGCGCACTTGTCTCGAAGAAACCAGATTGGGCACCTGCATTCCCTTGAAGTCCACCATTATCTCTGGTTTCAGTTCTAGTATTGGAGTTTCCAAATCCAAAAGTTCCGTTTGCTAAATCAAGTCTGTAATTTGGCGCCGAGGTTCCGATACCCACGTTACCATTGGTAAGGAAACGAGCTCTTTCAATGTTATTGGTTCTGAACACAAGGCTTTGATTGTCGATAGTTCCAATAAAATCTGTTGCGGGATTGGTGCCGGCATTACCGATAAGTCTCCAGTCTGACGATGAAAATGGAATCCATATTAATCCGTTATAGTAATAAAAACCCGGTGTCATATCTGTTTGAAATATTATTAATCCTGTAGCGGGTGCTGGAATAGCATTTCGTTGGACCTGTGTCATTCTTGGCGTCAAAAGTCCTGCTGTTGTTGAAGTAATGTCTAATACAGAACTTATGTTAGGGGTTGTTGTGCCAATACCAACTTGAGCGGACGCGTTTTGGCAGGTAAACAGAACAGAAGTAATCAGGAAAGCGCTTAATATTAACCTCATAATTTATGTTTTGTGATGCTTAAAATAAATTTTTGGCAAAACTATAATTTAAATACAAAAGATTAATTTTGGAAGAAAAATATCGTTAAAAAACAAAAAAAACCGACAAAACACATGGTTTGCCGGTTTTTATATATATAGTATTTTTAATTTTATTTACACATCATCGAAATCGATATAGATCTCTGCCGTGGTTGGGTGGGCCTGACAGGTTAAGATCAGTCCTTCGGCAATTTCAGCATCGGTCAGGATAGAGTTTTTCTTCATTTCTGCCGCACCTTTGGTAATTCGGGCCAGACAGCTGCTGCAGATTCCGCCCTGACAAGAGTACGGCGCATCAATTCCCTGTTTTAAGGCTGCTTCCAAAAGAGTTTGCTTTTGAGCCATTTCGAAGGTGGTTTCCTCGTCATCCACCATTACGGTAATTTTGGTGTGGCCTCCTAATGTGCTTTCTATTTTGGTCTCGGTTGTGGAAGTGGTGAAAAGCTCAAATTTGATATCTTTTTCCGGCACATTATTTTCCTTCAGGGTATTGCTCACCGTGGCAATCATATCTTCGGGTCCGCACAAATAGAATTTCGAAAATTCTTTTTCGGAATGTTTGTTGTTGATCACGAAATTCACCACCGATTTGTCCAGTCTTCCAAACAAAGCATCTTCCACATTGACTTTAGTGTAGGCAAATTGTACGAAGAAACGCCCCACATATTTTAACTGTAAATCGTGAAGTTCATTGAAGAAAATCGTGTTTTCCGGGGTTTTGTTTCCGTAAGTCAGCACAAACGTACTTTTCGGTTCGTTTTCCAAAACCGATTTTATGATGGACATAATCGGCGTAATACCACTGCCTGCCGCAAAAGCCGCGTAATTCTTCTGTGCGTCGGATTTAGGTTCAAAAGTAAATTTTCCTTCCGGGAAACCTACTTCGATAATGTCACCCTGTTTTAAATTTTTATTGGCAAATTGCGAAAAAAGCCCATCGGAAACAGCTTTAATCGTAACGCGTAAGTCACCACTGTTTGGCGAACTGCATATTGAATAAGCTCTTCTTATCTCGTTTCCGTCCAATGTTAGTTTTAAGGTTACGTATTGGCCTGCAATAAAAGCATAAGTGGGTTTTAATTCTTCAGGCACATTGAAGGAAACGGAAACGGCTTCCGGTGTCTCTCTGTAGACTTCTTTTATGACTAGTTTATAAAATGTCGACATGGTATAGTTTGTTTAAGTTGCAAAAATAACCATTCTAATTTTTTAAAATATGATAAAAATCAGAAATTAATACCAAAGACTTTTATGTATAAGAAACTTATGTATATTTGCGGAAATGATTTTTTCATGAAAAATTCGCAATTATACAAAGGCAGTCTGAATACCATCATCATGAAGCTTCTGGAAGAAAACGGGCGGATGTATGGTTATGAAATAACACAACAGGTGAAAGAAATCACCAAAGGGGAACTCAAAATAACAGAGGGAGCGCTGTATCCGGCACTTCACAAACTGGAAGCAGAAGGTTTTCTGGAAGTAGAAGTGGAAAAAGTAGACAATCGCCTGCGCAAATACTACAAACTTACCGAAAGCGGTATAACCGAAACGACCAACCGCCTGTCGGAACTGGAAGAATTTATCCGAAATATGCAGACTTTGGTTAATCCTAAACTGAGTTATTAAGATGAAACTGTCGCCAAAAGAAATTCAGTTCATAGACCAGTACCTGCAACAGGCCGGGGTAATATATGTTGATATACGTTATGAAATGGTCGATCATGTTGCTTCAGCGGTGGAAGAAAAAATGAAAAGCGAACAATTGGATTTTTACGAATCGTTCAAGCAATATATGGTACTAAATAAGAAGGAACTATTACAAAGAAAAGGTTCTATATATTCCAGAACAGTCATGATTTCTTTTTTGAAATTCATGGTGCATCCTTTAAGACTTGTTATGGCCGTTTTGCTGTTTACATTCTTTAAATATGTTGATGTTAATGCCTATTTTCCGAAAGACTTTACGGTTAGGAATCTGTTTTTTGTAATTATCCTGATTATTGCGGCAGGTCAGTCGATTTATATCCATTTTATACTTAAGAAACGGTTTTTTATGTTAGAACGTTTGGGCGGAGTAATGGCTTTTATTTATTACTTCCAGCTGTTTTTCTTGGGCCACCAGCCAGAAGCATTTATCCTTACCGTGATGTCGTATGTGTTGCTGGTTTATCTGCAATATTTTGTTCAGGGAGTGCGTAAATTTAATCTTAACAGAAAACTGTATGCAGGCTGAAAAGAGATCAGTAAAAGAAATAATCAACTGTTTGTTGGAAATGGAAGGGTTTATCCTGTTGTGTAAATTTTAAACTGCATTATTAATCTTTTCAGAATTTGAGTATGAAATTATCAGAACAACAATTAGAAACGATAGACAAAGTACTTACCAATCAGGGAGTGACTTTTGTGGATTTTAAAATTGAAATTACCGACCACATTGCCTGTGAAGTCGAGGAAATGTGTACGAACAAAAATATTGACTTTGAAGTCGCTTTTGAAACGATTCTTAAAAAATGGAGCAGCCAACTGACAAAAAGAGGTAGCTTATGGCTGTCTCAATCCTATCCAAAAATCATTATGGAGGATATTGGGAAGAGAATGAGTAAAGAAAAGCTGATTTCAGGAATACCGATGGTTTTATTCATTATTTGCTTTGCTTTTTTTGGGTTGCGCATAAAATGGCTTGACGGGCAAGTGGACTTGTTGAAGACGATTTATTTTGTTCTTCTCGGAGTACTCATAATCTTTGGGGTTAAGTTGAATTACAGATCGGCAAAAACATCCCACCGTTTTCTTTTTAACCGATCGTTTATTTATTTTTCGATGTTTTCGTTTATGTTTCTTATTCTGAATGTGGGCTTGGGGCTGTTGTTTTTCTTATCGGTGCTACTTATTCGATTTCCATTCATAGTACGAAACGCCATCCGCCATGAACATTGCATTAAAAAATTGAGTTATTAAGATGAAATTAGAAAAAGAAGACATCCTTTTTATAGACCAATATTTAAAAAAGGAAGGTATAGAATATTTAGATATCCGTTATGAAATGGTAGATCACGTTGCTTCTGCCGTTGAAGAAAAATTGGAAGAGCAAAAGTCGGGTTTTCAGTATGCTTTCCGGGCTTATATGGCTTCGCATAAAAAGGAAATCATGGCGAATAACAGAAAATTTCTTCAACTCGCCGGTAATAAAGCCCTTTCGATATTTTTAAAAAATTTCATAAAACCGCCTTTTGTACTTTTGACGGGGTTGTTCTTTTTATTGTTTTATTCTTTGGTTGCTGTTTTTCCTGATTTTGATCACAAGGACGCTTTTCAGATCTCTTATTTTATGCCAACTATCGTATTAGCCGGAACTTATTTATACAAACAGTTTTTAAGAAAAGAGAAGTTTTCGGTGGCGGATAGGTTTCTGGGATTTTACTTTCCTATAACTTATCTTCCCAATTTCGTGTTTCGAATTCAAGATAAAATAATGTCGCCCAATTTGCTTTTCATTTATTATTCGATTCTGCTCAGTTTTTCAATTGTAGTTTATTTGTCTTATCGGGAAATAATAAAAAGCTATGAAAACCAATTTCAATTACGATGAAAATCACAGCCGATCAAACAGAACGCCTTTATCAGTTCACCCGTGAACATTACGTGGAATATTACGATCTGCAGACCGAACTGGTGGACCATTTAGCCAATGGTATTGAATTGCTATGGAGTGAAAATCCCAAACTTTCTTTCGAGGAAGCAATGCAGATGGAATTCAAAAAGTTCGGCATCTTCGGTTTTATGAACGTGGTGGAACAACGACAGACTACACTTACCAAGAAATACAACGGACTGGTTTGGCATCATTTCAAAGCGTTTTTTCAACTTCCACGAATCATCGCGACCATAACCGCAATAGTGTTGCTGAAATGGATACTTGGCACAGTGGCGTTTACAAAGTTATTAGCTGTTACACTTTTTGGATTGTTGTTTTTGATTTATTTAGGAGGTTTATGTTGTCAGATTTATAAGAACAGGAAAAAAGTAAAAACGACAGGAAAAAAGTGGTTATTTGAAGAGATTCTTGCCAAAACCGGTTCGATTATGGCGTTTGGTTATTTGCCGATGCAGGTAATCGGTCAACTTTTGGACCATACAGAAAACACCTATGTGGTTTGGATTATTAGTTTTGTGATCGTTGCCCAGTTTTTGTTGAACTATATCATGTTGCATGAAATCCCGAAAAAATCTCAAGAATATCTCATGGCCACCTATCCGGAATATAAATTAACATAATGAAGTGTAACATTTTTGTTTTTCTGACACTAACTTCTTACAATAAATAAGCAATAGCCTATGTTCAAACATTTTATCACTCTGGAATGGAAATCGTTTTTGCGATCGGCTTCCCTTTCCACCAATCTCGTTCTTAAAATTGTAATGATTTTAGTAGCGGTGTATTTCGGAGGTTGTTTCCTGGTTCTTGGAGCGGCGTCCTATTATATGCTGAAGGATTATGGTTTGCCTCCAATGGAAACCCTCAACAAATACCTGATTTATTATTTCTTTATCGATTTGGTCATCCGGTTCTTTATGCAGAAAACGCCGGTCATGAACATAAAGCCGCTTTTATACATCAATATCAAAAGGAAGAGCATCGTGAATTTTACCTTGGGAAAAACAATGTTGTCTTTTTTTAACTTCATTCACGCTTTCTTTTTCATCCCTTTTTCCGTTGTTCTTATAATGGAAGGGTTTGGTTTTTTAGGTGTGCTGTCCTGGTTCGTGACCATGTTTGCGATGGTTATGCTGAACAATTTCCTAAACATCCTGATCGATAAAAAAGACAGTGTTTTTTATACGGCTCTTGTCGTTTTTGCAGCCTTGGGAATCTTACAGTTTTACAGCGTTTTTGATGTTACACACTATACAGCACAGTTTTTCACTGGGACTTACGAAACGAAATGGATGGTAATCTTACCGTTGATTCTTTTCGCGGCAGTGTATGTCGTAACCTTTAAGTTCTTTAGAAAAAACCTGTATCTCGACCAGGGACTTTCCGTAAAAGAAGATATCGCGAAAACCGAAGAGTTGACCTGGCTGAATCAGTTCGGGACTTTGGGAACATTCCTGAAAAACGACATCAAGCTTTTAAAAAGGAACAAGCGCTCGCGAACCACGGTTTTTATGAGTGTTGTTTTTATTTTCTACGGATTATTGTTTTTCAGTAATGGTATTGAAGTGTATCAAAGTCCGATGATGCAGGTTTTTGGCGGTATTTTCGTTTCAGGAGGTTTCCTTTTTACTTTCGGACAATTTGTGCCGAGCTGGGACAGTTCGTATTATCCGCTAATGATGAGCCAAAACATTCAATACAAGGACTACCTGAATTCAAAATGGTGCCTGATTGTGATTGCCACGGTCATTTCAACTCTTTTGGCCTCTTTTTACCTGTATTTCGGTTGGAAGACTTACTTGCTGATTGTGGTTGGAGCCATCTATAACATAGGTGTAAATGCGCATTTGGTTCTTTTGGGAGGGGCTTATGTTAAAACGCCTATCGATTTGGCATCCGCTAAAGGTGCTTTTGGTAACCGACAGGGATTCAATTTGCAGACCTTCCTGATTTCTATTCCGAAATTACTTTTGCCAATGGCATTGTATGGCGTTGGAAAGGCGTTTTTCGGTTTTGAAATCGGATTGCTTTTTGTGGCATTGGCGGGTATCGCCGGGTTTGCCTTCCGTAACAGAATGTTCCGCATCATCGAAAATGTGTACAAAAAGGAAAAATACAAAACGATTGCGGCTTATTCTCAAAAAGACTAATTTCTTAAAAAGACAAAAGATGATACAAGTATCCAATTTATCAAAAACATATAACGGAATTACCGTATTGAATATCGAAAATCTGGAAATTAAAAAAGGGGAGAGTTTTGGTCTCGTTGGAAACAACGGTGCCGGAAAAACCACTTTCTTCAGTTTGTTGCTGGATTTGATTCAGCCGTCAAGCGGAAAAATCACCAGCAATGGTATCCAGATTAATACCAGTGAAGCATGGAAACCGTTCACGGCGGCTTTTTTAGACGAAAGTTTCCTTATCGGTTACCTGACCCCGGAAGAGTATTTTTATTTTATAGGTGAATTGCGCGGACAAAATAAAGCAGATGTGGATGCTTTGCTTGAAAAACACGAAGATTTTTTCAATGGGGAAATCCTGAAAAAGAAAAAATACCTGCGTGACCTGTCGAAAGGAAATATGAAAAAAGTGGGCATTATCGCTACACTGATCGGGAATCCGGAAGTGATTATCCTAGACGAACCTTTTGCTAATCTTGACCCAACCACGCAAATCCGTTTGAAGAAAATTATCAAGGAATTGGCCGCAACCCCTGATGTTACCATTTTGGTTTCCAGTCACGATCTGCAGCATACGGTGGAAGTTTCAGATAGAATCGTAACACTCGAAAAAGGAAAAATAGTGAGAGACATCCAGACTTCCCCGGAAACACTCAAGGAACTGGAGGCCTTTTTTGCCGTATAACTTGTAATCCCCTGTAATTTCAGGGGATTTTTTTTCTGTTGAGCCGATTTTTATCCGCAAATTTCCCACATATTAAAAAGAAACGTATTTTTACCCTATATTATACTAAAAAAAGAGTTTGAAAGTTAAAGGAATAAAACGTTTTGCCTTGAAAAACATACAGTTAAAATATTTGCTTGCGGTTGCATTTTTGGCACTGCTAATCGCGTGCTCCACAAAAAAGAATACGTTTGTCAGTCGAAATATGCATGCGCTGGCAACCAAAGATAATATTTTGTATAACGGACGGATCGCTTTTGATAAAGGGATCGAAGATCTGAAAACCACCTATAAAGATAATTTTTGGGACATCCTTCCGGTAGAACGTATGCAGGAAAAGACCGAGGCAATGCTTCCGGGTCAGACCAAAAACCCCAATTTTGAAAGAGCCGAGGACAAAGCAATAAAAGCAATCCAGAAGCACTCCATGAATATTGACGGAAGTGAAAAGAATCCGCAGATGGACGAAGCACACCTGCTTTTAGGAAAAGCAAGGTATTACGATAATCGTTTTCTTCCGGCGTTGGAAGCTTTTAACTACATCTTGTATAAATACTCCGACAGCGATAAGATTTTTGAAGCCAAAATCTGGAGGGAGAAAACCAATATCCGTTTGGAAAATGATGCTTTGGCCATTAAAAATTTAAAATTACTCCTTAAAGGCAACAACAAAAAAATGGACGATCAGCTCAATGCGGATGCCAATGCTATTCTGGCGCAGGCTTATTTGAATACAAACGTCATGGATACCGCAATTGCCAAATTAAAAATCGCCCGTGAACTCACCAAACATAAAGAGGAGAAAGCCCGTTATAATTTCATCCTTGGTCAATTGTACGAAAGTCTTAACTATCCGGACAGCGCTTATACCGCTTTTCAGGAAGTGATCGATATGAAGCGCAAGTCACCCCGACGCTATGTCATCTGGGCACACGCGAAACAGGCGCAACAGTTCGATTTCAAAAAAGGGGATACCTTGGCTTTTTCCGAAAAGTATGATGATTTAATTAAAGACAGGGAAAACCGACCTTATCTGGATGTGATTTATCATCAAAAAGGCTTGTTTTATGACAAGTTGGGGAAAAATCACGATGCTAAAAAAAATTATAATAAATCGTTGCGTGCCGTTTCTCAAGACAATTACCTGACGGCTTCTAATTATCGCAATCTTGCGGCAATTTATTTTGACGAATCGAAATACAGAATGGCCGGACAATATTATGACAGTACCTTATTACGTTTGGATGTAAAATCCAGGGAACATTACAGTGTTAAGAAGAAACGGGAGAATTTGGCGGATGTGATAAAGTACGAGGATATCATTCATAATAACGACAGCATTCTTAAAGTTGTTGCCATGAGCGAAAATGACAGGCGTAACTATTTCGAGGCTTACATCGCTAACCTAAAGATCGAAAACGAGAGAAAAGCGCTGGAAGCGGCTAAAAAAGCAGAAGCGGGTCAGCATCAGGATCCCACGAATGCTCTGAATCCTCAAAGTATGGTTCCGGATGGTAATAATCCGCCGGCGATTAAGAATGGAAAAGCAGTACCGGTTACTTCAGAACCGGTTACGATGCAACCCCCAACGATGCAACCGCCAAAGTCGCAGCCACCGGGAGTAATTGAAAATCAGTCGAGTTTTTATTTTTATAATCCTACCACGGTTGCTTATGGGAAGGGCGAATTCCGTAAAAAATGGGGTAACCGAACATTGAAGGACAATTGGCGTTGGTCTTCGGCTGAAGAATCTGCTGAAATAACCGATGAAAAAGTTGAGCCAACCGAAGAAGTGGTAAAAGTGGATGAAAATCCGGAAGTTAAAGTGGATAATCCTGCCTATACGGTAGATTTTTACACCAGTCAGTTGCCAACCGATCAAAAGGTGCTGGACGATATGGTAAGAGACCGAAATTTTGCCTATTTCCAGTTAGGGAACATCTATAAGGAGAAATTCAAAGAGTATGAATTGGCCGCTTCCAGACTGGAAACGCTGCTGACCAAGAATCCGGAAGAACGATTGGTGCTTCCTGCCAAGTATAATCTGTATAAAATATACGAGATCATCAACCCGGCTAAAGCGGAAGCGATGAAAAATGAAATCATCACCGGTTATCCGAACAGCCATTATGCGAAAATTTTGTCCAACTCGGCCATCGATCAAATTACCGATACACCTGAAGTGGCTTATGGCAACTTATTCAAACAATATGAGAAAGGACTTTATCAGGAAGCGTTACTGGAAGCCGATCGTATGATTCAGAACTTTGCCGGAGATCCGATGGCACCGAAATTTGAATTGCTACGCGCCAGAATCATTGCCCGTTTGGAAGGTTTGGAACAGTATAAAAACGCCTTGATGACCATTGCCAAAAATTATCCGACCATTGATGAAGGAAAAGAAGCGGATGCTTTGGTGAAAAATGATATTCCTAAATTAGAACAACTACAATTAGGCAAAGGAACTCCGGTGAGCTGGAAAATCGTGTATCAGATTCCTTATCCAAATACAGGCAATGCAAAAGTTAAAGTGTTAACCGACAAATTGGCTACCTATATTAAGGACAGAAACAGTTCTAAAATTATAATGTCCAATGATATTTATCTGAAAGACAGCAGTTTTATTGTAATCCACGGTTTTGCAAGCAAAGAGAGTGCGGAGTCGACGATTTCGGTTTTAAAAGATTTCAAAGGATATAAGATTGCCGATCCTGCTTTCGTGATTTCGAATGAAGATTATAAAGTGATTCAGGTCAAGAAAAACCTTTCTGAATATTTGGCAACAATTAAAACAGTAGTTAAATAACGATGTTCGACAAGCCGCAAAAATCGTATACGGATCTATTAGGTAAAACCAACAGAATAGTTGAAGGAACAATTATTGAAGGAAATATCGTTTCCCAGGCTGATTTTCGTCTGGACGGACATCTCAAGGGGAACTTTTCATCAGCAGGCCGTTTGGTCATTGGTCCAGCCGGGAGTGTTACCGGAGATGTTGTCTGCAAAACGGCGGATATAGAAGGAAAGTTCGACGGAAAAATTGATGTGGCCGAAATGTTGAACATCCGTTCCAAGGCATCTATTAATGGAGAAGCGGTAGTTGGAAAACTTTCTGTGGAACCCGGAGCCGATTTCAGTGCTTCCTGTGTGATGCGCAACGTCGAAAAAAAATAAGAGTTGATATGGGAGATCCGGAGAAAAAATCACCTAACAAATGGCTGGCACTGATTAATATCCCTTTTCAGATGGGGGTGATTATTGCTGCAGGCGTGTTTTTCGGCAGATGGCTGGATGATAAATTTAGCAAACAAGGTTCTCTTTTTACAATTATATTTTCACTCTTGGCGGTATTTTTAGCGCTTTATAATGTGCTACTGCAAGTTAAAAAATTAAACAAAGAATAATTTTACCCTAAATAATGAAAGAAAAAATCCTTCCTTTTTTAAAACAATTTCTTCCTTTTTCTGTTTTACTGTTCTTTGTCCAAAAAATTCTTGTCGAAAACTATTTTACCGGGATCACTTTTTATTATGAAACCTTGAGCATCTACCTGTTTCATTTTATATGTACACTATTGTTTTTTTTCTTTTTGGTGTTTGTAAATCAGACCTTTTTCGATAAAACCGGATATGCCTTTTTAGCTACGGGAATTTTAAAAATGATGGCATCGGTTGTTTTTCTGTTGCCTTTAATTCAATCAGATCTGACCGACAAAAAACCGGATGTGATTGCTTTTTTTATTCCTTTTTTTCTTTTTCTATTATTTGAAACTATTCATTCCGTAAGGCTTTTAGGTCAGAAATAAGCATTTAAGTCGTAGATTTCAAGAGAATTAGCAAGGCTTTTCAAATTTTGTGATTATATATTTTCGTTTATTAATTTAATATGTACCTTTGCGCAAAATTTATAGACCGTAAAAATTAAGATATTTAATAAGGTATGGCGTTTTCAAAAAAACCTGTTAGTTTTATTGTAGCAACTTTTGTAGGACTTGTTTCTTCAATTGCTTTGGCGAACCCTACAACTGATTCAGTTCAAGTAAAAACAGAAGTGGCTCATGAAGAGCATGCAGCTGCTCCAGAGGCAGCACATGGTGAAGGAAAAGAGTTTAGTGCTACGGAATTAATCAATTCGCATATTGGTGATGCACACGATTTTCACATTGCGGATTGGGATGGTCATGCAATATCGCTTGCGCTTCCTGTTATTTTATGGACGGATAATGGTTTAAAAGTTTTTTCATCGGCAGAATTTCACCATGACAATACAGGTCACCACGTAGTGTCGGTTGACGGGCAGAGTTTTGTTCGTCATAATGAAGTGATTTATTATGCGGATAAGTTTGAGCAATTAAAAGAAGAGGACAAAAGTGCTTTCAATTTTGATGCCCGTCCTTTGAATTTTTCCATTACGAAAAATGTTTTCTCAATGTTGTTGTCTGTAATCGTATTGTTTTTATTGTTTACAGCTATGGCACGTTCTTATAAAAAGAATGACAAAGCACCGAAAGGATTGGCTGGGTTCTTAGAGCCGTTGGTGATTTTCGTTAGAGATGAAATTGCTATCCCGAACATCGGACATAAGAAATACGCTAAATACATGCCGTATTTGTTAACGATATTTTTCTTTATCTGGATTAACAACTTGATTGGTCTGATTCCTTTCTTTCCATTCAGTTCAAATTTAACAGGTAATATTTACTTTACCTTTGTAATGGCTTTCATTACTTTTATGATTACCACATTCAGTGCCAATAAAGCATATTGGGGGCATATCTTCGCACCACCAGTACCTAAAGCGTTGTACCCAATTATGTGGCCGGTGGAAATTATCGGTATGTTTACAAAACCATTCGCTTTAATGATACGTTTATTCGCAAACATTACAGCGGGTCACATCATTATTTTGAGTTTAATTTCGTTGATTTATATATTTAAAACGGTTGCAATAGCGCCTGTTTCTGGAGCATTCGTTTTATTTATGAGTGTATTGGAAATGTTGGTTGCTGCATTGCAGGCTTATGTTTTTACATTGTTGTCAGCGTTATTTATTGGTCAGGCTGTAGAAGAGCACGATCATCATTAATTGAGAGTTTTATTAATTATTAACTATATAAATTTATTCTTATGGTATTAGCTGGAATCGGTGCTGGATTAGCTGTAATTGGTGCAGGAATCGGTATTGGAAAAATTGGTGGATCTGCTATGGACGCTATGGCAAGACAACCAGAAGCTGCTGGAAAAATTCAAACTGCAATGATTATTGCTGCTGCTCTTATCGAGGGTGTTGCTTTATTCGCTGTTGTAGTAGCATTAATTGCTAAGTAATTTAAAACAAAAGTTTCGCAACGGTTGGTTGCGAAACTTTTTATAAAGTAAAACACAATTTAATTATATAAGAATATGAACTTCACTTCACCGGAAAGTTTAATTTTTTGGACAACCTTAATCTTCTTGGTTTTCTTTTTGCTAATGAAAAAATTAGCTTGGAAACCAATATTGGGAGCTGTTAAAAGTAGAGAGGAATCTATTAATAACGCTTTGGCTTCTGCAGAAACGGCTAAAAAGGAGCTATTAAATCTTAAAGCTGATAATCAAAGATTATTAGACGAAGCTCGTGCGGAAAGAGATACTATGCTTAAAGAAGCTCGTGAAATCAAAGAAAAAATGATTGCTGACGCGAAATCAGAAGCACAGGTACAAGGTGCTAAAATGATAGAGCAGGCAAAAGCGTCTATTGAAAGCGAGAAAAATGCAGCTTTGGCTGAATTGAAAAACCAGGTTTCTGGTCTTTCTGTAGAAATCGCTGAAAAATTATTAAGAGGTGAACTTTCTAACAAAACCTCTCAAACGGAATTGGTTGAGAAAATGTTAGAGGACGTAAAATTAAATTAATCGTATATGTCAAGAGCAGCGATTAGATACGCAAAAGCAATTTTAGATATTGCAAACTCTAACGGTAAAGCGGCAGGTGTTAACGACGACATGAAGTCTATCGTTTCGGCTGTGGCAGAAAGCGCTGAGTTAAAGGAATTTTTATCCAACCCTACAGTTAAGGGTGATGTGAAAGTTGCTGCATTATCCGAAGTATTTGCTTCTGTTCAGTCAGAAACAAAAAGTTTGTTCCGATTGTTATTTGAAAACAAAAGATTCGAGATTTTACCTTCGATAGCTTCTCAGTACAATCTGTTGTTTGATGAGTTAAACGGTGTGGAAGTGGCTAAAGTAACAACTGCTTTCCCTATCACTCCGGAATTGGAAGCTAAAGTATTGGCAAAAGTTAAAGAATTTTCAAATAAATCGGTTACCATCAATAATGTAGTAGATGAGTCAATCATTGGCGGGTTTATCCTGAGAATCGGAGACAAACAGTACAACGCTTCTGTGGCAAACAGTTTGCAAACATTAAAAAGAGAACTTTTAAATTAGTATTTACCACACCAAAAGGTGTTTAAATTATAAAACAGAATGGCAGAAATTAAAGCTGCTGAAATTTCAGCAAT
This sequence comes from Flavobacterium sp., assembly GCF_035456225.1. GTDB lineage: Bacteria > Bacteroidota > Bacteroidia > Flavobacteriales > Flavobacteriaceae > Flavobacterium. The sequence continues at coordinate 896 of NZ_DATIDM010000130.1, read as the reverse complement.
ATTAAAGAAACAATTATCTGGTTTTGAATCAGGTGCTACGTTAGAGGAAGTGGGGACAGTTCTTCAGGTAGGAGACGGTATCGCTCGTGTTTACGGTTTGTCTAACGCTCAATACGGTGAGTTAGTACAATTCGACAACGGGTTGGAAGCTATTGTATTGAACTTAGAAGAAGACAACGTAGGGGTAGTATTGTTAGGGCCTTCTATCGGAATCAAAGAAGGTTCAACTGTAAAAAGAACTCAGCGTATTGCTTCTTTAAAAGTTGGTGAGCAAATGGTAGGTCGTGTTGTGGATACTTTAGGTAACCCAATCGACGGTAAAGGACCAATCGGTGGTGACCTTTACGAAATGCCATTGGAAAGAAAAGCTCCTGGAGTTATCTTCCGTCAGCCGGTAAACGAGCCGCTACAAACGGGTATCAAATCTATCGATGCGATGATCCCAGTAGGTCGTGGACAGCGTGAGTTGGTTATCGGTGACCGTCAAACTGGTAAAACTACAGTATGTATCGATACCATTTTGAATCAAAAAGAATTTTACGATGCTGGTAAACCAGTATTCTGTATATATGTTGCTGTTGGACAAAAAGCGTCTACAGTAGCTGGTATTGCAAAAACATTAGAAGAAAAAGGCGCAATGGCTTATACAGTTATCGTTGCTGCTAACGCTTCTGACCCTGCTCCAATGCAGGTTTATGCTCCAATGGCGGGTGCTGCGATTGGTGAGTATTTCCGTGATTCAGGTCGTCCTGCTTTGATCATCTATGATGATTTGTCAAAACAGGCTGTTGCTTACCGTGAGGTGTCTTTGTTATTAAGAAGACCACCAGGACGTGAGGCTTACCCTGGAGACGTTTTCTACTTACACTCTCGTTTATTAGAGCGTGCTTGTAAAG
>NZ_DATIDM010000129.1:0-13116 GCF_035456225.1 Flavobacterium sp. | reverse complement strand
ATTTCACTTGTATTAATTTTTCCATTTTTATTCTTTGAGAACTTATGAAGCCTAACGAAAATATATTTATCGTTAGTATAAAGTATTTCGTGATTAGTATAAGGCTCAACCTTTTCTATTTTACAAATTAAGTTATCTATGTTTCTTAATTCATTGGGAAGAAAAAAGACCTCATGAAACTTGGCGATTAGAAAAATAAATATAATCAGGTAAGCACATATAAATATTGTCTGGACTAACTCAAAAACGGCATACGAAAACATTTTTGATGTTAAACTTCTAAATTCGTTTGAGGCTTGACTATAAGAAGTATATGCAATAGAACAAATTAAAATATTTATTGGGAAAAATATAACTAAATTAATAAAGTGTTCAATATTCTCAATCACAAACTTATTAAAGAAAAATATTACAACACAACAAACAATAAATAATAGAATAAAAATTATGCCATGCAATCTATTCTCTTTTTCATTCTTCAAATCACTTTTTTGTTTACTATATCTTTCTATAAACCATATCAGTATTAAGGATGATACTCCAAAAGTTAAAACGAAAAGAAGTATCAATAAACCATCAGGTATTATTTGTGATACTGAAAAGAATCTAATGAATGAAAATGATATCCTAGATAGTTCAATTATTTGCCATAACCCCCCTAATAGAGCGGGTACAATGATTATCAAACTTAAATACTGATTAATCGAATCTAAGGATTTCTTAAAATTCAAATTCATTATAACTATGTTTTAGGTAAAAATATAAAAAAATCATGCACCAATTCTTATGTTTTTCCACTCCTTATCTACCAGCACCTTCATTGACATTCTATAAATCGAATTAGATAAATGATTGTTACTCTCTAATTTATCAATATTCGGTACTATCCTACATTGTTGTGCGCTACTGAAGAAGCATTGTGGTGCGGACTCCGAAAAGGACGTTGATTCATTAACCCGGCATCTTTCACCTTTCCGGCTACACTATGGATTTTGGTAGTTTCCAATGCTTCTTTTAAGGTCATGGGTGGTAAGATACTCGGCAATCGTTTGGCTAACATCGTTTTTCCGGCTCCCGGTGGTCCAATAAGGATGAGGTTATGTCCTCCGGCAGCAGCAATTTCCATACAGCGCTTGATGGATTCCTGCCCTCTTACTTCGGCAAAATCAAATTCGGGATAATCTAATGTTTTATAAAATTCTTCACGGGTGTTTATTACTGTTGGCTCTATGGTGCCTTTGCCTTCAAAAAAATCTATTACCTCCAACACGTTTTCAACTCCGTAAACATCGAGTCCGGTTACTATGGCGGCCTCTTTGACATTTTCTTTGGGCAGGAAGAAACCTTTATAGCCTTCTTCTTTTGCTTTTATGGCTATGGACAAAGCACCTTTTATAGGTTGCATTCCTCCATCGAGGGAGAGTTCTCCCATAATAATGTATTTACCGACTTCTTCCGATTTTATCTGTCCAGTGGCTGCCAGGATTCCAATAGCTATGGTCAAATCGTAAGCGGAACCTTCCTTACGCAAATCGGCGGGAGCCATATTGATGGTTATCTTTTTAACGGGGAGTTGATAACCATTATTCTTTAGAGCAGCTGCAATGCGGTAACTGCTTTCTTTTATGGCATTATCGGGTAATCCTACCAAGTGGTAGCCGACTCCTTTATCGATGTTTACTTCTACGGTAATGGTTGTGGCATCTACTCCGAATACGGAACTTCCAAATACTTTTACTAACATGGCTTATAAATTTTTTCAAAAATAGTAATTTTCTTATAAATTTAAAAAAACAAATTAATCCCTTAAAATCCAATTGATGAGTATCGATATGAAAATCAAAAAACGAAATGCTCAAGCTGGTTTTTAAAATGAAAGAAATGTTTGATGATTCGATTGGGGAATATCTAATTCAGAATTGCCATATATGTCCGATACATGATGTAATAAAATTGAACGGATCCCCAGAAGGAAACCACATCCACCAAATTCGGGATCGAATTGAAGCGGTTTTTGGTGTTGCAAAGGTTGATTATGAATTGATTTGTTTGGTAGCTGATAAGTTAATGAAATAAAAAAGGGAGCAAACTACTCCCTTTAAAACTATTAATAAATGTCTCTCTTATTTTACAACAAGAATATGTAGAATTTGCTTAAGGTTGTTTTATTAATACATATACTCCATTTGGAACTGTTTCTTCTACATAAGTTCGCACTATATTGTCTACATTTGGCCCTCCAGTGTATTTAAAACCATCTCCTAAAAACTGCACAGAAATAGCTTGTTGTCCAGCTACGGTAACTCTTCTTAAAAAAAGATCTCCAGCTGTTTCCTTGATTGGGTCTTCAAAAATTATTCGCAACCTTTTTTCATTAACTGTGCAGTCATTACATGGAGGTTTTTCATCATAATAAAGGACAGTGTTTCCATGTATACTATGTGAAAAAATATAAGTACTATTAATGTTATTTAAAGTGTTTATCTCCACAACACCATTTTTAATATATTCATATTCCCCTACTAGCAAATCTTCTGAATAATTTGGATTATAATTATATCTAGTAACTTTTTTCAGTACAAATTTTAGAGATGTGTTACCGGTTGTATATAACCAAGTACCAACAAAGTTATTTAATAAATTTTCGTTGTCTTTATAGTATGCTCCATTTTTTGGCGTCATACCTAATTGCTCGATTGACAATGTTTGTCCTATTACATTGGTACTTACCAATACACTTACCGCTAATAAAAAAATTAATTTTTTCATACTCTGAAATAATTGAAAACTAAATATAAGAATATTTAGATACTTTACACCTGATATTAATTACGGAAATCATCTTGCAATTATTACAAATACAGTGCTTCCGAATTCTTTAACCGACTTAGTTTCCATATTTTTCATACTTTTATAAAAATTTAAAAACGTAAGAACATAATGGGATTATTTAACGCCATCATGGGTAATGCTTCTGAAGTAAGCACCGAAAAAATTTCACAGGAATTCCAACCGATCTTAATCAACGGGGAACACATCGAAAAAGCTTTCAAAATTGTTCGTGACATGTTTGTTTTCACTAATAAAAGATTGATTTTGGTTGACAAACAAGGATTAACAGGTTCGAAAGTAGATTACCAGTCAATTCCGTACTCAAGCATCAAAAAATTTTCTAAAGAAAGCGCTGGTTTATTAGATTTGGATGCAGAGTTGAAAATCTGGGTAACCGGAGAAACCCTTCCAATCAAAAAGCAATTTGGAAAAGACAACAACATCAACGAAGTATATCAGATTTTAAGTCAGCATATCCTTAAATAACAAAAAAGCCACTCGATTGAGTGGCTTTTTTTATTTCTTGAATTTTGCAATTGCATCTTCTAACCATTTTTTGTATTCGTTGACATCCGGAGTATACCCTACCGGCTCTGACAAGCTATTCGCTTCAGTATCTAAAATTATATAATACGGTTGCGCATTCGCTTTATATTTTGTGATCTGAAAATCGCTCCATTTGTTTCCAATGGTTACGATCTCTTTTCCTGTTTCTTTGGAGGTGTATTGTTCGTTTTTAGGCAATTCGCGTTTGTCATCCACATACAATGAAATCAAAACCACTTTTTCTTTTAGTATCGAAAGAACTTCTGGTTTCGACCATACAAAATCTTCCATTTTACGGCAATTCACGCATGCAAATCCAGTAAAGTCCAAAAGAACCGGTTTGTTAACCGATTTAGCGTAGGCCATACCTTTTTCGTAATCTTCAAAAGCTACGATATCGTGCGCTCCCAAATGTGCTCCGGCCGGTAATATTTGAGCCGATCCGCCTCCATTCCCTTTTGCCCCACCTAAACCATACGGACTTTCACTGTACGTCATTGGTGGCGGGAATCCGGAAATCAGTTTCAACGGAGCACCCCAAAGTCCCGGAATCAAATAGATAGTGAAGGATAAAACCAATAATCCCAAAAGCAATCTTCCTACTGAAATATGGGAAAGCGGACTATCATGCGGCAAGGTAATTTTCCCAAATAAATAAAACGCAAGGGTTCCGAAAATAACAATCCATATTGCCAGGAAAATCTCTCTTTCCAACAAATGCATCTGAAGCACCAAATCAGCATTAGAAAGGAATTTAAACGCTAAAGCCAACTCTAAAAACCCTAAAAATACTTTTACGGTATTTAGCCAACCTCCAGATTTTGGTAAAGAATTTAACCAACCCGGGAACATGGCAAACAACATAAATGGTAAAGCTAACGCCATTGAGAAGCCCAACATACCAATAACCGGGGCAAATCCTCCTTTAGAAGCTGCTTCAACCAATAATGTTCCAACGATTGGTCCTGTACATGAAAACGAAACAATTGCCAAGGCTAACGCCATGAACAAGATTCCGATAATCCCACCTCTATCCGCCTGACGGTCAACTTTATTCGCCCATGAATTCGGAAGCATGATTTCAAACGCACCCAAAAACGATGCGGCGAAAACCACCAATAAAACAAAGAATATCAGATTAAACCAAACGTTTGTAGATAAGGAGTTCAAGGCATCGGCACCGAAAATTGCGGTCACCAAAGAACCTAATAAAACGTATATAAGGATAATTGAAATTCCGTAAATAATAGCGTTTTTAACTCCCTGTGCTTTGGTTTTGCTCTGTTTGGTAAAGAAGCTCACTGTCATTGGAATCATCGGGAAAACGCATGGAGTAAGCAATGCTGCAAATCCGGAGAAGAATGCCAGTATGAAAATCATGAAAACACCTTTCTCATCCGATTTTTTCTTGCTTGGATGCTCATTTTCGGTGATTGGCGCAGCTGTTTCTTTACTTTCAGATGAAGGAACAGAATCGGCTTTAACTTCAGCAACAGTTGAAACGGTATCTGGAACCGTCGTAGTAGCAGCATCAGCAGTAGCAACAACATCAGATGGTTTTACTGATAAAGCCGGTAATTTAATATCGAAAGTCTTATCCTGTTGAATACAAGCTTCTTTACAAACCTGATATTCCACAGTAACCGAAACCGATTTTACATTTGGATTTGTAACTTTTATCGTCTGACGGAATTGCGCTTTGTTTTCGAACATGTATTCATCGACTTCGAAAACATCACTGTAAACCTTTTTATACGGGCTTTCTTTTGTTTTACCTACCAAATCATAGTTTCCCTTGGCGTTTTTAAACTGGAAAACAGTTGGTTGAGAGCCACCCTCCGGTGTAAATTGAGAAAACAGATGCCATTCGTGTTCGATAACAGCATCAAAAACCAAAACCACTTCGGTATCCGATTTCTTCTCAACTGAAGTTTTCCAGGAAACCGGGTTAAGAATTTGTGCCGGAGCACTCAAAAAAGTAAAAAACAATACCAGCAGGGCGCTTAACTTCCTCATTATTTCAATTCAATTTTTATAATAGTTTGTGTTGTTTCATTCACTGAAAATCGTCTGTCTGCTCGTTTTCCAACTACCCAAACCACTTGATTTTCAGAACATAAAAGCCACGTGTTTTCTTTTTCAACCAGCGAGAATTTTTCATCTTTAAAATACTTACTGAGCTTTTTCTTTCCGGTTATTCCGAAGGGGTAAAAATAATCACCTTCTTCCCATTTTCGAAATTCTAAAGGAAACTTTAACGTATCTTTATCAGCAAAGATAATGTCTTTGTTACCGAAAGTAATATCTCCTTTGTCACAAACCGATATTTTTAGTGGAATTTCACTATTTTCAACCTCTTGATAAACAGCATAAACTTCCTTTTCAATTTCTTTTTTTTTAGTTAAAATGAGCGTGTTACGGTCTTTTAACAACCGATGCTTTTCCGAAAAAACCTGTTTCCCGGATTGCGCCTCAACCAAATCGTAAATATCATTCCAAGCCGTAAACCCGAAAGGCTTCAGCCATTGATACAAATAGGCCTGATAATTTGGTAAAATCATCAACTCTTCAAGATTAATTATCTTTTGAGAATTAACATCTTTCACCACTTTTCGGTAAACAATTCGCGAAGCATCGTCAACCATCGATTCTGATTGCTGAAGATTTTCGAGCGTTTGCAAAAAAGAATTTGAAAAACCGGGATTGAGCTCTTTTAGAATAGGAATGACTTTGTGGCGGAGTTTATTGCGAAGGTATTTGTCGGATGCATTGCTGCTGTCTTCACGCCATTGAATTTGATTTTCTTTGGCGTAATTCTCAATTTCTTCTCGGGTGAAAATCAAAAGCGGGCGAATGATTTTATCATTTTGCTGCGGAATTCCGGTTAACCCTTCTAGCCCGGTTCCTCTTGTAAAATTGATTAAAAATGTTTCGATGGAATCATCTAAATGATGTGCTGTAAGTAAATAATCAAAACCTTCAATTTCCAGTAATTCGTTAAACCAATCGTATCTTAACTGTCGTGCCGCGACTTGAATGGAAAGTTTATTTAAACTGGCGTATTCACTTGTTTTAAAAGAATTTAAAAAGAAATCAATATTAATTTTACCACATATTGATTTCACAAATTCCGCATCACCATCACTTTCATTGCCACGCAAATTAAAATTGCAATGTGCAACTGAAATATCAAATTTCAGCTGATGCAACAAATGAATCAAAACCATACTGTCAATGCCTCCACTAACCGCCAAAAGGAGTTTCTTCTCTCTAAGAAAAGGAAGAATTTTATTGATATGATTTTGGAACTTTTGAAGCATTTATTATTATTGTTTATCTATTTTATGTTTTTTATAAAATTCTTTTCTGTTATAAAGAAAGGTATTTAAATCTGTTTTTGATCTTCTGAGAATTATTTTTATTCTGGCATCCCGTTCCATTTTGCCCTCATCTTCCATCCTTTTTATCCTATCGACACGCTCTTTTTTGAATTCATAGTAAGTCCAGCCTGAAAATAATAAAATTGAAATCCCTACAAGCAATGCTCCGTTCCCATCTATGGTTCCATAACCTACGCCACCATATTTACTAAAAGTATAACTTCCTGCAATCGTCTCAGTAAACTTAAGATGAATACCGACTAATGCGATGATTATCCCACCAATTAACGAAACTAAAAATAAAACTTTCTGACTGAACATTGATAATCTCTATAGTTACTCTGATAAAACTTCTCTCATTGCTTTAGCCTTCAACAAACATTCTTCATACTCATTTTCAGGCTTCGATTCGGCTGTTACAGCGCTTCCCACAGAAAATGAAACATATTTCTCTTTCGAATTGTACAAAATACTGCGGATTACCACATTGAAATCGAAATCGTTATTTGGCGTGAAATACCCCACTGCCCCACTGTACAAACCGCGTTTGGTTTCCTCCAGCTCTTCGATGATTTTCATTGCCGAAATTTTCGGTGCTCCGGTCATGCTTCCCATAGGAAAAGTGGTTTTGATGATTTCCAAAGGAGAAGTTGATTCCTTAACTTCAGAAACCACAGTTGAAATCATCTGATGTACTTGTTTGAACGAATAAATTTCGCATAATTCTTCCACCTGAACCGAACCTTTTGTGGCGGTATGCGACAAATCATTGCGGACTAAATCCACAATCATGATGTTTTCTGATCGTTCTTTCGGATTTTCAGATAATTCGGTTTTAGATTGATTATCCCGCTCTTCATCAAACAAACGTTTTGCAGTTCCTTTTATAGGTTGTGATATAACTTTCAGGCCTTCTTTGCGAAGATAGCGTTCCGGTGATGCTGACAGCAGGTAATTGATGTTGTTCTTAAAAAATACCGCAAACGGAGGTTCCGAAATGGCATTTAGTTTTTCATAGATTTCAAGCGGATTGATTTCGGCGTTTTCGGCAAAGAATTCCATACAGAAATTAGCCTCATAAATATCACCGCGATGAATATGTAAAAGCATTTCGTTTACTTTTTCAAGGTATTTTTCCTTTGAAATGCGCTGCTGAATAGTTACTGATGAAAGACTTTTCCCTATTTCCTTTTCTCTTTCAACTATTTCCAGAAAATCCTCCTCCAATTCATCCTCACACATATTCAGATAACAGATTTCCAGTTCGTTGCCATTCAACAGGAAAAGTTTCTTTGGCTGAAAGAAAAACAAATCCGGAAAATGCAAGCCGTCAAAATTTTGAGATTTTAAATCTTCTGCATCGTTTTTTAAATCATAGGACAAATAGCCAAACAACCAGTCTTTCGATTGCTGTTGGTACTGTTTCAAATCCTCAAAAGCATTTTGATAATCGGTTTTAATCGAAGTAAATGCATCGGCTGCCAGCACAACATCATAACTTCCATAATGTTGCGGATAGTTGTTGCTGTCCAGAAAAACGACTTCACGGAATTGTTGCGACCAGACCAATAGTTGCGTTTTAAAAGAATCGGGATCCGAAATATGTTTAAAAACAGAAGTTCTCAAATAGTCTTATTTAAAAGGTAAATGTACTGCTTAACTGTAAAGTTTGCAAAGATTTTACCAAGTTCATAAACAGGCTATGGCTTTTCCTTTAGCCCCGGTTGGAGCAGCACCTTGTAGAGCGGAAAACGGGAAAACGGATTGCTGATAATTCCCGAACCATTCGCTCCAAAAAACCTTTACAACAAATTAATAAGTCACTGATTTTAAGTAACTTTATATGTATTTTCACACTAAATATGAAATTATGAAAAAAGCAGTCCTCTTCCTGATGTTTGCCTCAATACTAATCTTTTCATGTAAAAAAAATACTCCCAAGACCACGGAAAAACCGGTGGCCGGAACGAACAGCATGAGTTGTGCCCCGCCGGTTGTCGATGCCAAATGGTATACTTCAGATAACAAAGCACCGTTGTTCAAAGGAATGGATGTTATTGATTATCCGATTACGACCAAAAACCCGGAAGTACAAAAGTATTTCAATCAGGGATTGGCGCTGGCGTATGGTTTTAATCACGCTGAAGCTGCCCGATCTTTTCATTATGCCACAAAACTCGATCCCGAATGTGCGATGGCTTTTTGGGGATTTGCCTACGTTTTGGGTCCGAATTACAATGCCGGAATGGAACCCGACAATTATGAAAGAGCTTATAAAGCCATACAGCAGGCAATAAAACTCCAAGACAAAGCTTCAGAAAAGGAAAGAGCACTGATTCAGGCACTTTCAAAACGATATGTGGAAAAACCCGTTGAAGACAGAAGTAAATTGGATATTGCCTATTCGAATGCGATGAAAGAAGTCAATGCACAATTTCCCGATGATATCAATATTAATGCATTGTACGCCGAATCCGTGATGGATTTACATCCGTGGGATTTATACGAAAAAAACGGAACTCCAAAACCATGGACACCTGAAATTGTTTCTCTGATGGAGAAAATTCTAAAGAAAGATCCCAAACACATTGGAGCAAACCACTTTTATATTCACGCCGTTGAGGCTTCCAATACTCCGCAACGAGGTTATGCCTCTGCCAAATTTTTTGATGATGGAAATGCTTCTTCTTTTGGACATTTGGTACACATGCCCTCACACATTTACATCCGAACCGGTGATTATCATAAAGGTACCATGGCCAACATTAATGCCTGTAAAGTAGACAGCGCTTATGTGACCATGTGCCATGCGCAAGGAGCTTATCCTATCGGCTACTACCCTCACAATTATCATTTCATGGCCGGTACAGCCACGTTGGAAGGCAACTCGAAATGGGCAATGGTTGGTGCCAATGAAACCGCAAAATTGGTGCATCCTCAAAACATGATAATTCCCGGATTGGAAACTTTACAGCATTATTATATGATTCCGTATTTCGTTTCGGTGAAATTTGGGAAATGGGATGATATCCTGAAGATAAAATTGGTTTCTGACACTTTAAAATACCCGAAAGCGATTTCACACTATGCCAGAGGAATGGCTTATTTAGGAAAAAACGATTTAAGCAAAGCCAAAACTGAATTGATGAAACTTCAGGTTTTTGCCAATGATAAATCACTTGAGAAAATGACCATCTGGCAAATCAATTCCATGAGTTCCATCGTAAATATAGCCGCCAAAGTCCTGAATGCTGAAATTTTAGCTTCCGAAAGAGATTATACCCAAAGTATCCATTTACTTCAAAAAGCCATTGCTATTGAGGATGGTCTGAATTACAATGAACCGCCGGATTGGTTTTTCTCTGTACGCCATCATTTGGGAGCCGTTTTTATTGAAGCCGGCAAATACAATGAAGCTATTAAAGTTTATGAAGAAGATTTAAAACGATTACCGAAAAACGGCTGGGCTTATCATGGATTAAAATTGGCTTATGAAAAACTGGGCAATCAAGCCAAAGTAAAAGAAATGGAACAACTGATTGCAAAAAGCTGGGCTACTGCAGATATTACACTCACTTCTTCGAGAATTAAATAACTTGTAAAAAAATATTTTTAATACCTGATCCGGATTCCGAAATTTCTGGCACGGTTTTTATTGGAACCAAAACAATAAAACAACCCACTAAAGCCGGAAACTATTGACTGAAAATTACTATTACAACTTTACAAAGTAACATCAACCCTTTAAATAGTAATTTTATGAAAACAGTCTCTAGAATTGGCCTGGCTTTGCTTGTAATTGGATTAGCCGTTTCCTGCAAGGAAAAAATGGAAGAAAAAGTAGATTATGCCACATCAGAAACAACGGAAACCGATTCAAGTGATGTCGTTTCATCATCGGCAGCAGTTGAGAAAAAAGATTCGGACAGGAAATTCATACGAACGGCCGACATAAAATTTAAAGTCAAGAACGTTGCTAAATCAACTTATGCTATTGAAGATGCCACAACCAAGTTTGGAGGTTTTGTCACGTATACCAATCTGCAGAGTGAAATTTCGGAGAGAAACGAGACCAAAGTCAGCAAAGACAGTATTTTGGAAACCATAAAATATCAGGTTAAGAACGATATCACCATTCGGGTTCCGAATACTAAAATGGATACGGTAATCAAAACAATTGCAAAACAGATTAATTTTCTGGATTTCAGGGTTATTAAAGCTGATGATGTTTCGTTGCAATTGTTGGCCAATCAGATGAAACAAAACCGATCAGATTCCAACGAAAAAAGACTTGAAAAAGCGATTGATACCAAAGGGAAGAAATTAAATTCCGTAATCGATGCCGAACAGACACTAGCCGACAAAAAAGAGCAGAACGACAACAGCAAATTACAGAATCTTTCGCTAAAGGATCAGGTTAATTTCAGTACGCTAACTCTTCAGATTTATCAAAACGAAGCCATCAGACACGAAATGCTGGCAAGTGAAGAAAGCATTGATGCATACCGACCTCATATTGGATTACAATTATTGGATTCTTTAAAAACCGGTTGGTATTTTCTTGAAAACATCATCGCTTTTATCGTTCAGTTATGGGGCTTTATCCTGATTCTTTTCGGAGGTTATTTTATCTACAAAAAATACTACAAAACCAAAAGCTAAAATATAACATCCTGTTAATTAATTCATTAACTTTGTAGTAGAAACCTTTAAAATAATAAAAGTTATGAAAGTCGCAACTATTATCATCAGGGTTCTTTTGGGGTCTCTGCTGCTGTTCACTTCCATTTCGTACTTTTTGACATTTGATAAGCAGCCGGAGCTGACAGGTGACCTGAAAACCGTTTTTGAAGGATTTAAAGCTACAAAATATTTGCTGACGTTAGTAAAAATAGTTGAATTCCTTAGCGGTTTGTCATTTCTGACCGGAAAATTCATAAAGCTATTCAGCTTAGTGTTTTTTCCGGTTTCCATCAATATTTTGCTTATCAATGTTTTTTTGATTCAATCGGGATTTTCGATAGCAATAGCGATCTTTGTCTTTTTAAGCAATATCTTCCTGATTTACAGAAGTTGGGAAAGTTATAAGGGAATATTCGCAAGTTAAATATCCCAAAAAATAAAACCCGTCTCGTTGTAAAACAAGACGGGTTTTTATTTAATATCATTCAGAATTACACGTGTAATGCTCTGTTATCAGTGGCTGCTAAAGCCGCTTCTTTGATAGCTTCCGCGAAAGTTGGGTGTGCGTGAGACATTCTTGAAATATCTTCAGCAGAAGCACGGAATTCCATAGCTGTTACTGCTTCAGCTATTAAATCCGCTGCACGGGCACCAATCATGTGGATTCCTAAAACTTCATCTGTTTTAGCATCAGCAAGGATTTTCACAAAACCTTCGATGTCAGCACTTGCACGTGCACGACCTAATGCTTTGAACGGGAAACTTCCGGCTTTGTAAGCTACGCCAATTTCTTTCAATTGTTCTTCTGTTTTACCAACAGCGGCAACTTCAGGCCAAGTGTAAACTACACCAGGAATTAAATTATAATCGATATGTGGTTTTTGACCTGCTAAATATTCAGCAACCATTACTCCTTCTTCTTCCGCTTTGTGTGCTAACATCGCTCCGCGAACTACGTCACCGATAGCATAAATGTTAGAAGCCGATGTTTGTAAATGATCGTTTACTTCAACCTGACCTCTTTCAGTAATTTTAACTCCGGCTTTATCAGCGTTCAATCCATCAGTATAAGGACGACGGCCAACAGAAACCAAAGCATAGTCACCTTCTAAAGTGATCACTTCACCTTTTGCGTTTTCTGCTTTCACAACGACACCTTCTCCTGCTCTGTCAACAGCCTGAACTTTGTGAGAAGTGTAGAATTTCATTCCTTGTTTTTTCAACACTTTTGTCAATTCTTTAGACAAACCTCCGTCCATACCCGGAATAATTCTGTCCATGAACTCAACAACAGAAACTTGAGCACCTAAACGTAAGTAAACCTGACCTAGCTCTAATCCAATAACTCCACCACCAATGATTACAAGGTGTTTTGGAACTTCTTTTAATTTTAAAGCTTCTGTTGAAGTAATGATTCTTTCTTTATCAATTTTGATTAAAGGTAGAGATGATGGTTTTGAACCTGTAGCAATGATTACGTTTTTAGCTTCCAATTTCTCTACAGAACCGTCTGCTTTGGTAACATTAACCGTAGTTGCATTTTCGAATGAACCAACACCATTGAAAACGGTGATGTTATTTTTGTCCATTAAATATTTTACACCGCCTGAAGATTGATCAACAACTGCCTGTTTGCGTGCAATCATTTTCTCCAAATTCACTTTTACGTCTCCTG
>NZ_DATIDM010000128.1:0-6281 GCF_035456225.1 Flavobacterium sp. | reverse complement strand
TCCCTTTACTTTGTCCTGAATGCGACTGGCTTTCACTAAAGCTGGTAAACTCTTCGGAACACCTTCCAAAACCGATTTCTTTCCTTCTTTCAGTTTCAGTTTTTCCCAGTTTTGCTTGACTTGCTCTTCATTTTCAACAATTACATCGCCATAAATATGAGGATGACGGTCGATTAACTTATCACAAATGGAATTCGCCACATCGGCTATATCAAAAGCCTGTTTTTCGCTTCCGATTTTAGAATAAAAAACAATGTGCAGCAACACATCGCCCAGCTCCTTCTTGATTTCATCCAAATCGTTATCCAAAATGGCATCGCCCAATTCATAGACCTCTTCAATGGTTAGATGGCGTAAACTTTCGAGCGTTTGTTTCTTATCCCACGGACATTTTTCGCGTAAATCGTCCATGATGTCCAGTAAACGGCCAAAAGCATCCAATTGCTGCTGACGTGTGTTCATTGTTTTAGAATTTGTGTAAAAATAAGAAATCCCGCCCAAAAGGACAGGATTATATTTTTTTCTTTTATAACTGAAATTCTAAATTTCAAACACAAAAATTATTCTTCTGTTTTAGCAGCCTCTGCCAGAGCAGCAACTTCTTTGGAAACCAATCCTTTAGCCTGAAGCATGTTGTACCAGTTCAATACTTTTTTGATATCGGAACCATATACTCTTTCCTCATCGTATTCCGGTAGAATTTCTCTGAAGTAAGCAGCCTGTTTAGCATTATCTTCTTTGTGAGACATTGCAGGACCATTATCTTCTTTTTCAGCGATTCTTCTGAAAACTTCTGACAAACGTACTTCTTCGTTATACGTATAAATTGAAATTTCAGACAACAAACTTACGTTGCTACGCATTCCAACTGTGATTTTTTTACCGTCGATTAATGACTCGGCAACAAAACCTGTTCTTGTTTGTAATTTTAAATCGTATAATCCCGGTTTACCTGAAATCGATAATATTCTTTCTATGCCCATTGTGTTATTGTGTGTGTATTATTTTATAAGGATGACAAATATCTAATCTTTACAGAGAAAAACAAAAATTATCTGCCTTTTTTGGCAACAAATTTCATTTTATAATCCGGACGGGTTTTCCCTTCCATGATGTTCTGTAATTTCTTCGATATTAAACGTTTTTTCAATGACGAAATTCTGTCGGTAAACAAAATTCCTTCGATATGATCGTATTCATGCTGAATTACTCTGGCAATCAAACCATCATATACTTCTGTTTTCTTATTGAAATCTTCATCGTAATATTCAATTGTGATTTGTTCATGACGGAAAACGTCTTCGCGAACTTCAGGAATACTCAAACAACCTTCGTTGAATCCCCACTCTTCACCGTCTTCGTTAAGGATTTTAGCATTGATGAAGGTTTTTTTGAACCCTTTTAATTGTTCTGCTTCCTCTTTTGACATGTCGTCACTGTCACTGAAAGGCTCACAGTCAACAATAAAAAGACGAATCGCCAAACCTACTTGAGGTGCTGCCAATCCAACGCCGTACGCATTGTACATTGTTTCATACATATTGGCAATGGTTTCCTTAAGATTCGGATAATCTTTAGAAATTTCCTCGCCCATTTTGCGAAGCACCGGATCGCCGTATCCTATAATTGGTAAAATCATGTTTCGAAACTTAATTATGTCGCAAAAGTAATCAAAAAAGGGAGAATCGGGCAGTCTTTAGACGCTTTTGGCTTTTTTTAAACATAATATGTGAAATGATTCTTAAATTTATAGTTGCTTTTCCTACAGTAACTATCGCCATGGTACAGAAACAGGATGATTCAAAATATTAGAAAACATACAGACAACACCAATTTTGCCAATGCTTTAAAAGTGACGATAGCCTGTGTGCTTCCCGTAGTTGTACTGTCACAATTTGATCATTTCCAGGAAGGTTTTACCATTGCCATCGGCGCTTTACTTACTTTTCCCAGCGATGTCCCGGGAAGCTTAAGCCATAAAACAAAAGGAATTCTTATCGCTGTTTTCCTGATTACGACAACGACATTAACACTCGGATTTATTCAGGACAAGCCCATTATCGTATATCCTGCATTATTGGTTTTATTGTTCTTCTTTTCGATGATTTCCGTGTACGGACACAGGGCCAACATGATTTCATTTGTCTGCCTGATTACCGTTACGCTCGCCTTCAGCCATTCCTACAAAGGCTGGGAACTTGCGATACATTCCGGATATATTCTGATTGGAGGTTTGTTTTACCTTTTTATTTCGCTCCTCTTTCATTTCCTGCGACCGCATCGTTATATGGAATTACAGATTGCCGAATGTTTATGGCTGACTTCAAAATATCTGAAACTTCGGGGAGATCTGTGGAATAGTGATTCCGACAAAACCCAGATAACCGAAAAGCAACTCGAAATTCAGGTGGAAATCAATGCAATTCATGAGAATATTCGTGAATTTGTAATCCGAAACACTATCGATTCGAGCAATTCAAACCAAAACCGAAAAATGCTGATTGTCTTCACCAATCTGGTGGAAATATTGGAAATCGCACTCGCCTTTTCGTTCAATCACGACGAATTGCATCATCGTTTCGACAATCATCCAAAAACACTGCGAACCTATCAGAATTTGGCTTACAACATAGCCGCAACACTTAAAAAACTATCGCAAAGCCTGCAGAACAACACCAAGTACACTCCGGAACACACCTTACTCCTTGACCTGGAAAATCTTCAGCACATTATCGAACGATACAAAACCGAAATAGGCACAACGGCAACTCCGGAAGGACTTTTGATGATTAAAAACATGCAGCATTATGCCGAAAAACAGGTAGAGAAAATTAAAGTTATCGAAAAAGCGCTGGCCGGATACCTTAATCTGGAAGAATTCAGTCATAAGCACAAGGAAATCGAAAAATTCCTGACCCCGCAAAATTACCGTCTTGGTGTATTGGCCGAAAACATGAGCTTTTCCTCCACAACGTTCAGGCATGCTTTACGCTTATCATTAACCATTCTTGCCGGTTTCATCATTGGAAAATTACTTCCGCTTCAAAATGGTTACTGGATTTTACTCACCATTGTCGTTATCATGCGTCCGGGATACGGTTTGACCAAACAACGCTCCTTCGAGCGGATTTTCGGAACTGTCATTGGTGGAATCATAGCATTTGCAGTACTTTATTTTGTAAAAAACAGTTATGCTTTGGGAACCTTATCCGTGATTGCGATGATTTTAGGGTTTACCTATACGAAAATCAATTATAAAATCGGAGCTACCTTCGTAACTATATATGTGATTTTCATCTATGGAATGCTTACCCCGAATGTAACGGAAGTTATTCAATACCGAATTTTAGACACTCTTTTTGGAGCCACGCTCGCATTTTTGGCCAATTACTTCCTTTGGCCTTCGTGGGAATTTTTAAACCTCAACAATCATCTTGAAAAATCAATTGAGGCCAATCGGAATTATCTTAGCGAGATTACCCTTTTTTACAACCGAAAAGGAGAAGTTTCCACTGAATATAAATTATCCCGCAAAGAGGCCTTCATCGAAATCGGAAACCTGATGGCTTCATTCCAAAGAATGAAACAGGAACCGAAATCCAAGCAGAAAAACATGACTAAGGTTTACAAAACTGTTGCACTCAATCACACACTGCTCTCCTCTGCCGCTTCGTTGGGCTCCTATGTTCAGTTGCATAAAACCACGGAAGCTTCCGAAGCCTTTAATATTGTATGTGAAACAGTGATTAGAAATTTGGATTTGGCCATTGAAATTCTCCACGGAAAAAGAGAAGATTCTTCGTTAACAAGCGATGAAAAAGAACGACTGGATCTGAGTTTTACAGAACTGAAAAACATCCGCGCGCAGGAATTAAGAAGTACAAGTATCGACAATCAGGATTTTCAGCTGAAGATGGAGGAAGCGCAACTGGTTATCGACCAGCTAATCTGGCTGATTAACCTGTCCGAAAATTTACTAAAAGTGATTAAAAACCTAAAAATAAAGGAATAAAACAAACCGGATTGGATACAGTCTGGACACATCTCTAAAAAAGTATACAGCTAATTCATATTGAAAAGATTTGTACCGATTTCACATTCGTATTAAAAAAATGCCACGAATTCACTAATTTACATTCATTAATTAGTGAATTCGTGGCTAAAATTTTATTCATTTTTTTTGCTCCAGACGGTAGCCGAATTGGTGCGTTTTAAATTTTATACAGAAGATTTAGCTAAATCTTTCAATTTTAATATTGTACCCGTTTTGTGACGAATTTCGTCTGCAAATTGAGGATTTTCGTTAAGTTTCTGACCATAAGACGGGATCATTTCTTTCAGTTTAGCCTGCCATTCCGGAGAAGCTAATTCATCTTTAAAACAACGTCCGATCAAATCCAGCATGATAGAAACCGCTGTGGAAGCTCCCGGGGAAGCCCCTAACAAAACAGCCAACGAACCATCAGCGGCATTTACCACTTCGGTACCGAATTCTAAAACTCCTTTACCGTTTTTATCTTTTTTGATAACCTGAACACGCTGACCTGCATTTTCAAGTACCCAATCTTCTTTTTTAGCATCCGGCAAGTATTCGCGTAATGCTTTCATTCGGTCTTCCGACGATTGCATTACCTGCTCTATCAAATATTTTGTCAGCGGAATATTGCTGATTCCGGCGCCAAGCATCGGTTTGATATTTTTTCGTTTGATTGATTTTGCCAAATCGAAATACGAACCGTTCTTCAGGAATTTCGTTGAAAATCCAGCATAAGGCCCAAACAACAAGGCTTTTTTACCATCAATCATTCGCGTATCAATATGCGGAACCGACATAGGTGGTGCACCAACCGCCGCCTTTCCGTATACTTTCGCCTGATGTTTTGCAATTAACTCTTCGTTGGTACACTTTAACCATTGTCCGCTTACCGGGAAACCTCCAAATCCCTCTCCTTCAGGGATATTTGCTTTTTCCAGCAACAAAAGTGAGCCTCCTCCAGCACCAATGAAAACAAATTTTGCTTTCACACGTTTTTTAGCCCCGGATTCCAATTCCTTAACCTTCACTCTCCAGGTTCCGTCATCGTATCTTCTTAGCTTACGCACATCGTGATTAAAGTGCAGCTGAACCCCTTCCAATGTTTCGAGATATCTGAAAATGCTTCGTGTCAATTCCCCGAAGTTCACATCCGTACCGAAACGCATTGAGGTAGCAGCCAATTTTTTAGCTCCTTTACGGCCTTCCATAATCAGGGGAGCCCATTCCTTAATTTTTTCAGCATCTTCCGTATATTCCATATCCTTGAAAAGGTGGAATTCCTGTAAAGCATCGAAACGTTTTTTAAGGTACTTTGTATTTTTTTCACCCCAGACAAAACTCATATGGGGAATGCTTTTTATAAAATTTTCCGGATTGTTCAACAAACCTTTTTCAACCAGATACGACCAGAACTGACGTGAAACTTCAAAAGCCTCAACGATTTTCACGGCTTTTGAGGTATCGATAGAACCATCACTTTTTTCAGGAGTGTAATTTAACTCACAAAAAGCGGCGTGACCGGTTCCGGCATTGTTCCAGGCATCGGAACTTTCGGCTGCGGCTATATCTAAACGTTCAAAAATTTCGATTTTTAAATTTGGCTGAAGTTCTTTCAGCAGTAATCCCAAAGTGGCACTCATGATTCCGGCGCCAATTAAAACTACATCTGCTTCTGATTTGTGTTGTGTTGTCATTGCAAAATTATAAAGCGGCAAATTTACGGCTTACATTGCAAAAATTATCTTAATTTTCAAGGGTTTACAGAGGAAAAATCATTTTTAAGAAATTATAACTAAAAGTTAAAACATTTTTCGGGATAGATAATCCTGAAGCATAATTGTTGCAGAAATCTCATCAATCAACGCTTTATTCTGACGCTGTTTCTTTTTGAGTCCGCTGTCAATCATGGTTTGGAAGGCCATTTTAGAAGTGAAACGCTCATCCACACGCTCTAAAGTCATTTCCGGAAAAGCCGATTTGAATTTCACTACAAAAGCTTCTATTATTGGTGCGCTTTCGGAAGGTTCCCCACTCATTTGTTTTGGTTCGCCGATAAGCACCTTGCCGACATTCTCTTTTGTAAAGTAGTCTTTTAAAAAATCGATTACGGTTTCAGACGGAACGGTAGTCAAACCGGAAGCAATGATTTGCAGATCGTCTGTTACTGCGATTCCGGTGCGTTTCATACCGTAGTCTATGGCGAGGATTCTTGGCATATTTATTTTTTGACAAAATTAAGGCTTAT
>NZ_DATIDM010000127.1:0-11077 GCF_035456225.1 Flavobacterium sp. | reverse complement strand
TTATTCGCTATAATGGTGATTCCTTGAATGGTTATGGAGGCAGTCACTGTCAGGTTAGTGGAATCAGTTACCGTAAGCTGATAGGTTCCACCTTGGCCATTAATAAAAAGATTTTGGCTGGTCGCCCCGGGGATCGGATTTCCGTTAAGGCTCCACTGATAAGTGAAAGGACCGGTGCCGCTATTTATATTGGCGAATAAATTGCTTGTTGGAATATCTAGTGTGGCACTTATGGTCACTGAGAAAGGACAGGCTGTAGTTCCTATAGTCGTAAAATATATTGGCATAGACCAGACGCTGACGTTGCCAGGGGAGCAAACAGTTCTTACATAAAACTTATAGGAGGAACAAGACATCAGCCCTGTAGCGGTAAATTGACCGCCAAAAGTAGGAGCGGTTGGAATCGTTGTGCTGTTAGGCTCAGGAGCATTTGCCGGAAGAATTAAAACTTCCCACTGCTGTCCATCCATTGCTAAGGCAGGCCAGGAAAACGTAGCGCTGGTAGTAGTAATTGAATAGGTGTAAATCTCAATTGGAACAGCACCATTGCACGTTTGACCGTAGCTACTGCCAAAAAAACTAATCAGTAATAGAACGGCGAAAAATATTTTTTTTGTCATAATTAAAAGTTTAGCAGGTAATTTTTTAAGAAGATAAAGGTAGTAAATATACTTCAATCGTAAGAAAAAATTGAAAAATAACCATTTCAGATGTAGGCCTAAATGTTTGAAAGCTTTTTGGTGTCCGTTGGTTTTTCAGAAAGGATTTTTGTAGGTTTACTTTTTTAAAACAGATTATGAAAGCGAATAAGAAATCGGCCGCGGTGGGGTTCATATTTATAACGATGCTGATCGATATCATCGGATGGGGAATTATTATACCGGTAATCCCGAAACTGATTGAAGAATTGATTCAGGGGGATATTAGCGTAGCCTCCCGTTATGGTGGCTGGCTTACGTTTGCCTATGCAATAACCCAGTTTTTATTCGCACCGCTGATGGGGAATCTGAGTGATAAATTCGGAAGGCGTCCCATCATCCTGTCCTCCCTTTTCTTTTTTGCATTGGATTACCTTTTGCTGGCTTTCGCGCCATCGATAGGCTGGTTGTTTGTCGGAAGGATTCTCGCGGGTCTGCCGGGTGCCAGCATTACAACAGCCACGGCTTATATCGCCGATGTTAGTGATGAAACCAATCGGGCCAAGAATTTTGGTATGGTTGGAGCAGCATTCGGGTTAGGATTTATAATAGGGCCTGTCATCGGAGGTGTTTTGGGAGAATATGGTTCCCGAATTCCTTTCTACGCTGCGGCCGTGCTTTGCCTGATTAATTTCTTATACGGTTATTTCATACTTCCGGAATCCTTGTCAAAGGAAAACAGGAGAAGTTTCAGCTGGAAAAAAGCCAATCCTATAAGTGCCTTTTTAAACCTGAAAAAATATCCGTCCTTAATAGGGTTGGTCATTGCGTTGGTGTTGGTTTACATTGGCGGACATGCAGTGCAGAGCAATTGGACTTACTTCACGATGTACCGTTTTAACTGGAACGAAAGAATGGTCGGAATTTCATTAGGGGTAATCGGTTTGCTTGTGGCAATCGTTCAGGGCGGATTGATTCGTTGGATAAATCCGAAGTTGGGAAATAACCGAAGTATTTATTTTGGTTTGTTCCTTTATGCTGTGGGAATGTTTCTTTTTGCTTTCGCTTCGCAGGGATGGATGATGATGGTATTTTTGATTCCGTATTGTTTGGGGGGTATTGCGGGTCCTGCATTACAGTCGGTGATTTCATCTACCGTGCCGTCTTCGGAACAAGGAGAGATACAGGGGACATTGGCCAGTCTGATGAGCGCCACATCTATCATCGGCCCTCCTTTGATGGCTAATACGTTTTATTTTTTCACCCATGACGAAGCGCCATTTAAATTTGCCGGTGCGCATTTTATCCTGGGAGGAATTCTGATGATTATCAGTAGTGTAGTGGCTTATAAAACGTTGAAAAGTAAATTCTGATTTATTTCAGATAAACATAATGATTGTAATAGTCGATGATGGCTTTTCCTCTCAGAAGAATGTCGGCACCAATAATTCCGTGTACCGGTTTGGCTTTGTATTGACGAAGTGCCATGTTAACGTGACTCATGTCGAAAATAACCAATGAAAAATCGTTTATCCTCCAATGGGAAAGCTGTAAGAGATTGTCAGTAGCCATTTGCGTATACATTCCGGTCGCTCCGGCTCCGGCCGCTTTTGTGGGGGAGTCTTTTGCAATTAAGTTGAAATGTTCAACGCTGTCAAATCCGATACAGCTGTTGGAAGCGCCCGTATCCAAAATGAAATCGCCCAAAACACCGTTTATTTTTGCCTTTATCAAAAGGTGCTGGGTTTTGGATACTTTGAATTTGATCTTTTTGTAGCCTTTCTTTTTGAGTACTTCGTGCAAATTTTCCATAACTCAAAAATAATCAATTAATCGCAGTCTTTTCCAAAAGATTCGGATTCACCCAACATAAATGTATTATTTTATAAGTAGATCTTTGCCTTTAATCTCTGGATAGAATGAAACAATCTTCGTAATTTTGCAGCCTGAAACATTCAAATCCGAATTTTGGAACCAAACTTAATTTTTACCGATACGCATACCCATTTGTATTCTGAAGAATTTGCAGAAGACAGAAGTGAAATGATTGAACGAGCCCTGAAAAATGGCGTCAAAAGATTTTTCATTCCGGCCATCGATGCTTCCTATACACAGAAAATGTACGATCTGGAAAAACAATATCCGGAGAATATTTTCCTGATGATGGGATTGCACCCGTGTTATGTGAAAGAGAATTATGAAAAAGAGTTAGCTCACGTGGAAGCAGAATTGGCCAAACGTAAATTTACGGCCATCGGTGAAATTGGGATTGATCTGTATTGGGATAAAACAACGTTGGATATTCAGAAAATCGCATTTCAAAAACAGATTCAATGGGCAAAAAAGTATAAGTTGCCTATAAATATTCACTGCCGCGATGCTTTTGATGAAATATTTGAGGTTTTGGAACTGGAAAAATCAACCGAGCTGTTCGGAATTTTTCATTGTTTTTCAGGAACCTATGATCAGGCGCTACAAGCGATTTCCTATAATATGAAATTGGGAATCGGTGGTGTGGTAACTTTTAAAAACGGAAAAATCGATCAGTTTTTACATCAGATTGATATCAAACATATTGTTTTGGAAACGGATTCACCTTATTTGGCGCCGGTTCCTCATCGCGGAAAACGCAATGAAAGCAGTTATGTAAAATTGGTAGCTGAAAAACTTTCCAAAATCTATCAGTTGCCGATTGAAGAAATTGCACGGATCACAACCGAAAATTCCCGTGAAATTTTCGGGATTTAATAAAGAAATAAGATTTCATTCATAAAAATTTCGTTCTTTTGTGGATTGTAAAAAATAACTAATGCCAAAGTTCGACTCGATACGCCAGTTTTATGACAGCGAAGTAAATGCAGCCATTCAAAGTGTAGCCCATCACCCCATGATGAAGGCCTTGATGAGCTTTACTTTTCCGGATGTGGAAGAATCCGTTTGGATGGAACAGTTAAAACGTACCCATTCGATTCGCGATTTTCAGGTCAACTTTATTTATCAGTCCATTCAGCGTGTTTTAGAGCGCAGTTCGGATGGTCTGACAACTTCCGGTTTCGAAAAATTAGATCCGAATACTTCTTATCTTTTTATTTCCAATCACCGCGACATCATTTTGGATACTTCATTGTTGAATGTCAGCCTTTTTGATCACGGTATGATTATGACAGCTTCGGCTATTGGAGATAATCTGGTACAGAAATCTTTTTTGTTAACGCTTTCCAAGCTGAACAGGAACTTTTTGGTTAAGCGAGGCCTGCCTCCAAGAGAATTGCTTCAAAGTTCAAAACTGATGTCGGAATTCATGTATCATCTGTTGACTAATGAAAATCGATCGGTGTGGATAGCGCAACGCGAAGGAAGAACCAAAGACGGGAATGATGCAACCCATCAGGGTGTTTTGAAAATGTTGGCCATGGCTTCGGACGAGGCAAATCTGATGGATTTCTTCAAGAAAATCAGAGTGGTTCCGGTTTCAATTTCGTATGAATACGATCCGACCGACGCTTTAAAGATGCCTCAAATCATGGCAGAAGCCAATGATGAGATTTATATCAAAGAGAAAAATGAGGATTTCATCACGTTAATCAGTGGAATCATCGGACAGAAAAAACGAATTCATATTCACGTAGGCGATGTTTTGGACACCGAATTGGACAAAATTGCAGCCGAAAATGACAATAACAACAAGCAGATTCAGGCTCTTGCGCAGGTAATCGATGATTCCATTTTATCGACGTACAAGTTGTGGCCGACGAATTTTATTGCATACGATCTGCTTAACAATGATAACCGATTTGCGAACCAATACACTGAAAAAGAAAAACAGCTTTTCGAGCGTCGTCTGGAAATGCGTTTGGGAAGTGAGAAAGACACCCTTCGCGAAAGTTTCCTTGCCATGTACGCCAATCCGGTTGTCAATAAACTGAAATACCAAAATGTCGAATAAACCCAAAATACTGTTGGTATACACCGGTGGTACTATTGGAATGGTTAAAGATTCAGAAACCGGCGTACTTAAAGCATTCAACTTCGACGAATTACTGCATAATATTCCGGAATTAAGACTGCTGGATTGCCACATCGAAACGTTTTCGTTTAACGAGCCTATCGATTCGTCCAATATGAATCCCGAAAAATGGGAAGCGATTGCCGAAGCGATTCAGGAGAATTACGATGCGTTTGACGGATTCGTGGTTTTGCATGGTTCGGATACAATGTCGTATTCGGCATCGGCGTTGAGTTTCATGTTAGAGAATTTGGCCAAACCGGTAATCTTTACAGGGTCACAGCTGCCAATAGGGGATTTGCGTACAGACGCCAAAGAAAATCTGATTACAGCCATTCAGATTGCGTCGTTACATAACAAAAACAAGCCAATGGTAACCGAAGTTGGTTTGTACTTCGAATATAAATTATACCGCGGAAACCGCACAACTAAAATAAGTGCCGAACATTTCAATGCTTTTGCCTCGCCCAATTATCCGGAATTGGCAGAATCGGGCGTCGATTTAAAAGTAAATAGTGATTTATTGCTGAAAAAAACGGCAGGTAAAAAACTAAAAGTAAATAAAGGTTTCGATGACAATGTTGCGGTCGTGAAAATGTTTCCGGGGATTAATGAAAACGTTTTTCAGGCCATTTTACAGATTCCGGATCTGAAAGGGGTTGTTTTGGAGACTTATGGTTCAGGCAATGCGCCCACAGAAGCCTGGTTTATTTCCATTCTGAAAAAAGCAATAAAAAACGGGCTTCATGTAGTTAATGTCACGCAATGTTCCGGCGGAAGCGTAAATATGGGCAAGTATGAAACCGGAATGCATCTGAAGAAAATTGGTGTGATTTCGGGTCGTGATATCACAACGGAAGCGGCAGTTACAAAGCTTATGTATCTGTTAGGGCAGAAAGTGTCACCGGCAGTTTTTAAAACGGTTTTCGAAACAGCAATACGTGGGGAATTAACGTAAAAAAAATCAAATAAAACTTCGAAAAAACAAAATAAAGTCGTTATTTCGCAGTCAGAATTTAGAGAGGTGTCCGAGTGGTTGAAGGAGCAAGCCTGGAAAGTTTGTATATGGGTAACTGTATCGAGGGTTCGAATCCCTTCCTCTCTGCGAAAAGTATAAAGGCAATCTAGGGATTGCCTTTTTTTATTTACCTTAGTACGGAAATTATAACTATATGAATAAATTTTTATTATTGGCTTTATTTGTAGTAGCTCCTTTGTGTGTTTTTTCACAGGGGAATGAAGAAGACAAGGCAAAAATAGAAACCATTAAGGTAACGGATTCGCTTTTTAGGGAAGATCAGTTTTATATTTCATTAAGTTATAATATTGTTCAAAATAGCTCGAACGGGTTCAAGCAGTTTTCATTTTCTCCCTGTTTTACGGGCGGGTTTTTACGGGATTTTCCGATAACAAAAAATAGGCATTGGGCAATTGCGCCCGGTGTAGGTTATTCTTATACCAATATTAAACAGTTTATCAGTACGGATGATCTTTTTTTGGAAAATCAACCGGCTATCCCTGAAGATATTGAGACTCGTATCATTACTCATAGTGTTGAAATTCCTTTAGAGGTTCGTTGGCGGAACGCACCAATAAAAAGTCATAAATTTTGGAGGGTCTATACCGGATTTAAAGCACGTTATATTTTTAATGCCAATGTAAGGCTGGATTCCGAATCATATGGAGGTTATACCGATGATATTATTGATAATGTCAACAGATGGCAATACGGGACTTATGTTTCGGCAGGGTACAATACCTGGAACCTTCATGTGTATTATGGTCTGAACCCGATTTTCAAAGAAGGCTCAAAATTGGCCGATCTTAACTTTGGATTCATTTTTTACATCCTATAGCCAAAAATACCAAAGGCCTATTTGCGGAAGCGCTCCAATGATTATGCCGACTAACAATTCCCTCATGGAATGCGCCTGCATGTACAATCGGGAAGAAGCCACCAAACCGATGGAAACAATAAAAAATGCGGTAAGGCTAACAAATGGTATTCCGTAATGGATGGAAATTCCCATGATGAAAAGCGTAATACCTGTAATTCCAATCATGTGTATGCTGGCTTTAAAGCGGAATACAATCAGCAACAACGTTAAAAGCGTACTTATCAATGCCCCTAGGAAAAAATAGTATAATTCGGGAACTGCCACCGTCGAAAAACTGTGCTGGATAAGAACCAGGTAAAACATGGCCTGAAACGCCAGAGGCAGTCGACGTTCCTTTTTTTCATGCAGCATGATGCTTGATTTAGCCAGACCCAACGATTTCAGAAGGAAATACATTGAAATCGGTAAAAACACTGTCAGAATAGATATCTGAAACAGAATAAGGTAGATTTCGTAAGGATAGAAAAAAGATTTGGTGACAAAAAAATAAAATAAGGCGGCATATACCGAAATGAACAACGGATGAAAAAGATAGGAGAAAAACGGAAGTATCTTTTTTAGATCCATGCCTATATTTTTTTTCGCATGCGCGCCACTGGAATGTCCATCAGCTCGCGGTATTTTGCAATCGTTCTTCGTGCGATCGGATAGCCTTTTTCTTTTAAGATTTCGGCTAATTTATCATCCGGAAGGGGCTTTCTCTTGTCTTCCTCTTCAATGACTGTTTTTAGGATTTTCTTGATTTCTATGGTAGAAACATCCTCACCCTGATCATTTTTCATGGCTTCAGAGAAGAATTCCTTAATCAGTTTTGTACCATATGGCGTTTCCGCGTATTTGCTGTTGGCAACGCGGGAAATGGTAGAAATGTCAAGGCCTACCATATCGGCAATGTCTTTCAGAATCATCGGTTTTAACTTTGATTCGTCTCCGTCTATAAAATAGTCCTGCTGGTAATGCATGATAGCATTCATGGTTACCAATAGGGTTTCGTTTCGTTGTTTGATGGCATCAATAAACCATTTGGCAGAATCGAGTTTTTGTTTGATGAACTGCACGGCATCTTTTTGGGAATTCGATTTTTCTTTCGAATCCTTATAGGTTTGCAGCATTTCCTGATAGTCTTTGGATACGTGCAATTCGGGAGCATTTCTTCCGTTTAGGGTCAGTTGTAACTCACCATCCACCACTCGTATCGCGAAATCAGGAACTACATGTTCAATGGTTTTGGAACTGCTTTCGAAAGAACCTCCGGGTTTCGGATTCAGTTTTTCGATTTCGTCAATCGCCTTGCGCAATTGTTCCTGTGAAACATCAAATTTTTGGAGTAATTTGTCGTAATGCTTTTTTGTAAACGCTTCGAAATGCTGATCAATTACCGAGATGGCCAAGCTTACAGAATCTGTCGGGGTTTTATGTCGGAGTTGTAGTAAAAGACACTCTTGTAAGTCTCTCGCGCCAACACCTGCAGGCTCCAGCTGATGGATGATGTTCAGAATACGCTCTACATTTTTCTCGTCGGTGTAAAGACCTTGTGTAAAGGCCATATCGTCAACAATGTCCTGCACGCTTCTTCGGATATACCCAATATCATCAATGCTTCCTACCAGGAATTCGGCTATTTCGCGTTCTTCCTCTGTCAGGATGAATGTATTTAATTGATTAATCAGATCCTGATGAAAACTTATCGGAGCGGCAATAGGAAGGCTTCTGTCTTCATCATCATCGCTGTAATTGTTTGCCTGAAGTTTGTAATCAGGGGTTTCGTCATTGCTCAGGTACTCATCGATGTTGATTTCATCGGCATCAATTTTCTCATTGTCAAAATCATCATAGTCATCGTAATCATTTTCCGCTTCATAGTCATCATTTTCCAGGGATTCTTCCTTGCCGGATTCCAATGCGGGATTCTCAATCAATTCCTCTTTTAAACGTTGTTCGAAAGCCTGTGTGGGCAATTGAATCAGCTTCATCAGTTGGATTTGCTGAGGGGATAATTTTTGGGATAACTTAAATTGTAGATTCTGCTTGAGCATTTACAGGGGGTTTGATGTAAAAGTTCCAAGTCTAAAGTTAATAAAAAACCTGAAACTTGGAACTGTAAACTATAAACTAAATTTTATTAAAACTCGGCGTTTTGTGGTGTTCTTGGGAACGGAATTACGTCGCGGATGTTGGTCATTCCGGTTACGAACAGTACCAAACGCTCGAAACCTAAACCAAATCCGGAGTGAACGGCACTTCCGAAACGTCTGGTGTCAAGGTACCAATACAATTCTTTTTCGTCGATTCCTAAAGCTTTCATTTTTTCCAAAAGAACATCATAACGTTCTTCCCTTTGAGAGCCTCCCACGATTTCTCCGATTCCCGGGAATAAGATGTCCATCGCTCTAACGGTTTTTCCATCTTCGTTCAAACGCATGTAGAACGCTTTGATTTTTGCCGGGTAATCGAATAAAATTACAGGGCATTTGAAGTGTTTTTCTACAAGGAAACGCTCGTGCTCACTTTGTAAATCAGCACCCCATTCTTCAATCAGGTACTGGAATTTTTTGTTCTTGTTCGGTTTTGAATTTTTCAGAATGTCGATAGCTTCCGTATAAGAAACACGTTTGAAATTGTTGTCCATAACAAAGTTCAGTTTCTCTAACAAGGCCATTTCGCTACGTTCTGCCTGTGGTTTTGATTTCTCTTCCTCGATTAGTCGTTGCTCTAAGAATTTCAAGTCGTCGCCACATTTGTCAACCGTATATTTGATTACGTATTTGATGAAATCTTCCGCCAAATCCATGTTGTCTGCCAGGTTGTTGAAAGCAACTTCCGGCTCGATCATCCAGAATTCCGCCAAGTGACGGGAAGTGTTTGAATTTTCAGCACGGAAGGTAGGTCCGAATGTGTAAATCTGACCCAATGCCATAGCATAAGTTTCCCCTTCTAACTGTCCTGAAACTGTCAGATTGGTTTCTTTTCCGAAGAAATCCTCTTTGTAGTTTACCTTGCCTTCTTCTGTTCTTGGTGTTCCGTCGAAAGGTAAAGCAGTAACCTTAAACATTTCTCCGGCTCCTTCTGCATCCGAACCTGTGATGATTGGCGTGTTTACATAGAAAAATCCTTTTTCCTGGAAATATTGATGCACCGCAAAAGATAAGGTGGAACGCACACGCATGATGGCTCCAAACATATTGGTACGGATTCTCAAATGGGCATTTTCCCTAAGGAATTCTAAAGAATGTTTTTTAGGCTGCATCGGATATTTTTCTGCATCGGAATCTCCTAAAATTTTGATTTCCGAAACCTGAATTTCCACATTTTGTCCTGCACCCTGACTTTCCACTAAATGACCTTTAACGCTTACTGCCGCTCCGGTTGTGATTCTTTTTAGGGTTTCTTCAGGCGTGTTTTCAAAATCAACCACACACTGAATATTATTGATGGTCGAACCGTCGTTCAACGCTATAAACTGATTGTTTCTAAATGTTCTAACCCAACCTTTTGCTTTTACTTCATGTAATCCCGGAGTACTGTTTAGCAGGTTTTTAACTTTAGTATGTTTCATTTCTAAATTGTTTTTTATTCAATTATTTGTAAAAATTGAATTTTCAATAAATAAAAAATTAAATGCCTGCAAATGTAGTAAAAAGGAGTAGTAAATGTATCTTTTAAAGTTCAGTTTTTGCAAAAGATTCGGCTGTCAAATGTTATCTTTGCATTCAACTTAATTTTAGTTCAGATGAATTGGATATTACTAATTATTGCAGGTTTTTTTGAAGTGGGTTTCGCTTCTTGTCTGGGAAAAGCCAAGGAAACGTCAGGAACCGTTTCTAACTTATGGATGGTAGGTTTCTTTGTTTGTCTGACCATCAGTATGGTGCTGTTGTACAAGGCTGCACAAACATTGCCTATTGGGACTGCATATGCTGTTTGGACAGGTATTGGTGCCGTGGGTACTGTTTTGGTCGGGATTTTCGTGTTCAAAGAACCTGCTGATTTCTGGCGTGTTTTCTTTCTGACTACCTTAATCGCTTCTATAGTCGGATTGAAATTTGTGTCGTCGCATTAGAATCCCAAGTCAAGGACAAAACTGATTTTGATGGAGATGTTGTCCTGCACTTCGGGTAATCCGTTTGCGCCGTAACGGTAAAATCCGGAAAGCCCCAATCCTCTGAAAATGTTGTTAAGTTCCAGACCGGATTCCATATAGCCGTCTTCCAATGTCTTATAATCAAAACCCTGATGATTACTCTGTTCTCTCGAATTTCCTAATGCCATTCTTGTTACGGCCACAAAAGTGGGTTTGACTTTTTTAAACAGGTTGACTTTTCGGAAAGCGTGCTTAAAGTGAAGTGCAATGTATTCGCTCGAGAAAAATTCGTTAAAACGCATGGTTTCAAAACTGTTTTTACCGGCAAAGTTGATACGTTGTAAAACATGGTCCCGGTCTATGCTGTTTGGAGAAATACTGTAAAGATGCGTTATGGGAGTATCTCCCACAGCAATACCTGCTTGAACAAGGAAGCTGGTTTTTTGACCGTCGA
>NZ_DATIDM010000126.1:0-17002 GCF_035456225.1 Flavobacterium sp. | reverse complement strand
CCTAATTGGAACCGGCATTTCGAAAAAAGGCACTGAAGCATGCGAGGTACTTTGACTGATTGTTATTTTTGCCAGGCCGGCTCCCCAGTTTTGCGCTGTTATGTGATACGTCGGATAACCTTCTTTGTAAATCCAATCGTTAAAAAATTCGGTAAAATCCATTCCGGAAACAGCTTCCAGGTGGGATTGTAATTGGGGAGATATCGCGTAACCATAAGCCAGTTCCGGGTCGTTCAGGTAGTTGCGCATTGCCTGAAAGAAATCGATATCGCCCATTTTAAACCGAATCATATTGGTTACCATCGAGCCCTTATTATAGGTGAGTCTGTAATCAAAAATCCTTCCGACATTATCGAGTTGCTCATCTTTCAGGTATAAATTGCCGCCGGGTTGCGAGGTGACGCTGGTGATTTTGTCGGTTTTCCAGTTGATGAAACTTTGGTCACCATCCATGTTCTCAATGATTAACCCGGATAAATATTCGGTAATGCCTTCGTTTAACCAAATGTCTTTCCAGGATCCGCAGGTTACTTTGTCGCCAAACCACTGATGTCCCATCTCATGGGAGATTAATTCTCTACCCCAGTTACCCACAAAAGAAACCGTTGAGTGTTCCATTCCGCCACCCCAGCCAAATTGTGCATGCCCGTATTTTTCATTGCGAAAAGGGTAGGGTGTAAAAAGCGATTCATACATGTTGATGATTCCCGGTGTAACGGCCAAATTATTTTGTGTGCTGGACGCCGTTTCAGGATAAATATAGTTGATGATTGGAAAGAAAGGACTCTCTGGCGTACCTAAACCCCCTTGTTGGTTAAAAATCTGATAATTGGTTACCGCAATCGCAATCAGGTACGCAGGAATAGGGTAGCTGTGATGAAAATGTGTGGTTCTATTCGACCCATTTATGGTTTGTGATTGTTCCAGTCCGTTTGAAACACTTATGTATTGGGACGGGGCAGTTATGTAAACATCGATGCTGTTGACTTTGTCGTTCAAATCCTGTTTGCACGGCCACCAATCGCGGGCACCATAAGGTTCGGAGAGTGTCCACATTCCCGGTATCCCATTGTGTGTGGAAATTGTAAAAGCACCGAAACCGTTTACGGGAGGTATACCGGAATAGGATATTTCGACGCTATTGGATGTTCCTGATAATTGAGTGGTTGGGAATGTGATTTTTAATTCATTGTTTCCGGTTTGGAGAAATACCAAATTAACACTGCCTTGTCTTACGCCGCTTACCGACATTTCATTCGCCAGGTCGAAGGTAATTGTACTCATGTCTTCCAATGCCGTAAAAGTTGTTGTGATTTTTCCTGTGATAAAATGTACGGCAGGATCAACGGTAAACTCCAGTTTATGATAAGTAATGTCGTAATTTTGAGTATTGGGATTTTCCCTGAAATTCATTCTCCCTGCAGCAGCTTTCATTTCGGCATGTGCCAAGTGTCGGGTGTCCTTTTCTGCCTGTTGAGAAAATCCGAAACCTGTGATGAGCAATGCTAAAAGTAGGGCAGTTTTCTTCATGTTTTGTCGGGATTTCTTCAAATTTAGAAAATAAATTAATCAGATATCGAGGTTTGGTTAAATATTAATGGGTTATTGATGCGTGATATGCTTAACTTTCGGTATATGTATTAAATTTAATGAAACAATTCCTTAAATTTGTTCACTTTAAAAATCAATACGTATGTTACAGATAGCTTTTATCAGAGAAAATCAGGAAAAAGTAATCCAGGCGTTGGCAAAAAGAAATTTAGATGCCGGCGAAATGGTTGCGAATGTGGTTGCTTTAGACGAGAAACGTCGTGCCACTCAAGTGGAATTGGATACTGTTTTAGCCGAATCCAACAAGCTATCGAAGGATATTGGCGAACTGATGAAAAATGGTGAAAAATCCAAAGCAGAGATTTTAAAGGAAAAATCAACCCAGTTGCGTGAAAAAGGGAAGGAACTTTCTGAAGCTTTAAACGTTGTTTCGGATGAGCTTACCCAGGAATTGTATAAATTACCCAACACCCCGGCCGACATTGTTCCGAACGGTAAAACTCCTGAAGATAACGAAAATGTTTACCAGGAAGGTGAAATCCCAGTATTGCACGAAGGTGCCTTACCACATTGGGAACTGATTAAAAAATATGATATAGTAGACTTTGAATTGGGAACGAAAATTACCGCTCCCGGATTCCCAGTATACAAAGGAAAAGGCGCAAAACTTCAAAGAGCTTTGATTTCGTATTTCCTTGATAAAAATACGGATGCCGGTTACCGTGAATATCAGGTGCCTCATTTGGTAAACGAAGCATCAGGATATGGTACAGGACAGTTGCCGGATAAGGAAGGACAGATGTACCACGATGCCAAAGATGATTTGTATCTGATACCAACTGCCGAGGTTCCGGTAACGAATATCTGGAGGGACGTGATTTTACAGGAGAATGAATTGCCGGTTATGGCAACGGGCTATACGCCTTGTTTCAGAAGAGAAGCAGGTTCGTGGGGTGCACACGTTCGCGGATTGAACCGTCTGCATCAGTTTGATAAAGTGGAAATTGTTCGTATCGAGCATCCGGAAAAATCTCACGAAGCTTTAGACGGCATGGTGGAACATGTGAAAGTATTGTTGCAGGAATTGAAATTGCCGTACCGTATTTTACGCCTTTGTGGTGGTGATATGGGATTTGCTTCAGCCTTAACATACGATTTCGAAGTATTCTCCACGGCTCAAGATCGTTGGTTGGAAATTTCTTCGGTTTCCAATTTCGAAACGTTCCAGGCGAATCGTTTAAAACTGCGTTTCAAAGGGAAAGACGGTAAAACCCAGTTGGCACACACTTTAAACGGAAGTTCATTGGCATTGCCACGCGTATTGGCCGGAATCCTTGAAAATTACCAGACGCCGGAAGGAATCGTAATCCCGGAAGTATTGCGTAAATATACCGGCTTTGATATTATCGATTAAGGTACTATTTCAATCATAATTAAAAAAGCAGACTTTTCAGTCTGCTTTTTTGTTTTTATTAGAAAGTTGCTTATTGTTTGGCGGTGGCAACATTCAAGCCGATACCCAGAACATTTGGCAAATACGGATAAGTAAATGAATTGGACACGGCGATTTTTACCTTGTGATTTCCTTTGGCCAATTTTACGTTTTCTTTGATTTTAAAGTTTAAATCGCAGATATCGCCCAGACATTCACCTAATTCCTTACCGGTATCGTCTTTGATTTTTAAATCGATAGTGAGTTTTTCCTGTTTTCCGGAAGGATCCGTGATGGTAAACTCCAAAGGGACGTGTGGAAATTGATAATCATATACATGACTGAACCTGAACGTCAAATCATAGGATTTTGTATCGTCTGAAATGGTAAAATCATAGGTTTTTCCATCGGCTTGCGTCCATCGGTTATCTGGAAAATCTTTGTCTAATTTGCTGTAAATATCTGCTTTGTTGCAGGAAACAAAAAGCACTGTTGCACAGATTAAAAGTAATGCTCTAAAAGTCATATTTTTTGATAATTAATTAGATAATTTTGTTTATGTTGTAGAAAATGTTTACCCAAATAATTCCGAAACGACATCCTCAACCTTTGCCACCATTCTTATATCAATCAGCGTGTTTTTAAGCGATATTTTATTGTATTTGGAAACGTAAATGGTCGAAAAACCCAATTTTTCAGCTTCCTGTATGCGTTGTTCCACGCGGTTTACCGGACGAATTTCACCCGAAAGACCAACTTCTCCTGCAAAACAGAAATTCTTTTCTACCGAAATATCTTCGTTCGATGAAAGTATCGCCGCCACTACAGCCAAATCGATTGCCGGATCATCCACGGAAATTCCTCCCGTCACGTTCAGGAACACATCCTTGGAACCCAAATGAAAGCCGGCACGTTTTTCCAGTACGGCTAAAATCATGTTGAGACGCTTGGCGTTGTAACCTGTAGTACTTCGTTGCGGAGTACCATAAACTGCGGTAGAAACCAAGGCCTGTATTTCAATCATCAAAGGGCGCATGCCTTCTAATGTTGATGCAATGGCAGTTCCTGAAAGTTCTTCATCTTTATGGGAAATCAAAATTTCGGATGGATTGGTTACCTCCCGTAATCCGGATCCCTGCATTTCATAAATACCCAATTCGGCAGTGGAACCAAAACGGTTCTTGAGCGAACGTAAAATACGGTACACATGATTTCGATCCCCTTCAAACTGCAAAACGGTATCGACCATGTGCTCCAGGATTTTCGGCCCGGCAATGTTGCCATCTTTGGTGATGTGTCCGATCAGGATGACAGGCGTATTGGTTTCCTTGGCAAATTTTATCAGTTCGGCAGTAGTTTCCCTGATTTGTGAAATGCTTCCGGCTGACGATTCGATATAATCCGTATGCAATGTCTGTATGGAGTCGATAATCACGATTTCCGGTTCTATTTCTTCAATCTGACGGAAGATGTTCTGCGTTTTAGTTTCGGTCAGTATATAGCAATTATCGCTGTTAGAGGTGATTCTTTCAGCGCGCATTTTTATCTGCTTCTGGCTTTCCTCTCCCGACACATAAAGGGTTTTGTACGGTAATTTTAAAGAAATCTGTAGTAAAAGTGTACTTTTTCCAATTCCTGGTTCGCCACCTAAAAGTGTTAGGGAGCCAGGTACGAGTCCGCCACCTAAAACCCGGTTCAGCTCACCGTCTGTGGTGTCTAACCGGATTTCTTCGGCAGAATCAATTTCGTTTACTTTTAGAGGTTTTGCAGCCCTTTTAACCGCTGATGTTTCGGTTTTCCAGGCCACTTTTTCTTCTTTGTGAATGACTTCTTCAACAATGGTGTTCCATTCTTTACAAGATGTGCATTGTCCTTGCCATTTGGCAAACTGTGTGCCACAACTCTGGCAAAAAAAGGAGGTTTTTATTTTGGACATTATTATTGTTTCGGTTGTTCGGCAGGTGTTTCAGTAGGAGTTTCCGTTGGTGTTTCAGTAGGAGTATCTGCTGGTGTTTCTGCAGGGGTTTCCGTTGGCTCTTCTGTTGCTTCTGTTTTACGATCTTTTCCTTTTTTCAGCTGTCCTTTGATGGCATCGGCACGTTCCAGCATCATGTCTTTGGTCAGATCGCGAATCGGTGCCTGTCCGAAAGCGGCCATAAAGGCTTTTTGTGCTTTGGCCGGCTCTCCTGTGTTGTCATAATACATGGCTTTGTGATAGTCGCTCAACATGGTTTTGGGATAGTTTTTCTTTGCCAATTCTGAAAGCGGAAGGAAATCTTCGTAGTTTTTATTTTTCATGATGGCAGCTTCAATAGCTTTGAAATCGGAAAGGCGGATTCTCGGCATAAAGCCCAGCTTCTTTTGGATGTTAGTATATTTGTCAACCAAATACTGCGTATGTCCTTTTTCCAATTTACCTAATTTCTCCTGAAATTCATTCATGGAAATCGGTTGATAGCCTTCAAAAATTGCGGTTATGGCATTGTTGATGGCAAAAGGAACCAAAGAGTAGTGCGAAGTGTTTTTAAAATCGTCAAAAGCGTATTTAACAAAATCATTTTTCACCGCTTTGGCACCTTCATCGAGAACCTTAATGCGGTCTCTCATGTCTTTTAAATCACCGTCGGCTGTAGCCAGATAATAAAAAATTGGTTTTTGGGCGATCTTAAGTCGGTCTGGAATGCGGATTTCCATTTCTTCCGGTAATTCCGGGCTCAAGCACAGGTAGGCATTGAAAACCGGATTGTCTTTATACAGATATGCATTTAAAAATGAAGCTGTTAAATCGTGTCCGACAATCATGCGGAAAGGGGCTACACGAAATTTCTTTTCAATGTAAGGCAGTAATTCGATTCCGATGAACTCGAAGAATTTGGCTCCTTGCTCGGTTGGAAGTCCGTCTTCGTCAAACTGGGTGTCGTATTCGCGCTCGTTGCTTTTGTTTTGATTGATTCCTACGATAATTACTTCCGGAAGGTCATCCCAATAAGCACCGTATTTCATGGTTCCCATTACAGGATCCAATAAAAACTCACTGTCCAAAACCACAAAAACCGGATATTTTTTATCTTTAGACGATTCATAAGATGGTGGAAGTATAATACTGATATCGCGGGCAACGCCTAATTTTTGAGATTCAAACGGTTCGTCAAAGCGCTGTGCAAACAGGGAACCCGTTACAAACGTGAGAAGTAGGAGCAATTTGGTTTTCATGGAATTTACTGTATTTAGCTGTTAAAATAGAACAGCAATATAGCAAATTATTTTTTCCGATTGAAAACAGGTAAAAGTAAAAACGAAATCCCACCCAAAAGCACGACCAGTGCGGTTTGTGAGGACCATAAAATCCAACCGAATGCCGTTCCCGCTGTTTCCGGGATGTTGTAAAGTAAAAGAATTTGGGCAATCATTAACGGGAAAGCGCCAAATCCTCCGTTGGTGAAGGTTACGGCTAAACTTCCGACAACAAATGCGGTGATAATTACACCCAGGCCGATGCTGCTGGTTTCGGGTAAGGCAAATACCGCCGAATAGAACGTCAGTACGTACGAAATCCAAATGACTGCCGTATATATCATGAAGGGTATGCGGTGTGGCATTTTGAATGCGCTTAAAAGGCCTTCAATCAAACCGGCAATTTTTTCTTTTATGAATACTATCGGTTTCCAATTCGAATAAATGAAAAGTAAAACAACGCTTATAAATCCGAATGCACCAATGAATCCGACATAAATCAGTTTTTCAACCGGGATGATGGTGGAAAGAAAGGCCTGCAGTTGGTCGAATTGGAGTATGAGCGCTGTAAGGATGAATCCGATAAGTATAAAAAGATCGATGACGCGCTCGGCAATAATGGTTCCGAAAGCCTTGTCGAAAGGAATGTCATTGTATTTTTTCAGCACCAGCGCACGGGAAACTTCTCCCGAACGGGGAACCGTGTAATTCATCAGATAACCAATGCAAACTGCCGAAAAATTATTCGGGAAATTGGAAAGATACCCCATTTGTTCCAGTGTGTAACGCCAACGGTACCCCCTAGCGGCCAGACTGACAACGGAAAAAAAAGACGAAATCGCGATGAAACTGTAATCGGCATTTTTGAAATAACCTTTCATTTCATCCAACTGCTGGTCGGTGAACTTGTTGTAAGTGTAAAAAACCAAAAAAACTCCCAACAAGAGCGGGAGTGCGATTCCGAGAGTTTTTTTGATTTTTTCGTTCAAACTTATGTTAGTGAATTGTCATTTTCGTTAGGGAAAACTATGGCCGGTTTGAAGGTTTTTGCTTCTTCGCAGGTCAGGATTCCGTAGGCAATGATGATGATGATATCACCTTTATGGACTTTTCTCGCTGCCGGGCCGTTCAGGGTAATTTCCCCACTGTTTTTTGGGCCGGTAATGGCGTAAGTTTCCAATCGTTCCCCATTATTCAGGTTTACGATCGATACTTTTTCTCCTTCATGAATGTTGGAAGCTTCCATTAGCGCTTCGTCAATGGTAATACTTCCGATGTAATTTAAATCGGCTCCAGTCACCTTTACGCGGTGAATCTTGGATTTAACAACGTGAATTTGCATACTGCAAAGTTATATCAATTTAGTGAAATATTATCTATCAATCGGATGTTGTTTATGAAAACGGCAACAAAACCGCGGTATTTTTTGGTTTTGCTCTTTCTTTTGCAAGGTAACAACGTGGCTTCATCGGCGATTTCAAAATACTCCAATTGGAAATTCGGGTGTTTTTTGAATTCATTGGAAACAAAATCAATAACTTCTTTTGCGGATTGTCTTTCGAATTTTGTTTTTGCTGCTTCTAATATTTTGTAAATCAATACTGCCTCGTTCCTTGCATCTTCCGAAAGACGTTCATTGCGGGAACTCATCGCAAGGCCATTGGGTTCACGATGAATCGGGCAGCCGTGGATGGTTACCGGAAGTTGGTGTTTTTCCGTCATCTTTTTTACAATCTGCAGCTGCTGAAAATCCTTTTCGCCAAAATAAGCATTATCGGGAGTTACAATTTCAAACAGTTTTTTAACGATGGTTCCCACGCCGTCAAAATGACCCGGACGGTGAGCGCCTTCCATTTGCAGCTCGAGGCCATCGTAGTCGAAGTGCGCGGATTTTGTTTTTCCTTCATAGATATCCTCTACGGAAGGAGCATATACAAGGATGCCGTCGGAAAGGGTTTTTATTTTTTCCACATCGCGCTCGAGAGTTCTTGGGTATTTGGCTAAATCTTCGGCGTTGTTAAACTGGGTAGGATTCACAAAAATGCTTACCACAGTGATAGTGTTGTTTTTTAAAGATTCCTCCATCAGTGACA
The DNA here is from genome assembly GCF_035456225.1 of Flavobacterium sp. Taxonomy (GTDB): domain Bacteria; phylum Bacteroidota; class Bacteroidia; order Flavobacteriales; family Flavobacteriaceae; genus Flavobacterium. Next base: position 8,692 of record NZ_DATIDM010000126.1, on the reverse strand, counting down.
AATGGCCCTGATGCAAGGCACCCATGGTAGGGACAAAGCCGATTTTGGTTTTTTGAGAGCGAACTGTCTCCAAATGTGCCGTTAAATCAGACTTTTTATTGAAGATTAACATTTTCTTCCGGTTTAAATTGAATGCAAACTTACTATTTTGTCAAATAACTGCATAAATTTTTGTAATTTTGCCTGTTTTTTGTACCCAATTTTAAAAAATAAAATACAAATGGAGGATAAGAGGATATTGTATGTATCATCTGAAGTAGTGCCTTACTTGGCTGAAAATGAGGTTTCTTTAATGTCGTATGACGTGCCTAAAATGATCAATGATCAGGGAGGGCAAATACGCATTTTCATGCCGCGATACGGAAATATTAATGAGCGCAGGCATCAATTGCACGAAGTGATTCGGCTGTCGGGAATGAATTTGGTGGTGAACGATATGGATATGCCTTTGATTATTAAAGTTGCTTCGATTCCGAAAGAACGCATTCAGGTTTATTTTATCGATAACGACGAATATTTCAAACGCAAAGCGACCTTCACAGACGAAGAAGGTGTAATGTATCCGGATAATGACGAACGCGCCATTTTCTTCGCCAAAGGCGTGGTGGAAACGGTTAAGAAACTGAATTGGGTACCGGATATTATTCACGTTCACGGTTGGATGGCGGCTATGTTGCCGGTATATATGAAGCATTTCTACAAAAACGAAGCGCTTTTTGCCGACACTAAAATCGTTACATCCGTGTATGGTCAGTCTTTTGACGGTACATTAGATACAGAGATGCTTAAAAAAGTGATGTTCGATAATGTTCCTGAAGAAGCAGTAGGGGATTTGGCCGAACCGAATTTTGAAAACATCATGAAAGCTTCGATTTTGCATTCGGATGCGGTGATTATCGCTTCTGAAGATGTGTCTCCAAGTTTAACAAAATTTATAGAAACTTCAAACAAACCTTTTTTACCTTTCGTCCCGAAAGAGCAATTTGCAGAGGTATACACTAATTTCTACAAAACAAAGGTTTTATAATAAACGGATTTACAAAACATGAATAAACTTTCATTAGTTAAGAGAATTTTATTGCTGGTTCCCGTGGTTTTTTTTGCTTCTTGCGACAAAGAATTCAATACTATAGGGGCTGATATTGTCGGAAAAGATTACTTTCAGTTTAAGAAAGATTCGTTTGAGGTAAAAACTAATAATTTCCTTACTGGACCGGTACAGACCAATAACCTGACTTTGAATTCGCTTGGGACTTATACAGATCCCAAATTTGGAGAAACTACGTCCCACTTTGTGACGCAGGTTGAGATGCAAAATACAACTAGTATAACTGTAAATACTAATGCGGTAATCGATTCAGTTTGGGTATATGTGCCGTTCTTCAGTCACCAAACCGGTACTGATGACAATGGGATTAGAGAATTCATGTTGGATTCGATTTACCCCAACCCCGAAAAGGCAGGCGTGGATTTAGATAACAATAAATTCAAGTTAAAGGTTTACGAAAACGGTTATTATTTAGGTAGTTACAATCCGAATAATGCTGGGGGGGTGGAACGTCATTATTCCGATGAAAAAAATAAGGTTGATAATGTTAAACTGGGAGCCGGTCCTAATAATGTTCATGTGGTTAATGGGGCGTATTTGAATAATAGTTCGGAACACGCGGAAAACGAAGAGTTTTTCTTTAATAATGAAGAGCGAATCATTTATAAAACGAATGGGCAAGGACTTTATTTGGGAGCTGACGGGGAAGAGTTGGATGATGAAGACCAGGGCGATATTTCAAAACGTGTGGTTAAAGAACGTTTTGTGCCGGGAATATGGTTGAATCTGAATAAGGAATATTTCAAGAAAAGAATTTTACAAGCGCCTATCAGTACGTTGAAAAACAACAATGTGTTTAAGGAGTATTTTCGAGGATTGTATTTCGAGGTTGAGCAAATTCCGGGAGGTTCAGGGGCTTTGGCTTCGTTGGATTTCTCCAAAGGGTTTATCAGAATCACCTATAACATGGATACGGCTACGGATAACGATAATAACCCCCAAACACCTACACCAACAAGACTTAAAAGGTTTTTGCAGATGAAGTTAGGAGGAAATTGTATTAACTTTTTCGACAATAACCACACACTGCCAACCAATGCCGATCAAATGTGTTTAAAAGGAGGAAATGGTTCGGTTGCTTATATCGATCTTTTTGGAGAAGATGGACCGGATGATGGAATAGTACCGGATCAGTTGGATGCGTTACGGACAAGCGGCTGGTTAATCAATGAAGCAAATTTGACATTTTATATTGATGACAATGATATTGACGGAATGGGTAAGGAGGGTCAAATCGAACCAAACAGGCTGTATCTTTATGATTTTAAAAATAAAAAGCCTATAGTTGACTATTTGGCAGACGGTTCTACCAATAGTTCGAATCCTAAAAACAATAAACGTGGATTTGGTGGTATAATTGAAAAAGAAAACGGAAAAGGAGTTAAATACAAATTAAGGCTGACAGAGTATTTAAAGAGTGTTATAAAGCATGCGGATTCAACGAACTACAGGTTGGGGATAGCTGTTTCCGAAAGTATAAATATTACGACAAATGCCTATCTGAAACCGGCTTCCGGACAGCAACCTGATGCGGTTGTTCCGCTTTCTTCAGTGCTTTCGCCGTTGGGAACGATCTTGTTTAATGAAAATATTCCGCAGCCGCTTCCGGGTACTCCAAACAATCATCCCGATATGATTAAATATAAAAAAAGACTTAAATTAGAGATTTACTATACAAAACCTGACTAATTATGTGTGGAATTGTTGGATATATAGGTCATAGAGATGCTTATCCTGTGATTATCAAAGGTTTGAAAAGATTGGAGTACCGTGGATATGACAGTGCTGGTCTTGTTTTGTGCGAAAACGGAAAGTTTAATCTTTCCAAGACTAAAGGGAAAGTTTCCGATTTAGAAGCTAAAGCCGCAAAAGAGCTTTCTTTAAAAGGTACTGTAGGCATGGGGCATACCCGTTGGGCGACTCATGGGGTGCCTAATGATGTGAATTCCCATCCTCATTTTTCGAATTCGGGTGAATTGGTAATTATCCATAACGGAATTATCGAAAATTATGAGCCACTTAAAAAAGAATTGATTAACAGAGGTTATGTTTTTCATTCTGACACCGATACGGAAGTTTTAGTTAACCTGATTGAGGAAGTACAGAAGAAAGATAATCTTAAACTAGGAAAAGCAGTTCAGGTTGCTTTAAATCAAGTGATCGGTGCATACGCAATTGCGGTTATGGATACGAAATCACCCGACGAAATGGTTGTGGCGCGTTTGGGAAGTCCATTGGCTATAGGAATAGGTGAAGATGAATTCTTTGTAGCATCCGACGCATCTCCTTTTATTGAATATACTACGAATGCTATTTATCTTGAAGACGAAGAGATGGCGATCGTTCGTTTGCATAAACCGATGAAGGTTCGTAAAATCAAAGATGATACTTTGGTTGATCCGTACATTCAACAGCTTCAGATGAATTTGGAGCAGATTGAAAAAGGAGGCTATGATCATTTCATGCTGAAAGAGATTTATGAGCAGCCAAGTGTGATTAAGGATACCTACAGAGGTCGGTTACATGCCAATAAAGGTATTATTCAAATGGCCGGTGTTGAAGATAATCTTGAAAAATTCACCAATGCCAATCGTATCCTTATAGTTGCCTGCGGAACTTCGTGGCACGCCGGATTGGTGGCAGAATATATTATTGAGGAATTTGCTCGCATTTCTGTTGAAGTGGAATATGCTTCCGAATTCCGTTACCGTAATCCTATTATTTATCCTGATGATGTGGTGATTGCCATTTCACAATCGGGAGAAACCGCGGATACGTTAGCGGCCATCAAGTTGGCTAAAGAAAAAGGTGCTTTTGTGTTCGGAGTGTGTAACGTGGTAGGTTCGTCTATTTCGCGTGAAACTCATGCAGGTGCTTATACGCATGCCGGACCGGAAATCGGAGTGGCGTCTACTAAAGCGTTTACGACACAAATTACGGTACTGACCATGATAGCGCTTCGTTTGGCGAAAGCCAAAGGGACGATGAATAATTCGGATTACCAGCGTTACCTGCTAGAATTGGAGTTGATTCCTGAAAAAGTGGAAGAAGCTTTACAAACCAATGAAGTAGCAAAAACCATTGCGGGAATTTACAAAGATGCGCCGAATTGTTTGTATTTAGGACGCGGATATAATTTCCCGGTAGCCTTGGAAGGCGCATTGAAGTTAAAAGAGATATCCTATATACATGCGGAAGGTTATCCGGCGGCCGAAATGAAACACGGTCCGATTGCGTTAATCGACGAGCATATGCCTGTGGTGGTAATTGCGCCTAAGCAGAATCATTATGATAAAGTGGTAAGTAATATTCAGGAGATAAAAGCCCGAAGCGGGAAAATCATTGCTGTGGTTACCAAAGGCGATACGCAGGTACGCGCGTTGGCGGATCACGTTATTGAGGTTCCTGATACATCAGAGGCTTTAACGCCATTGTTGGCGACGATCCCATTGCAATTGCTTTCTTATCATATTGCAGTGATGCGGGAATGTAATGTCGATCAGCCGAGAAATCTTGCAAAATCGGTTACAGTAGAATAGTAAAAAAAGCGGATTTTTAGGGTCCGCTTTTTTTATTGTAAAAAATTCAAAAATTAATTTTCGTTTTTTGCATTTTAGAACTATCTTTGCGCTCTGAAAAAAGAGGTTTTTTCAAGAAACGTAAATAGCTGTTTAATAAATACATAAGCAATGTCTAAAGTTACAGGAAAAGTTGCACAGATTATCGGACCGGTAGTTGACGTGGTATTCGACACGAAAAATGCCGAACTTCCAAAAATTTATGATTCATTAGAAATCATTAAAAAAGACGGTTCAAAATTAGTACTTGAAGTACAATCTCACGTAGGTGAAGATACAGTTCGTACTATTTCGATGGATTCAACGGATGGTTTAAGCAGAGGGACAGAAGTGGTGGCAACGGGTAATCCAATCCAGATGCCAATCGGAAAAGATATCTATGGTCGTCTATTTAATGTAATCGGTGACGCTATTGATGGTCTTGGAGATTTGCCAAAAGAAGGTGAGAATGGTTTGCCAATCCACCGTCAGGCTCCAAAATTCGAAGATTTATCAACTTCAACAGAAGTTTTATTTACAGGTATCAAAGTAATCGATTTGATCGAGCCTTATGCAAAAGGAGGTAAAATTGGATTGTTTGGTGGTGCCGGTGTAGGTAAAACGGTATTGATCCAGGAGTTGATCAACAATATTGCAAAAGGTCACGGTGGTCTTTCTGTATTCGCTGGAGTAGGAGAAAGAACACGTGAAGGAAATGACTTACTTCGTGAGATGTTAGAGTCAGGTATTATCAAATACGGTGATGATTTCATGCACTCTATGGAAAATGGAGGATGGGATTTGTCAAAAGTTGATAAACCAGGAATGAGAGAATCTAAAGCTACTTTCGTTTTCGGTCAGATGAATGAGCCACCAGGAGCTCGTGCTCGTGTTGCATTGTCTGGTCTTTCTATCGCTGAATACTTCCGTGACGGAGCTGGTGAAAGTCAAGGGAAAGATGTTTTATTTTTCGTAGATAATATCTTCCGTTTTACACAGGCAGGTTCTGAGGTATCGGCGTTATTAGGTCGTATGCCATCTGCGGTAGGTTACCAACCAACATTGGCAACTGAAATGGGTGTGATGCAGGAGCGTATTACGTCAACTAAAAAAGGTTCCATTACTTCCGTACAGGCGGTTTACGTACCTGCGGATGACTTGACAGACCCGGCACCGGCAACAACGTTTGCTCACTTGGATGCTACAACGGTATTGTCTCGTAAAATTGCCGAGTTAGGTATTTACCCTGCGGTAGATCCATTGGATTCTACTTCTCGTATCCTTACTCCGGAAATTTTAGGAAAAGAGCACTACGCTTGTGCGCAAAGAGTAAAAGAAATTTTACAGAAATACAAACAATTACAGGATATCATCGCGATTTTAGGTATGGAAGAGTTATCTGAAGAAGATAAATTATCAGTATCAAGAGCTCGTCGTGTACAGCGTTTCTTGTCTCAGCCGTTCCACGTTGCTGAACAGTTTACAGGTATCCCTGGAGTATTGGTTGATATCAAAGATACGATCAAAGGATTTAACATGATTATCGACGGTGAGTTAGACCACTTACCTGAAGCAGCGTTCAACTTGAAAGGTACCATCGAAGATGCTATCGAAGCTGGACAGAAAATGTTAGCTGAAGCATAATTTAGTATTCAGTTGTCAGTCGCAGTATTCAGAACTGAGACTGTAAACTGAGACTGTAAACTAAACAAATATGATTTTAGAAATTGTATCACCGGAAGCCACATTATTCAAAGGAGAAGTTACTTCGGTAGCGGTTCCGGGAGTAAATGGTGAGTTCCAGATGTTAAACAACCACGCGCCTATCTTGTCGTTGTTAGGAAAAGGGAACGTGAAAATTGTTGGTTCAGGATTGAAAATCGCAAAGGAATTTGTGACTAAATTCAACAAAGTGAACGAACAGACCTATTGGTTGCCTATCGAATCGGGAACAATCGAATTGAATGACAATAAAATAATTGTTTTAGCTGATTAAGACAATTGAAAATAAGAAAAAAAGTCCCGAGAAATCGGGACTTTTTTTATAATACACAGCAACAGCATTACTAAATTCGTTACGTGCCGAATGGGTGCCGTTCGTTTTCAAATTATAAATTAACAGATGAATATGACTTTAATACAAATTCAATGTTTAAATTTATAGCTTATTTGTACCAATGAGAATCAACTTTGCTTTCATACTGCTTTTCTTCTCGCTAACCGTTTTCTCCCAAAACGAACAGTTGGCGCAGAATTACTTTGACCGTGGCGAATTTGAAAAGGCGGTGGTGGTTTATGAGGATGTCCTGAAGTTACAGCCTTACAATTACGCAGTTTTACAGAAAACGATTGCCTGTTACCAGCAATTGAAACAATACGATAAAGCCGAAAAGCTTATAGAAAACCGTATTGAGAAAATGAAGATTGATAACCTCTATGTCGAGTTGGGGTACAACTTCCAATTGCAAAAAAATCAGGAAAAAGCCAATAAATATTACGACATTGCTTTAGATAAAATACGTGAAAATCCTAATAATACCTATGGAATTGCGTATGCTTTTGAGCAGAAAGTGTTGGTTGAAAGAGCTATTCAGGCGTATGAAATCGGAAAAAAAGCCAATCCGAATTTTAATTTCGATTATCAGTTGGCCTTATTGCAGGGACAATTGGGGAATATGGAATTGATGACCGACAAACTACTCGATTTCGCTTTTTCCAACCCGACGAACCTTCCGATGGTGCAAAACCAACTCACGCGATTCATAACCGAGGATGCCAGTGAGAGTTTCAATGCCTATCTGAAAAAAGCTTTGTTGCTTCGAACACAGAAAACGCAGGATATCTTCTGGAATCAGTTCTTGAGCTGGTATTTTGTTCAGCAGAAAGAATTCGGAAAAGCATTCGTTCAGGAAAAAGCAATTTTTAAACGCTCTCCGGACAATTTTTTTACTATTATCAATCTGGCCAAACTGGCTATACAGGACTCTGAAACAGAGACGGCGACTGAAATACTACATTTCATTCTGGATAATACACAAGATTTGGAACTGCAAATGGAGGCACACCATCATTTGCTTACTATGGAAATCAAAAAAGCTACTGAAAAAGAGTATCCGGGGATAAAAGAAAAACTTGATTTGCTTTTGAAGAAATACGGAATTTCTCCCTATTCACTGCACCTGCAGACGCTTTCTGCTCATTTTGAGGCGTTTTATCTGAAGCAGTTCGAGCCGGCGAAAAACACCCTCGGCAAAGCTTTGGAATTGCCTTTGAACAATTACCAGAAAGCAGAGGTAAAGGACGAGTTGGCCGATATTTTACTGCTGAATGAGAAATTTAATCAGGCGATTATCTATTACGGCCAGATTGAGGAAGATCTGAAAAATGACGAAATCGGACATCAGGCCAGTCTGAAAATGGCCAAAGCCAGTTATTTTAAAGGCGATTTCGAATGGGCGCAAAAACAGTTTAAGGTCCTTAAAGCATCTTCTTCTCAATTAATAGCAAATGATGCGCTGGAATTGTTTTTGCTTATCAGCGACAATACGGTGGAAGACAGCACACAGGTTGCCTTAAAGAAATTTGCTAAAGCCGATTTCAAACTGTATCAAAACAAAGATGCAGAGGCATTGGTTGGCTTTAAAGCGATTTTAACAGAGCACAAAGGTCAGGCCATAGAAGATGAAACGCTGCTGAAGATTGGGCAATTGTATGAAAAACAAAACGATTTCCAACAGGCGTTACTTTACTACCAGCGTATTCTGGACGATTACAAGGAAAGTATTTATACTGATGAAGCCTTGTTTTATTCTGCCGAAATTTATCGCAAAAATTTAAATGATGTCGAGAAAGCAAAAGCGCTTTATGAAAAGGTGATTTTCAACCATCAGGACAGCATTCATTTTGTCGATGCCCGAACGAATTTCAGAAAACTCAGGGGCGATACGAATTTATGACAGACATTTTAGAAGATTAGACATTTTAGAAGTTGGATATTTTAGAAAGTCAGACATTTGGAAAATCAAAT
>NZ_DATIDM010000125.1:0-2223 GCF_035456225.1 Flavobacterium sp. | reverse complement strand
AAATAACACTCAAAAAAATAACACTCAAAAAAATAACACTCTAAAAAAGAGGCTGTCTCAAAAAGGCAGCCTCTTTATCTTTTATTATCCTTAACCCTTACTGTATTCCTCTTGGGAAACCATATAAGTCAATTATTTTTTTGCGAGTAGTAAATCTTCTATGACATGTATGATTATCAGATGATTATCAGATGCTAATCCATTTAAGCATTATGAGACAACCTCGTTTATTATTATTTTTGAGGCTAAAACACGCGAAGCAAATTAAATCCGAAACAGATTTCTCCTTTTGACCAATCTCCGGTTGTCTGGCCTAAATAACCTGTTTCGTGCATTGCCCTGGAATTGGTAAAATGCATTTGAAAAACATGTCCGCCGGTTTCCAGATCTACCCCTATGGATAGTGGGTTTCTGTATATTGATTCCGAAGCACGATTCAAATGTGCAGCATAATCAATATTTACAGACCAACGTTTTGCCATCTTATATCTTCCCCCCATACCAATGGCAAACTGACTGTTATTTTGAGGATTCGGTAAAATAGGCACTCCGTTTTCGTCTAAAATATCACGTACCGTATTTTCATGAAAATAAGTTGGTGCCAGCTCTAACGAAAGATTCTTATTGAATTTTCTCGAAACCAACAATTGGGTAACATAACTCAAACGATTTGCGAATTCCATTTCTGGATAATCTTCTTCTTTCATCTCTGTATTAGCCGCAATACTACTGAATCCGACGAGCGAAACCGGAAAACCATCTTTCTCCTGTTCTTTTAATCTGTATTTGGCTGCCAGCTCATAAGTCTCCTGAAAACCACTTCTTGAAGCGTGGACTGTAAGCCATGTAGATACGCCGTATACGAATTTAAGCTGTGTATTGGCATTATCCATTCCGAAGAAATCATCGAAACCGTGATTCACATAATCGAATCGGTGTGCTACTATGAAATAAAAATCGCCTTTTGCAGCCAATTTTGTAGATTCTAAATTGACTATTTTAAGTCCTTTGAAGGCAGCTTCTACTTTAGAGTCAGCTTTAACAGTATCTATCTCCGCAAGTAAATCGTCTTGAGAAAAGACACATGTGGGAAACATCAAAATGAACAGTAAAATTTTCCTCATACACTAATTGATTACGAGGGTTTTTACACCTTGTCCATTGGCTGTTTTTATATTCAGCAAATAAGAGCCATTTGTCAATCCGGACAAATCCATTGTATTATTATCGGAAGTTACTTTTGATTGTTTGACTTTTTTACCCTGAATGTCATAAACAACTATGTCAGCTTCATAAACCAGGTTCGGTAATTCAATTTTCACAAAATCTGCAGCAGGATTAGGATACACTTTAAAACTGTTCAAATCAAAGCCATCCACTCCCAGATTTGCATTTGTTGCTCCGCAATTCCCGGATCCGTGATAGGTAACTGTCAATGAAGTTCCTCTGGCATAAGTCAATTGCAGCGGTTGCGCAGAAAACGGAAAAGTAAAATCTGTCCCCTCTGCCGCTACTCTACTTCTAGTAGCCGTAACAGTCCTTACCCCTGCGTTAATAACATTTGAAGTAACGGTCCAGTTTTGGGTATCAGTTGGAGGTTCCACACCTAACCCATCAAAACTTCTGTCCGTCATGTTGGTCCCATCAAAAATAACAACATCCTTACCAAAATCATTCATTAAATTCGGAGCGTTAAAACCCACACCCAGCCAACTTCCCGATGGTCCTATTAAGGTTAAAGTAACTGTAGAGCTGGTAACATCAACTTTTCCGGAATAATTAGTAAAAAATTGAACTGTACCTGTTGAATAGGTTTGTGAAAAACCCACTAACCCAAACATAAAAACTAACATTGAAAGCGTAATTTTTTTCATAACCTTATTTTTTTAGAAGTTGTAATAATTTATCATCGTTTGTCATTGTGGCATAATCTACGGCAGATTTTCCACGAATATCTTTAGTATTTATATCGGCATTCGCTTTTACCAGCAAACCGACTATCTCATACTTTTTAAAAAGCACTGCATAAATCAAAGCAGTATTACCACTCTGATCGGCTATGCTTGTATCGGCTTTATGCTCTAAAAGCACATTTATCATTTCTAAATTTCCTTTTACGACTGCCGCCATTAAAGGTGTCCCATAATTACTGGTTCCGTTTACATCCGCTCCATTTGCGACCAGGAATTTTGCAACCTCATTGTTACCGCGGTAAGTTGCCAG
>NZ_DATIDM010000124.1:0-12299 GCF_035456225.1 Flavobacterium sp. | reverse complement strand
AAGTGTCAACACTCAATTTCTCCTGAATGGTCTGCGTCAGATATTCGAAGAAACATTGTTTGCGCTGGGCTTCATCAGTAATGACATCACAGGCATCGATCGATGGAAATGCATCTACTTTTTTCCAGTCGATTTTTTTCAGTTCTTTTTGCAGTAATTCGTCTTCAGACGGGGTCTTCTTGTCAAAAAGCTGACAGGAAAAAACCGTTAGTGAAAAGACAGTTAAGGCAAAAAGTTTTTTAGACATCGTAAATGTGTAATTTTAAGTGCCAAAAATAGTAAAAAAAAGATGGAATACTTTTTATTAATTACCGGTTTTGTATTTATGATTGTTGGACTCTTGGGAAGTGTTCTTCCTGTATTGCCTGGACCGTCTGTCAGTTGGGTCGGATTGCTATTGTTGTACCTCACCAAAGCGGTTCCGAATAATTATTGGGTTTTGGGAATTACATTGCTGATTGTGGTGATCGTGACTGTTTTGGATTATGTGATTCCGGCAAAAGGGACAAAACGATTTGGCGGAAGCTCGTATGGAGTCTGGGGAACGAATATAGGACTGATTATTGGTCTGATAGCGCCAATTCCTTTGGGTGTGGTTATTGGTCCGTTTGTGGGTGCTTTAATCGGGGAGCTGATTTATGACAGTAAGGATCATAAAAGAGCAATGAAAGCAGCGGCTGGTTCTTTTATTGGTTTTCTGACTTCCACCTTTATGAAATTCGTAGTCAGTGTGATTTATTTAGGATTGTTCCTTGCAAAAGCTTGGGAATACAGAAGTTCTTGGTTTTAGTTTTGATTTCTTCTGTAGAAAGTGATGCTGATACCGAACAAGATGATAAGACCACCAAGAATCATTTGAAGGGTTATGGTTTCTTTCAGGAAAATCCATGCAATAATTGAAGTAATTAACACCTGACTGAGTAGGCTGAGAGAAACGCGGTTGGCTTCCATTTTTTGAGTGGCATAACTAATCAGTGTCCATGCAATCAGTTGGCACAGGACTCCCTGAACGAACAATATACTCCAAACGGTGGCTGAAAATCCGTAAAAAGGTTGTTTGAAAATCAATAATACGACAGCAAGAAAAACACTTGAAACGCTCATGCTGTAAGTCATGAAACTTATAGGCTGCATTTGGTTTAGAACGTATTTGCTCAACAGGATGTAAGCGGCGTAAAAAATTCCTGAAAGCACTCCGAAGCAAAAACCGATATCGAATTTTAACTGGTAAAAAGTTTCATATCCGATTAATACAATCATCCCTGAAATAGCGAAGAAGGCTCCGATCCAGAAATTTCTTTTGGGTTTTTCCGGCAAAAAGAAAAACATGCCCAATCCGACCCAAATTGGAGCTAAATTGGTTAATAAGGTAGCTTGTGTTGCTGAAGATTGCTGAATGGCGATGTTCCAAACGGCGATGTCGGATCCAAAACAGATTCCGGCAAGTACTATAATCAGTGCGGTTTTTTGATTTGGAATTTCGAGTTTTTTTCTGAGCAACACGATTGGAAGCGCTATGGCAGCTGCAATCGCCATTCGGTAAAAAGCCGAACTTAAACCAGAAACAGGAGTCCATTTTACCAGAATCGGAAAAACGGAAATGCAGAAAATACCGATTAGTAATGCCAGACGAGGGTTTTTCATGTGATTCTGGTAAAAAACAAATATAGTATTAAAAATAAAAAAGCCCCTATTAATCGGGGCTTTTGCTATTCAACTATTAGTTTTTTAATCGTTTTTAAATTTGATTGCGTGGTGACTTCCATAAAATACATCCCTTTGGATACTTGTGACAAATCTATTGTTTCGGATACGCTCAAAGCTGAGAATGTTTTGTTCAGAACAATTTTTCCGGAAATATCGTAAATAGTGATATTTGAAATTTCTTTCTGATTGTTTTTAACCGAAACAGTGATTATGTCTTTTACAGGATTCGGATAGAAAATGAAATTGTCATTTTCAAATTCGCTTACAGAAAGCTGTGAAACAAATTCCGTATTAAAAGTATTGGTTGTAATTGCGGGATTAAAATCAAAATAAATAGAAGCGGTATTTGGGATAATATCTCCAATGGCATAACCTGGGTTAGGTTTTATTTTGTAGACGATGTACCCTTTACTCGTGTTCGGATTTTGACTCGTCGCCGGCAGCATGATGTTTTCGAATTCCCAGTTTAGGGTACTGCCAACTCTGTCCATTACATACCCATGGCTTGAATGTACCATTTTTATCGATGTTTCATCTAATTCAGGACTCAGGACATTATTGACTCTTACATTGATAGCGGAAGCTGTTCCTGTATTTTCGAATTGAATTGTATAGTATAAATAGTCATTTGCTGAGAAAGTTGAATGTGTAATTTCGTTTCCATGGCTTTCGGTAATGTCATTCGGATCATAAGAACCTACTATTTGTTGTGACAATGTGTAATTGTTGTTTGAGATGATTGCATCACTGCCGGAAAGAATAGTTGCTGCTGCGGTATTGGTTAAAAGAAGACCTATTTGAATCGTAGGTATAGTAGGAACCTGCATGGAAACTTCGATTGTTCTGCTTTCAAATGGCAGTAAATTAATAAAATCGTAAGTAAATCCATTGGCCGTTGATGTGGTTCCTGTTTGCGAGATGTTGGAAATAGACAGGACATCATCTTTTGCAAAGGTAATTGTCCCGTTTATGGTTTGGTTTCCGTTGTTTTTATACAGAATTCTGTTTTTGTAAGTGAATCCAGGGCGAGGTTGTCCTATTGGGGTAATGTTTACGTCAAGATCATTATACGGATTTGAGGCCACAATAGGGAAGTTGATATTTGTTACACCTGCTGTTGGAACCGATACGTCATTAAAAGAAGGAGAAGCAAGTGTGAAATAAGGGGAATACGGAGTGTCTATTTGAAAAGCAAAATCATAGGTATTTGCCGGATTTCCTTCAATAATGGTTGTCATGCCTGTTGATGATACAGTATAATGAACGTTTCCATCGTTGTTTTTCTCATGTGTAAATTGTCCATGTGGGAAGCTTTGTTCTCCCACATCTTTCAACCCGTTTGAATTGGCATCTAAAAATGCGTTTAAGCGGAAGCCTGTGCATTCTAAAGAAGCTGTTGTTGTAGGTAATTCTGTAATCGTGATATATCCCGGCTGATTGCTAAAGTTCATCACCATCAAATAATATTGTCCTGACTGAGTAGCAGTAAAAGAAGGGGAATTGCCACAGCTAACTATTTTGTCGGGGGTTAATTGCCCGTTACAAGGAGTTAGGGGTGAGGAATAAGGACCATAAATAATGTGGTCGACACTAAGGTTCTGTGTGGGGCTTCCCGGGGTTCTTTGATCAATTCCCAAATTAATAAGTCCGGGACTATTTACTGAAAAGGTGAACCATGTTGGATTTGGAGTTGTGTAAAGGCAGCCCATTGTTCCCTGAGGGGCAACCCCTGTAGTATTTGGGAATGGCACTCCAAATGCACCACATAAGGAATTGGCTCCATCACATGTTGAGTATACTGGTGGAGGACAACCTCCGGTAGTTGTGAAAGTTACAGGTCCTGACCATGAACTTGAGTCGGAAGGACTGCATACTTTTTTTACGTAAGCTCTATATGATGTTCCGCAGCTTAATCCTGTGAAAACAAACGGATTTGCAGAGGTTATGATTCCTGTCTGATTGGCTGTTGGAACGCTACTTCCTGGGAGCAATAACACTTCCCATTGTGTTGCGTCTGTGCTTGACCAGCTCAAGACGGAAGATGTCTGTGTTACATTGCTTATTGAAAGAGTGGTCGGGGCTATACATGTTGCTGGGGGGATACAAGTTACATTTGCTATCCAGCCTGTACTTGTATTTGATGAATCACTTCTAAATCGAAATGTTAAACTGCCGTCGATACTAGAGGAAGTAAATGGTCCCGGGATTGTTGTCCCCCAATAAGCGCCAGGCATACCGCCCGGAATATTTCCTATTGGATTTCCGCTGCTAATTTGTGGAGAAGCGGTGGAATTTCCATTAAAAACATATAGGCCATCCCAGTTTGCTTCCGTAGCGAAGGTAGTAAAAGTGACGGTGACAAATTCTCCAGGAGCATTTGGGTAGATTGTTACGGTATAATCAGAGTTATTTGCATAGTTCGCACTTGGTCCTGCCGGGTCGGTGAATGTTCCACCGCAAACCGGAGTTTGTGCAAAAACCGGAGTTATTGGTGAAATGAGTAGAATAAAAAGCGCAAAGATGAAGTAGTTTTTTTTCATAATATGATTATTGCTTTATTTCCAATGGGTTATGTGTGGTAAGTTTATTTAATTTGGTATGCAATGTACGAATTTTGTGTAATTTTTTTAAAAAACAACAAAATAAAGCATGATTTCCGAGTGCTTAAAATGAGATGCTGATTTTTTAAAGCTCTATGCTTTAGAGGGAAGTGATAAAATCGGTTTTTTAAGAATAAAAAAAGCTCCTCATTTCTGAAGAGCTTTTTTGTTACTGGTCTCGTCTAATGACGAGAGGACCCGAACCCGTCTCGTCTTAAAGACGAGATGATAGGTGTGTATTGTAATTTTGTCCGAGTAATCGTTCTAAAGATTTTCGGTTTAGTTTTTTTAATCTTTTTTCTTCAATCAAGGCTTCTCTTTTGGTTTCATAGGCTTTGAAATATACTATTTTCCAAATTCCCTTTGATGCAGTGTAAGTACTTTTGTCGGAATTATGTTGTTCAAAACGTTTTTCAAGGTTAGTTGTGTATCCTTTGTAGTAGATGTTGCTTTCTGCAGAATATAGGATATAAACGTAAAACATATGGGCTGAAAATAAAAAAGCCCCGATTTCTCGAAGCTTTTTGTTACTGGCGGTCTGGACGGGACTCGAACCCGCGACCCCATGCGTGACAGGCATGTATTCTAACCAACTGAACTACCAAACCAGTGCTTTATTGCGTTGCAAAAGTAAGCTGAAATTTGTCCTTATGCAATATTTTTTCGAAAAAAAACCAATATTTTTTTAAGTGATTGGTTTTCAGTTTTGTGAAAGTGCTTGTTGGTTTAAATTAAAAAAGCTCTCCATAAAAATGGAAAGCCTTTCATTGGTCTAACTACTAAACCTGGTACTTTCGTACCTAAACAACACAACTGTTTTTAATATTTTCTAAGAGGGCAAAAAAGCCTTTCTTTTCGAAAGGCTTTCTTTACTCTTGACTGGCGGTCTGGACGGGACTCGAACCCGCGACCCCATGCGTGACAGGCATGTATTCTAACCAACTGAACTACCAAACCAGTGCTTTATTGCGGATGCAAATATACAACCATTTTCAACTCTTCCAAATGTTTTGGTGAAAATAATTTATTTTTTTTCAACTCGATTATCCAAACTTTTGTTTTTCAACAAGATAGGTGGTCAATATTTTTTCAAATTTTTCGTCTACAGAAACTGGAACGTATTTTATTTTGTACTGCGAACAGGTGTTGGCGACCTTTTCAAAGTAAGCTTCAACCAGTTTTTCGTAATCGCTTTTGATGTTTTCGGCAAATAGGTTTACCTGTTCCCCGGTTTCTACATCGATGAATTTTCGTGGAGCGTTGTCAAAATCAAAATTAAATTCGGTTTTCTTATCGATTACATGAAACAGAACCACCTTGTGCTTGTTGTGTTTTAAGTGCTGCAGTGCTTTGAACAATCGTTCGTCATCTTCACCCTGAAACATATCCGTAAATAAAATGATCATGGAACGGCGGTGCATTTTTTCGGCAATATGGTGCAGGTAAGTTATCGTGTCTGTTCTTTTTGCTTCTTTCGGCGTTTGCAAAATCAATTCCAACTGATTCAAAAGCATGCGATGATGACGGTCGCTTCCTTTTTCCGGTGCATAATAATCATAGGAGTCTGAATAAATGCTCAACCCGACAGCGTCCCTTTGTTTTTTCAAAAGATTCATTAAAACTGCCGAAGCCAGTACAGAAAACCCAATCTTGTTTTCATAGAAGAACTGACCCTCTTTCAGTTTCGGATAATGCATGGAAGACGAATTGTCAATAATCAAATGGCAGCGCAAATTGGTCTCTTCTTCAAAGCGTTTCGTGTATAAACGATCGGTTTTGGCGTATAGCTTCCAATCTATATGTTTGGTGCTCTCGCCTGCATTGTAGATTTTGTGCTCGGCAAATTCGGCAGAAAAACCATGAAACGGACTCTTGTGCATTCCTGAAATAAAACCTTCCACAATCTGGTTGGCTAAAAGCTCCAGATGTTCAAAACGCGATATTTTTTCTATTTGACCTTCTATCTTCATAGATTCAAAGATAAGAAAAAAGGAGTGATGCAGATTTGGATTTTATTTCCAATATTTGTGTTATCAATAAAATCAAGATGAGTCCGGAAACATTACAATCAATAGCCTTTCGTTGGTTTGAGGCATTCAATACAAAACAACTGGAAAAATTATTAGCGCTTTATGATGATGAAGCTCAACATTTCAGCCCGAAATTAAAAATCCGTCAGCCGGAAACAAACGGGTTGGTTGTCGGGAAAGAGGCGATGCGCAACTGGTGGCAGGATGCGTTCGACCGTTTGCCAAGCCTTCATTATAAAGTAACTTCACTGACAGCAAATACCGATAGGATTTTTATGGAATACATCCGTCAGGTGGATGGCGAAGAAGATATGCTGGTGGCTGAGGTTCTGGAAGTTCGTGACGGGAAAATTATAGCATCAAGAGTATATCACGGATAAAATTATTTGATATTTAATAATTCGAAATATGAAAAAAAAGCTTTCTATAGCTTCGGTTTTGTTGACTTCATTGCTTTTTGTAAACTGTAAAAAAGAAGAAAAGATGGTCGTTGATTTTAAATCGGTAACCGAAAATTATTTCAAGGAAAAGAATGCGCTAAATCCTTTGGATGCGACGCTTAACGGTCAAAACGAGTACAATGATCAGTTTGTGTTTGAGATGACGGATGCCTATAGGGAAAAACAAGGGAAATTTTTCGATAAGTATGAAAAACAACTTTCGGAAGTTGATACGACTAGTCTTACATCTGAAGAGAAAATCAGTTATCAGATCATTAAATGGGAAACGGCCATAGGGAAAGATCTATTGGAGCAGGAGGCTAATCTGATGCCGATTCATCAGTTTTCGGGTACGCATCTGACCATGTCTCAATTTGCAAGCGGGAGCAACGCCCAGCCATTTAAGACGGAAAAAGATTATCGTAATTTCCTGAAGAGGATGGAGTTGTATTCGGTTTGGATAGATTCGGCGATAATCTATATGGAAAAAGGAATCCAAAAGCGAATGGTTCTGCCGGCGGTACTTACGGAAAAAGTAATTCCGCAATTCGAAGGACAGATTACCGAAAATGTTGAAGATAATATTTTCTATTCCACTATTAAAAAAATGCCCAAAACGTTTTCAGAAGAAGCAAAACTTTCCCTGAAGGCGGATTACACCAAGGTAATAGCAGAAAAACTGATGCCTCAATTTAGAAAGATGGCTGATTTTCTAAATGATAAATACCTCCCGGCTTCCAGGAAAACAAGCGGAATTGGAAGCCTTTCGGGTGGAAAAGAGCTGTATGCGGTCTATGTAAAACAATGGACTACTACCGATAAGAAACCTGCCGATATTCACGAATTAGGTCTGAAAGAAGTGGCGCGTTTAAAAGCGGAAATGGAGAAGGTGAAGGAGCAGGTCGGCTTTAAGGGAACGATCGTGGAATTTTTCGATTATGTTCGGAATAAACCGGAATTGATGCCTTTCAAAAAACCGGAAGAGGTAATCGCGAATTTCGAGGCCATCCATAAAAAAATCAAACCTAATGTGGATAAACTGTTCTCACTGCAGCCTAAAACACCCTTTGAAATCCGAAGAGTGGAAGCGTTTCGTGAAAAAACAGCCAGTGCAGAATACATTCAGGGAACTGCCGATGGTTCAAGACCCGGGATTTTCTATGTGCCGATTCCGGATGTGACAAAATACAATTGTTATGGTGACGAGGATTTGTTTTTGCACGAAGCGATTCCAGGGCATCATTTCCAGGTTTCGCTGCAGCAGGAAAATAAAGAATTGCCTGATTTCAGAAGGTTCAATTGGTTTGGTGCTTATGGCGAAGGATGGGCTTTGTATACGGAAAGTTTAGGTAAGGAATTAGGGTTGTATACCGATCCGTACCAGTATTTCGGAATGTTGGGTAATGAAATGCACAGGGCTATCCGCCTGGTGGTCGATACCGGTTTGCATGACAAAGGCTGGACACGTGAACAGGCCATTAAATATTCTTTGGAAAATGAAGCGGAAAGCGAAGCAAGTATCATCTCGGAAGTAGAGCGTTATATGGCAATGCCGGGCCAGGCTTTATCCTATAAAATTGGACAACTGAAGATTATCGAGCTTCGTAAAAAGGCCGAAAATAAAATGAAAGATAAATTTGACATCAGGCTGTTCCACCAAAAAGTACTGGAGTCCGGAGTAATGCCTTTGGCGCTGCTCGAGAAAAAAATAAACGATTGGATAGAAAGAGGGAATTGATTCCCTCTTTTTTATTTTCTTAAGGAAGCATTTTAACGAGTATATAGGGCGTTAAGTAGGGAAATACATTATAAAACGAAATGGCTTCGTAATTTTGTAATATGACTACGAATCGCAAGCCTTTAATTTTTAAAATATTAAAAATCACTGTAATAGCGATTGGGTCTCTATTGCTTCTCATGTACTTATTGCCGATTTTGTTTCCGGGTAAAATTGGTCAGGAGGTTAGGGGTTTGGCCAATAAAAGACTGAAAGGTGAACTGAATTTTTCCAAAGCCAATCTTTACTTCTTCAAGCATTTTCCTTCGTTAACCCTTACGGTTGAGGATTTTTCTTTGAAAGGTTCGGCGCCCTTTGCCAAGCAGAATCTGGTTTCTTCGCAAGAAGTTGCCTTCGGGATCAATATCAAGTCGCTTATTTTTGGGGGAGAAGTTAAAATCGATGAGATTTTTATTTCAAAGGCTAAAATCGATGTCAGAATAAATGAGAAAGGGGAGGCGAATTACAATGTTTATGTTTCCGAAAGTAAGAAAGAGAAAAAAGACGAGTCTGAAGCTTCCTTGAGGCTCGATAAAATAGTTATTCAGGACAGTCGTTTTGTGTATGATGACAAGTCATCTGACATTCTGATAACTGCCCAAGGGTTTGATTATATAGGAAAAGGCGATTTGCATGAAGCGATTTTTGACCTGAAAACCAAAGCCTCTATTACTTCCTTCGATCTGGTTTTTGAAGGAGAGGAATATCTTAAAAATAAAAAAGTGGATGCTGAATTGATTACAAGAATCAATACCAATTCACTGGAATTCGTTTTTCAGCAGAACAATCTGATTTTAAACAAACTTCCTATTGATTTTAACGGGAAACTGAACATTCTAAAGAGTGGTTATGATATCGATTTAAGTGTGAAATCCCAAAACAGCCAACTGCACGATTTTTTTACAGCATTGCCACCTCAATACATAAAATGGCTCGAACAAGCTGAAATAAGCGGCAAAACAGATTTTTTACTGGTGCTTAAAGGGGTTTCAGATGTGTCTAAAAACCAGAATCCGGATTTGATGTTCAATATGAAGGTCCGCGACGGTTTTGTCTCGTATAAGAAAGCCAATGTCCCGGCATCGAGCATTTACCTGAATTTCGATACAAAAATCCCTGCGTTAAATACTGATAAAATGTATGTGAAAGTCGACTCGTTGTTTTTCAATGTCGGTAAAGACTATTTCAGCGGGATTGCTGTAGTGAATGGATTGGAAACACCTGATATCAATGCTAAAATCAAATCACAACTCGATTTAGGGAAACTGAACCGTGCCATAGGGCTTCAAAATATGAGTTTCAAAGGGATTCTAAAAGCGGATATTAAAGCCAATGGGAAATTTGATCAGAATGCGCGTTTGTTCCCGGTAACGAAAGGCGATTTGGTATGGCAGAATGGGGCTATAAAAACAGAATATTATCCGAATCCGATCGATAATATAAATCTCTCGGCCAGTGTTTTGAATACAACCGGGCAGTATAAAGATTTAAAAATCGCGGTTAGACCGGGCAGCTTTAACTTTGAAGGGAAACCGATTTTTATTGATGCGGATCTGCAGAATTTCGACGATATCGCATACGATATTAAAGCCAAAGGGGAATTGGACGTAGGACGTATCTATAAGGTTTTTTCCAGAAAAGATCTTGATGTTCAGGGTTACGTGAAGGCAGATGTGAGTCTGAAAGGAACGCAAAGTGATGCGGTACACGGGAATTACAACAGGCTGAATAATAAAGGGACTTTGGTTTTGCGGGATATCCGAACAAAATCGGACTACCTTCCTTTGCCGTTTGTTATTAAAGAAGGCCTGTTTACCTTCAATCAGAATGATATGTATTTTAAAGATTTCCGTGCGGTCTATGGTCAGTCCGATTTTAGAATGAACGGAAAAATGCAGAATGTCATCAATTTTGTCATGTCGGATAAAGCCGTCCTAAAAGGGGAATTCTCGGTAGATTCTGATTATATTAATGTGGATGAATTTATGACTTCTGTTCCTGTGGATTCGGTAAGTGTTGCAACTTCAGATGAAAATCTTCCGGAACAAGAGAAGAAAGGAACAGGGGTTGTGGTGATTCCTCCCAATTATGATTTCGATCTCAAAGCCAGGGCTCAAAAAGTCAATTTTCAGGGATTGAATATTGATAAACTGAATGGGGGTGTGGCGATGAAAGACGGAACGATTAAGATGAAAGATGCCCGATTTACGTTGATTGGAAGTCCGTTTGCGATGAATGCGACTTATAATGCGTTGTCATCTCAAAAGGCTGCTTTTGATTATTCAATCAAGGCGGAAGATTTTGATGTAAAAAAGGCTTACAATGAGATAAAAATGTTTCGTGAAATGGCTTCTGCGGCCGAAAGTGCTGAAGGAATCGTTTCTTTGGATTATACGATCGGCGGTCATTTGGATGGGAATATGGATCCTATTTATCCTTCATTGAAAGGCGGGGGAGTTTTGTCGGTTCGGGATGTGAAAATGAAAGGCTATAAACTGTTTAATACGGTAGGTAAGAAAACGAATCACGATGAAATGAAGGATCCGAAGCTTTCGAATATCGATATTAAAACCACGGTGAAAAACAACATCATGACCATTGAGCGGTTCAAATTTAAAGTCTCCGGATTCCGCCCGAGAATCGAAGGACAGGTTTCTCTTGACGGTAAGCTGAATCTGAA
Source organism: Flavobacterium sp. (assembly GCF_035456225.1). GTDB lineage: Bacteria > Bacteroidota > Bacteroidia > Flavobacteriales > Flavobacteriaceae > Flavobacterium. The sequence goes on along the minus strand of NZ_DATIDM010000124.1, from coordinate 1,065 downwards.
AATGCGTTTGGGATTACCTCCTTTTGGAATCATCGGTATTCCGATTACCATTACGGGAACACAGGAGAATCCTAAAATAAAAATAGGCAAGCAAACCGAAGATCTGGAAGAAAAGGAATATGACAGCACGGTTAGTGGAACCGGTGTTGCCCAAATCCCTTAATTTTTTTACATATCAATGATAAAACCCAGGGTTAATTTGTTCTGGGTTTGTTTATTTTGCGTCTGAATTGATGAATTCCTGTAAATCAATCATTGGCTGTTGTGAAACCCTGATGAAATTGTTCTGTGGTCGATCCAGTACCGCAATCAAAGTGATTACAAGCGAAAAAGAGAATACTAAAATGAGTGTTGACCACGACCGGCTGGATCCGGCAATGGCCATTTGGTACCCAACTGAAAACATGGACAGGATTATTAAGATGAAGAGCACAAGCCAAAATCCATTCGGAACCCTTGCTTGCCATCCGACGGCGACTCTTTCGTAGTGAGTGCTGATTATGTCGTTTATCGCTTCAACATATAAAGCGCCTATGTCTGAATTCAAGTCTTTTTTTCCGTTTGCGACTGCAATATCAAAGAGCTGGGAATGGATTTTGGATGATTTGTCTATCGTTTTTTCTATTTTGGCTGATGTTTGTTGAGAAGGCAATAGAATATTGGGGAGATTGGCGCGCATGTTGACATATTCTTTAATCAGTTTTTGACTGTTACTGCGGTCTGGTTCCTCAAGAAACTCGGATCTGAGCCATGCGCTTCGAATGGCATTGGCATCCTCACGAACAAGTGCTCTTTTTGTATCGTATCTTTCGGAAACAATGTTAAAGGTGAAAACCAAAATAAAGGCTAATAAGCCTAAAATGGAACCCGAAATACCGGATACGGGCGACTCCTTTTCCTGGTCGGATTTTTTGTGAACCCTGTTTCCAACCCTGTAGCCTCCGTCAATGGAAAATATCACCAACAAGCATGTCAGTAAAAAAAAGAGTCCGATAGGTATATCGTCCAGGTGCATTGCTTAATTTTTTTAGCGCAGGAATGAATGCTGCTTAATTTAAACTATTA